>CAIXDG010000113.1 GCA_903918115.1 uncultured beta proteobacterium
CCAAAAAAGAGCGAGAGCCAACCTGTCTTAAGGGAATCAAATAATTCACCGCCACCAACTAAGCCGCCAATAATTAAGCCAGGACTTAGCAACGCCACTAATTTCCAGTCAATTGCCCCATGTTTATAGTGAGCGAGTACTGCTGAAGTGGAGGTAAAGAGCACTGTTGCCATGCAGGTTGCAATTGACATATGCACAATGACACTAGGATCAAATGTTAGGTGGGTAAAAACGATCACCATGATTGGGACCAGAATCATACCGCCGCCGATGCCAAGGAGGCCTGCTAATAGACCTGAAATGCCACCACAAATTAGCAGCAGCAGAATGTCATTGAATGACATATAAAAGATTCCCCACCTTAGCCGCTAGGCCCTCATCCTGAACCCTAAGGTTCAAGGTGGAGCGGCAGTTACGCTTCGGGTGCATTAAGACGCACAGGGAGTATCAAGCCAGAAGCTGACACTATGAAACTTCGAAACGCTCACGCCCACGTAGCAAAGACCGCTCCGTATGCTTTCGCATCGGTTCAAGGAGCTATTGGCCTTGGCGAACCAGGCAGGGAAAGGGTTTTCAACAAGGCATCCACTTGATCTTCAAGTGCACTCACTTCATTCGTCAAAAGCGAAAGCTCAGTTGAATTTTCTAGTGCGGCGGTTGGTGATGCCTGAGGAGTTTCTTGAGCAGCTTGTTTGGCGGTGATTAGATCGCCGGCTAATTTGAGAGCAGCCATCAGTGTGGCCCGTTCGAGACTACGATTACCCCCTGCGATCGCTCGTTGAATTTGCTCATCAACTAACTTACAGGCTGAGCGCAACAGAGGCTCATGTTCATCACTAATAGCCAGAGTGATTTTTTGACCGGCAATGGTTACATCAATGCGTCGTTGGCTCATGGTCGTCATTATCTGTAATTGGAGTACTAGGAGAGCTGGCAGATTCACCGAGCAAATTGAGTTGGCGCGCATCGCCCTGATCGGGCAGCCGGCTTAAGATGTGCTGAATGCGTTTTTGGGCATCTTCAATTTTGGTTTCAAGGGCTACTCGATCTTGGCGCAAGCTATCGGTAGCCTTTTGGATATGGGCTATTTTTTGCTTTATCCGCTCAAGGCTGGCATGAAAATCAGTCAGCAAATTTGGTGTTGTTTCACTGGGTTCGGTGCTCATAAGATCCATTGTATATCGAGCCGTAATCTAAGATAAAGAGCTAAATTACGAGCCCATTTCTAGGGTTTGGTGACATCCTACTGAAATAACCTCGATTGGCCAATCACTAGCCTGGCTAAGCATTTTATTAGCATGCAATAAATTACTGGCCCTAATCACGCCCGCATGGGTAATCCACGCACAAGTATTGGAAAATTTCTGGTAGCTTTGGTTCACTCTCGCCATAAAAGCACTGACAGATTCACCCCCTCCTGCTGGATAATGCAAAAAGTTATCTGTCCATGCAGCAATTTCATGTTGGGGAATTTCAGCCCATGGCTGGCCTTCCCATTGGCCAAAATCCATTTCCCGTAGATTAGGATCAAGCTTCATTTGCAGATCATTGCGAAGTGCTAAAAGCGTAATCGCTAAGTGATGACAGCGCTGCAGTGGTGAGCAGTAGATTGTTAGCCCAAGCGGTAGTGTTGTTGCTAATAATTGGGCTTGAATGGCATTGCAAGAAAGGTCGCTAGGGACATCTAACTGCCCGTAGCAAATGCCAGCCTGAATTTGTACTTGAGGGTGACGAATGAGCCAAAGTTGCTTCATGGGCTGAATTTATATAGCAATGAGAAAACCGATATAGAGGCTAATTTCACATAATTGTTGTGCTGCGCCTAATCCATCGCCAGTGTATCCGCCCAAGCGCTTTTGTAGACGAACTTTAAGATAAAACCAAATGAGACCTGAGAGCAATAGACCAAGCAAGAGTTGTTGCCAGTTAATTAAGCCCAATCGAAGCAATCCAAAAAATATGACAAGCAGGATGCTACTGAGGGTTAGTAGTTGTTTGCTGGAGATGAAGCGGGTGATGTAATGGGTTTTCGATCCCGCTAAATCACCAACATTTGGTAGCAAGTAGACTAAACCTAATGGCCATGCTCTCGAAATGACATTCGCCAAGCAAATTACAGCGATCACCTGCACTGGATTAAGTAGTGCCTGGCTTAAGGCACTAATTAAAAGAATACGAATCACAGTGGCTAGGATGAGCGCTAAGCCACCATAAGTGCCAATACGTGAATCCTTCATAATTTCTAGGGCTCTGGCGCGGTCAGGAGAGCCGCCCAGACCATCGAGTAAGTCAGCTAAACCATCCTCATGCAAGGCTCCAGTAAGCCATACGCTACTAGCAACACAAAGAGCGGCAGCTAAGAGGGCACTACTACTGCTGGCAGGAAATAGTAGTATCGCGAGTAGCCAAACCAGGGAACAGCAGACACCAATAATAAAACCTACCGCAGGTGCATAAATTAGACTATCACTTTCTTTTTGAGGAGTCCAATCTGCCCAGCGCATCCAACTTTTTGGAATTGGCAGACGGGAAAAAAATTGAATTGAAATTAATAGGTGGCGAATAAAATTCATAATTAATTTAGTTTATATTTTTTGTGCTTACTTGGGCACTAGAAAAACTTGCCATTTCATTTAACAGCTGACAGGCCGAGATGAGTAATGGCCATGCGAGCGCTGCCCCTGAGCCTTCGCCTAATCTGAGGTCTAAATCAAGCAGGGGCTGCACATTTAAATAGTGCAAAAGTTGCGCATGCGCTTGTTCATGAGAGCAATGTGAAAAAATACAATACTGCAGGATATTGGGTTCAAGCGCTTGCGCGATTAAGACAGCAGTGCTAGTAATAAATCCATCAACGACAATCACGCGACGCTGGGCCGCAGCTTGCAAGATTGCACCTACCATGGTGGCAATTTCAAAGCCACCAAAGGCGCTCAGTATTTCGATAGCCGAGCTAGCCTGAGGATGGTGTTTTAATACCACCTCTAAAACATTTATTTTTTTTAGTAAGCCAGCTTTATCTAGGCCAGTGCCAGCACCGGTACAGTTTGTAATGGGTATGCCTAACAGCCGGCTCATGATGAGTGAAGCAGCAGCAGTATTCCCAATACCCATTTCCCCGAGTAAAAGTACGTTGCCGGGTAAATTGCAAATGATCTCTTGACCATTTTTAATGGCCTGTAGGCATTGCGCTGGTTGCATCGCTAGTGCTTGACTTGAGTCGGCTGTACCTAAGGCTAGTTTCTTAATGATTAAACCTTTGCGCGGCAAGATTTCTTTGGCAACACCGGTATCGACTATAGTCAAAGCTAGTTGGTGCTGGCGCGAAAGCACACTAACGGCAGCGCCACCAGCTAAAAAATTCTCGACCATTTGCCAAGTAACATCACTCGGAAATGCAGAAATACCCTGGGCAGTTAAGCCGTGGTCACCAGCGAAAACGACTAACTGTGGTTGCACTAGGATTGGGTTTGGGGTATTTAAAATTAAGCCTAACTGTTTAGCTAATGATTCAAGTTGACCCAAGGAGCCCAGCGGTTTGGTTTTATTGTTCAGCTCGGTTTGAATTAATGCGCCTAATTTCAAGTTATCGAGTGGAGCGATGAGGGGTAATTCAATATCCATCAGATACTTTCAATTAACCAAGGAGAGTAAGGTTTCTTTTGGAATATGTTGCCCAATTAAATCTGCAAGATTATTAAAAACCACCTCTAATGTTTTGGCTTCTTTGCCGAAGAGTGATTTAATCACTACTGGATCTTCGAATAGCCCATGCATATAAATACCAATTACATTACCACGCGCATTTTGCCAGGCTAGGTCGGGAATAATTTCTGCTGATATCAGCGCTTGATTTTCTTCATCTGCCTCTTGGCGAGAAGACTTACCATGATGAATTTCATAGCCATATACCTCTAAATCAGATAAAGCAGACCAAGGGCCATTAACTCGATCAAAGCGAGCGGAAATTTTATTGACTTGCTTATCCTTAGCAAAAGTTGTCTGAATTGCTAAGTGCCCTAGACCCATTGCAGCGCCATCAATATTAAATGGATCATGCATCACTTGGCCAAGCATTTGTAAACCCCCGCATATACCGAGCACCATTTTTCCTTGGCGGATATGTTTCTCAATGACCTGCTCAAAGCCGTATTGTTTTAACCAGGCTAAATCAGCGCTAGTATGTTTTGAGCCAGGCAAAATAATCCAATCGACATCTTCTAAAGAGCTTGGCTGACGAGCCCAAATTAGTTCTAAATCGGTAATATTTTTAAGGGGTTGAAATTCGTCTAAATTACTGATGCGGGGATAGACTACAACTGCAACTTTGAGGGCGCCAGCTTTTTTACCCAGTGTGCGCTCATCGAATATGCCATCTTCTTCTGGGAGACCATGATCAAACAGCATGGGAATAGTCCCAATAATAGGGATCCCAGTTAATGATTTTAATTGTTCTGGAGCAGGAGCAAGTAGACTCGGATCTCCCCGAAATTTATTCAACAAAAACCCCTTGATGCACTGCTGATCTGTCTTGGGAAGCAAAGCCCAAGTGCCATAAAGATGAGCGAAAGCACCACCGCGATCAATATCGGTTACTAAGATACATTGCGCGTTTGCATAACGGGCAACACGTAAGTTCACAATATCACTAGCCATTAAATTAATTTCAGCTGGTGAGCCCGCACCTTCTATGACTACTACATCATTATCTGCAATTAAGTAATCGAGAGATTGTTGAATACATGGCCAAATTTTTTCACTCCGCTCGCGCCATGGCGTGGCGCTTAATTCGGTATTCACTTTGCCCAATAAAATCACTTGACTGCGGGTATCCGCTTCGGGCTTGAGTAGTACCGGATTCATGTTGACATTAGGTTCGGCATGCGCTGCTAGAGCTTGAAAATATTGCGCCGAGCCAATTTCACCGCAAGCTTGATCGGCATTACTAAATACCGTTGCCGAGCTCTGGCGCGAATGCACGACGCGCGCATTATTACTCATATTTTGCGCTTTAAAGGGCGCTACTTTATAGCCTTGTCGAGCATACCAGCGACATAGCGCGGTAGTTATCCAGCTTTTACCTGCACCGCTTGAGGTGCCTAAGACCATGACACATTTAGCGGGCATACAATTTTTCAGTAGGGGGATATATAGCTTGCCACCCTTGACAGAGTAGGGCAGAACTAATGAATATAAATTCAAGCATGAATATCTATGTGAGCGTTAATCTTCAATGCCACGTTGCGCTGGTACACCTGCGTCGAAGGCATGCTTAATTTGCTGCATTTCGCTCACGGTATCGGCAATATCAATAACCTCCTGCGGGCAGCGTCTACCCGTGAGGCAAACATGAACATGGCTTGGACGTTTTTGCAATGTTTCAACTACATCGGCTAACGGTATCCAGCCATAAATAAGGGGATAGGTAATTTCATCTAAAGCAACTAAGAAATAGTCGCCGCTAAGAATGCTTTGCTTGGCTTTTTCCCAGCCATTTAGTGCAAGTTGTGCTGAACGTTCTAAATCTTTACTTTTCCAGCTAAATCCATCCCCTAAGCCTTCAATGGGGATGCCTAATTTTTCAAATATGCGATGTTCGCCAAAACGTGCACTGGGAACTTTCATGAATTGATAAATTTTTACTTTTTTCTCACGCCCATGGGCACGCAGCGATAAACCAAATAAGGCGGTACTTTTCCCTTTGCCGTTGCCGGTATAAATGAGAACTAGCCCACGGCGTTCGCCGGGAGATTTTTCATAGGGCTTATCTATTGGAGGAGCTTCAATTTGCATTTATTTTTCCAGTGGATGAATGGGATGGTGAGGTAATGAAACCCAAGCGCCTTCAAGGGGATATATCTTGATGCGTTGCTCAAATGCAGCTTCAATTTGGGAATGTGTTTGGACCTCATTAGTAGCCCCTTGATACATTAAGGTACCGTTCTTAATAATGATCATCTGCTCAGCTTGCAAAGCAAAAGTTATATCATGCAAAACACTGATGACTGTTGTTCCGCTTGCCGTAAGGGAGCGAAAGAGTTTAATCATATCTGCTTGATGGGGTGGGTCGAGATTGCTTAAGGGTTCATCGAGCAGCAAAATTTCGGCCTCAACCGCCAGCGCACGCGCAATCAAAACGCGCTGACACTCCCCGCCAGATAATTCATTTACAGGTCGCTGACCTAATTCTGCTGTGTTAGTTAAGGCTAATGCGTGTTGTACTGCTTGATGGTCTGCTTGACTAGCGTTACTCATCCAAGCTTGATGAGGTAAACGTCCTAGCATGACTAAATCGTAGACTAGTAGATCGTCGCTAATCGTTTCATTTTGACCTAGCCAAGCAATTTTTCTAGCCCGAATTTGCGGTTTAATTTCTTTTTTGGTTTGCCCATATATTAGTACTTGATTATGATCAGGTAAGAGGCCGGCAATAACCTTCAGTAAGGTCGACTTCCCCGCACCATTTGGGCCAATCACACTAGTCCAGCACGCTTGGGGAATCTGTAAATTAATATCCTGCAAGACTTCTACATTGGCTAGCACTGTAGTAAGCTGATTGGTAATGATGATCGGCGTTAATGACATCATTATTTTGCTCGATTTTGTCCAGCGTGCATTAGCCATAAAAGATAAGAGCCCCCTAATATGGCGGTTAAGAGGCCGACAGGTAATTCTTGCGGTGCTATTAACGCCCTAGCCAAAATATCGGCACCCAACAATAAAATGCCACCAATTAGGGTTGAATAGATTAATAAAGTTCGATGCACTACTTTAATGAGCGAGCGCGCTAAATGTGGAGCCGCCAAGCCAACAAATGCAATTAAACCCACTTGACTCACTGCTGCACCAGTTGCGAGCGCTAAGACCACAATTAAGATACCACGCGCAAAATTTAATCTCATACCTAAGCTGATGGCTGTCAGTTCACCTAGAGTTAAGGCATCGAGCGCTTTAGATAAAGACCAGGCAACTAAGCAACAAGTAATTAACACGACTGACATCAGCTGGCACGCAGACCATCCAGCAAAGCTAGTTGTACCCAACATAAAAGATTGCATCGCGGGCAATATTTCGGGATGCATAATCGCAAAAAAGGAGCTGATGGCAGCCAATATCACTCCCACAATCACGCCAGCTAACAGTAAGCGAAAAGTATGTTGAAAACCTCTGGCTAGAATTACTGTAATAACGACGCCTGCTAAGGCACCGATAAAGGCAATACTCGTTATGCCTAGTCGCTGTAACCAATTTTCAGTAAATAAGGTAGTGCTTAACATGACTAAACTCAGGGCAACACCGAGGGTTGCCCCTGAAGCACTGCCCAGTAAATAGGGGTCGGCAAGAGGATTACGAAATAAACCCTGCGCGATCGCGCCTGCTAAACCCAATAGTGCGCCAGCTAACCAAGCAGCTAGAGTGCGAGGTAAGCGAATGTCCCACATTATTTGTAGCGCACTCGAATCACTTGAGGGCGGCCAGATCATCGTAAAACCCGTACTGCCTACGCTCATGCCGAGTAAAAATAAAACTAGCGTTAGGATAATTACAGCGTAAGTGAGGCGCTGAATTTGGCTGCGCTGAAAGTGATGTTGAACCATTGCAGTTTATTTTGGGGCTTTAGCGATGAGGCAGTTAGCCATAATTTGCGCCGCTTCCGGAATACGTGGACTAGGGCGCGATAAGACGTCAGCTTCTTCTGCGGTAAAGGTACAAATGCGCTGCTGTGAGACAGCCTGAATTTTATTCCACCCTGGTCGGGCTGATAGATTTTCATTGGCTGTGTAGCCGAGCATGATTAAATTTGGATTTTCGCGGACGATAAATTCAGGATTGAGTTTAGGAAAAGGCCCTAAGCTTGCGGGAATAATGTTAGTAACTTTTAAGCGGGACAAGGTTTCACCAATAAACGATGCTTCTCCCGCACCAAATGGGGTATTACTGACCTCAAAGTAAACACGCGTCCCTTGACTGCTTTTAGGTAAACTGGCTGTAATTGAACTGACCTGAGCAATGATGTTTTGCCATAGTAGTTCAGTATCTTTATCAGGTAAGCCAAGCAGTAAAGCAATTTTAGTCATGGCGAGTTGGGCGCTGCGATAATCTTTAACATCAAAGGTGAGTACCTTAATGCCGAGCGATCTTAAACGATCGGTAGCGCGGGTTGATTTCCCAACTAAAACAACATCTGGCTTCAAAATTGCGATGGCTTCAATATTTGGATCTAATCCCCCACCAACGATTGGCAATGACTTAATACTCGTAGGCCAGTTTGAGTAGCGATCAACCCCCACTAATTTTTGACATTGTTTTAAAACACATACTGTTTCAGTAAGCGATGGTAAGAGGGAAATAATACGTTGCGGTGGGTTGGTAAAACTAGACGTAACGCCAAGATCATCCGTTATTTCAACGGCCCCTACTGGGAGACTCAAAAATAAAGATAAAAATACTACACTCACTGAGCTGACTCGCTTCATAGCTCGCCTTTTATGGCGATCGGACAACCAGCCACTAATAGCGTTACACGCTCACAGGCTTTTGCGATGGCTTGATTTAATAAACCGAGTTGATCTACAAATTGGCGAGTTTCTTGGCCCATTGGAATTACTCCTTGACTGATTTCATTGCTTACCAGTACTAATGGGCCGACGCTAGAATGCGTTTCCCGCAGAAGATCATGATGGGCAGCGTTATATCTAGTCATTAGCTTTTGCGAATCAATATCAGCATCAATTACATGGGGAGTTAAATAATTGCTCAACCATAGCGTGAGGCAATCAATTAGTAAAAGTCGATGTGGCGCCGAATTTTTTTGCAGAGCAGCTGCTAATAACAGGGGTTCTTCCAAGGTTTTTATTTGCGGTAAATTTCTTTTTCGATCAAGCTGGTGACGCTCAATTCTTTGGCGCATTTCGCTATCGTACGCTTGGGCAGTAGCAATAAACAATACTTCATGCTCTGCAGACTGACCGAGCCAATTGGCAGCAATTGTTTCAGCAAAGCGCGATTTACCACTTTTTTGGCCACCCAAAATAAGTTGTGTTCGTGGCATCGTCGTTTGCATGGCTTTAAGTAGGTATTCGGGATTTTATTAAAGGAATAATGATTATGGGGTGTAGCGTACGCCAGCAAAAATATTAGAACCCGGCGTGAGGTATCCATAGGATAGCTGGTATTGGTTATTTAAAGCGTTATTCCAGCGGGCAAATAAAGACCATTTAGGCTGAATTTCATAGCTCGCATATAAATCCAGTAGAGCATAAGAAGACATCGTCACGGTGTTGCTCGCATTGCCATAACGTTGACCGGCGATGGTTAAATTTGCGCCAGCATTGAACTTCCCTCGACGGTATTCGCTGCCCAAGTTAGCTAATTGCTTGGCTCGGTTAGGTAATGCTAATCCCGTATTTTGGTCAACTGCATTCAGTAAGTCGAGTGAAGCTTTTAAGTTCCAGTGCTCTAACTGAGTATTGGCGCCTAATGAGGCGCCAGTAATATTGACTGAGGCAAAATTAGTGGGGCAATAGCCGCTGGCTTTCGAGGTGCATGGCAAGGCTTGAATTAAGTTTTGTACTTTGTTTTGATAGCCCACTAAATGGAGTTCATAATTTCCCGGCTCATAATGCAGACCTGCTTCAGCGTTGCGATTCGTTTCGGGTTGGACGTTAGGGGTGCCATAGCCAGGATAGTAGAGGTCGTTAAAGGTGGGTGCTCTAAAGCCTGTGCCGTAGTTCACATTAGCGCGCAACGCTTTAGTCAGAAAATAACCATAAGCACCGCTATAGGTAAAGATGGGTCCATACCCAGTAATCGTGTCATTACGAACTGCTAGGGTAGCCAAATTATTACCCCGATTTAATTGATACGATCCCGCAGCAGAATTAGTCGTCCGGGAGGCGTTAATATTTGTAGTGTTGGCGTATTGCACCAGACGCTCGACCATTACCTGCAACGTATCGGGACCGACTTTAATATCGTTCTTCCACAAAAAATCATTTTGTGGACTGCTAATACTTTCATTACTATTCGTAGTTAAATTTTGTCCAAAATTCGATGTATTCGATAATTGGATAAAGCTCTCCCAATTCTCTGTAATTTGATTACGTGCAAATACGGTTGCGATCGATAAGTTATTTACTTGAGAATTAATTTCCGGCAAAGAGGCATCGTAATCGTAGCCAGGATATTGATAGTTCGTTCTACTAGCCAGAACTTTCACGCCAAATTCTTGGCCTTTTTGCCACTCATGAGATACCTGCCCTGTAACACCAAGACGCGTATAGCCTGTGCGGGTTGTTGGGTAGCCCGGCGCACAATAATTTTTGCTTGCATTGGCTGCACTACAGGGGTTAGTAGATGCAACAGTATTGAAGCCCATCGAGTTCTCTTGGCTTAGTCCAAGGTTGTAACGAGTTGGCTTATCATCACCCACCGAACCTGATACTGAGGCCGTGTTAATGGTGGTGCCATAAGTGCCATAACCACTTGAGGCACTAAATTGCGCAGGACCATCGCCCCGTTTAGTAAAAATTTGAATCACACCACCAAGGGCATCTTGACCATAGAACGTACTTTGCGGTCCAAAGATAATTTCAATATGGTCAATTAATTGAATTGGAATTGCGCTCCATACTGCGCCACCTAGAGTTGATGACTCTGTACGTACGCCATCAATTAAAACGAGACTTTGGTTATTACTGGTACCGCGTAAATAGACGCTAGCTAAACCGCCCGGACCGCCGTAAGTTGATATTTGCACGCCCCGTTGCTGTTGCAAAAGTTCGGGCACACTCATTTGGCCTGCTTGCGCAATTTCTTCAGGCCCAATATAAACATAGTCAGCTAAGACATCGGCGCCTTTAGTTGGCGTACGAGTAGCGCTGACGATAAGGGGTTTGGTTGAATTCGGTTGGTTAATCACCGCTACCGAACCATCAGCTGCGGTTTGCCCGATCGAGTTCACGCTAGTGACGCAGAGCAAGGCAAGTAAGCAAATACGTAAAAATGCGCCGCTTGTATAAGACGCACTAGCAATAAAAGAAAAATACTGCATGGTAAAAATCCTGCACTAAGAACACTAAGCCAACTTCCCCGTTAGCCGAGTCGAACAGAATTTTGAATGAAGAGATAAGACGTCAATAGAGCATGGCGCGCTGCAAATAGAAAACAGACGCAACCATTGCTACGATTGGCGCGCGACACTCCCCGTCCGCAAAAATTCCACCTGTCTTGGCCGGTATCCGGGCTGACGAGTTTCAGTAATTTGGCCTTCCCATGCATTGACTTACACAGTGGCTTATTCAAATTCTGCGTATCAATCAGATACCCTTTAATTGACACACTCGCTTACCGTTGCGGGGGCAGCACACGTTTGTATAGTGTTTCCCGTTTAACCATTTACCCTAATTTCACTAGGCTAAATGGCACCACGACCAGATTAGTTTACCTGATTCTGAGAACGGTTCTACAATAGCGTAATCGGACTTCATTGGCCTCGAACTGAGGCCCGCAAGGGGATGGCTGCTTAGTTCATATATTCATGACCATACTTGATAAACATCCTGAAAAAAATCTCATTCGCTTACAGTTAAGTCAGAATGTCATTTTGCAGCATCTCGATTCGGCGAGCATGTTGGAGCTAGAAGGGCATCTAGAAATTGCTGACCTAAAGAAAACCGAAATCCTCTTGCATCAAGGTGACACCCAAATGGAGCAGTATTTTGTGCTCGACGGTATTTTGAAACGGATTGTTTCTAGCGCCGATGCCAAAGAAATGATTTTGCGTTTTGCCATAGAAAAAGATATCGAAACTAGTTATGCCGCATGGCGACTGAAAACCGCCGCCCCTTACACGATTGCTTGCGTTACCAAGGCACGGGTTGCGCGTATGCCTTTAAAAAAATGGGTCGATTTTTTAGATCAGCACCAGGTTATTAAAGATAGCTTTGAATTTGAAGTCATGCGCCTAATGAGCGAAATCATGGCCCATACCATCACCTTGCATATGCTCGATGCCCCTGGGCGAGTAGAGCGTTTTGTCCGGAAGTATTTTTACTTATTTGAGTTACTCCCCAAAAAAGAGCTCGCAGCCTACCTCAACTTATCTCCTGAGACCTTAAGTCGCTTAAAAATTAAGCATAAAGACCTTTTTTTGTAGGCATGCCGTAGGCCCCTATCGGGCAATTCAAGGGCGATTTTGGGCTAACTTGACCTAAGTCAATGTTCTTAGAGGTGCCTAAGCCTAAGATCAAGACCCTGCGATAAAATCGTCTTTGCTTGGGGGGGTATATCCAGGCCAAATACTTAATAAATAAACATACTTATAAATATATGACAAACGATACGCAATCACCAGCATTAACCGATGGCTTTCATCTTGTAATTGATGCCCTCAAACTCAACGATATTCATACTATTTTTGGCTTGGTAGGTATACCGATTACGGACTTAGCCCGCTTGGCGCAGGCTGAAGGCATGCGCTTTATTGGCTTTCGCCATGAACAGCATGCTGGTAATGCAGCTGCCATTGCGGGTTATATGACGCAAAAGCCAGGTATTTGTTTAACTGTTTCAGCTCCTGGTTTTTTAAATGGCCTTACTGCTCTGGCGAATGCCACGACCAATTGTTTTCCAATGATCTTAATTAGCGGCTCGAGTGAGCGTGAAATCGTGGACTTACAGCAGGGCGATTATGAAGAAATGGATCAATTAAATAATGCGCGTCCTTATGCTAAAGCGTCCTATCGAATTAACCGAGCAGAAGACATTGGCATTGGTATTGCCCGAGCGATAAGAGCAGCAGTTTCTGGACGTCCTGGCGGCGTTTATTTAGATCTACCCGCAGAGTTATTGGGGCAATCGATTGACGCCGAAAAGGGTAAAAAATCGTTAGTTAAAGTAGTTGATCCAGTGCCCCGTCAAATTCCAGCGCCGGATGCGATTCAACGCGCAGTTGATTTGATCAAAGGTGCAAAACGTCCCCTCATTTTATTGGGTAAAGGCGCAGCGTACGCGCAAGCTGATGCTGAGATACGTCAGTTTGTGGAGCTGTCTGGAATACCTTACTTACCGATGTCAATGGCTAAGGGTTTGTTGCCTGATACCCATCCCCAATGTGTTTCGGCTACTCGCTCTTACGTCTTGGCTGAGTCTGATGTGGTGATTCTGATTGGTGCCCGCTTGAATTGGTTGTTGGCGCATGGCAAAGGCAAGACGTGGGGTGGAGTACCTAAGCAATTTATTCAGATTGATATTTCCCCTACAGAAATTGATAGCAATGTTGCCATTGCGGCGCCGTTAATTGGTGATGTGGGTTCTTGCGTTACGGCATTGCTAGCAGCCATGGGCACGAATTTCCCGCGGCCAAATGATGCTTGGATTGGAGACATTACCGATCGTAAAGATAAAAATATCGCCAAGATGGCGGTGACATTAGAGCAAAATCCAACCCCAATGAATTTTCATAGTGCTTTACGGGCGATTCGTGACGTGCTGAAAACGCGACCCGATATTAATGTGGTCAATGAAGGTGCTAACACGCTTGATTTTGCGCGCAGCATTATCAATATGTACCAACCTCGCAAGCGCTTTGATTCTGGTACCTGGGGAATTATGGGTATTGGCATGGGCTACGCCATTGGCGCTGCGGTAACGAGCGGGCTACCAGTGGTAGCAATTGAAGGCGATAGCGCTTTTGGTTTTAGTGGGATGGAACTGGAAACAATCTGTCGTTATAACTTGCCCGTCACTACCATTGTGTTCAATAACAATGGCGTATACCGCGGTACCGATGTCAATCCAACGGGCGGAGCAGATGTTGCGCCTACCGTATTTGTAAAAGGCATTCGCTACGACAAAATGATTGAAGCATTTGGCGGCATTGGCTATAACGTAACGACGCCAGAAGAGTTAACCAAGGCGCTTACTGCTGCGATTGCTGCTGGCAAACCCGCTTTAATTAATGCAGTAATTGATGAGACTGCAGGCACAGAAAGTGGCCGCTTAACGAATCTAAATCCATCTAGCGCCGCAACGAAGAAATAATTATTTATCACTCAAGCTCTTAAAACCAAGGAAAAGTAAGATGACCAAACCATTAGACGGTATTCGCATTATTGACTTCACCCATGTACAGGCTGGACCTGCTTGTACTCAGCTATTGGCTTGGTATGGTGCTGATGTGATTAAAGTCGAGCGCCCCGGCTCTGGTGATGTAACGCGCAGTCAATTGCGCGATATCCCCGATGCTGATGCTTTGTATTTCACGATGCTCAATGGCAATAAACGCTCATTAACTTTAGATACTAAAACACCAGAAGGTAAAGCCGTTTTAGAAAAAATGATCAAAACCTCTGATGTCATGGTGGAAAACTTTGGTCCAGGCGCACTCGACCGGATGGGCTTTAGTTGGGCGCGCATTCAAGAGCTGAACCCAAAAATGATTTTGGCTTCAGTCAAGGGCTTTAGCGATGGCCATTCTTATGAAGATTTAAAAGTCTATGAAAACGTGGCCCAATGTGCCGGCGGTGCTGCTTCAACTACCGGTTTTTGGGATGGTCCCCCGACAGTTTCCGCAGCTGCCTTAGGCGATAGCAATACTGGTATGCATTTAGCCATTGGTATTTTGACCGCCTTAATGCAACGGCAGAAAACGGGTAAAGGGCAAAAAGTTTCCTGCTCGATGCAAGATGCAGTATTAAATTTGTGCCGCGTTAAATTGCGCGATCAACAGCGTCTCGATAAAATTGGCTATCTTGAAGAGTATCCACAGTACCCTCATGGCACATTCTCCGATGTCGTGCCTCGTGGTGGTAATGCTGGCGGTGGCGGACAACCAGGGTGGGTGTTGAAATGTAAAGGTTGGGAAACGGATCCTAATGCCTATATCTATTTCACGATTCAAGGTCACGCATGGGAGCCCATTACCGCTGCCATTGGTAAACCAGAGTGGGCAACCGATCCTGCTTATATGACAGCCCAAGCCCGTCAAGATAAGATTTTTGATATCTTTGCCACGATTGAAGATTGGCTTAAAGACAAAACAAAATACGAAGCTGTGGATATCTTGCGTAAATTTGATATTCCGTGCGCTCCAGTTTTCTCGATGAAAGAGTTAGCTAACTCACCTGATTTACGCAAGAGTGGCTCCATTGTTGAGGTTGATCACAAAGTACGTGGCAAGTATTTAACAATTGGCAGCCCAATTAAGTTCTCCGATTTAGAAATTGAAGTCAAGCCTTCACCTGTATTGGGCGAGCATACCGATGAGGTATTGGCTGATCTGGGCTATGGTGCTGAAGAAATTTCTCAATTACATGCCGCTAAAGCAGTTTAAATTCCTTAGTTCATTGATCTAACGCAAAAAGGCGTCTTTTATAGACGCCTTTTTTATCGAATCCCAACTAGAATTTCGACACGATGAAAACACCAGTAGATTTAGCGCAGTTAGTTGAGGTGATGGGGGACGCTGTGATTGTTGCTGATCGGGCTGGCAAAATTACTTTATGGAATGCCGCAGCGACGCGAATCTTTGGTTTTAGTGAAGTTGAGGCTCTTGGTCAGTCATTGACTCTCATCACTCCAGAGCGCTTGCAGCATCGTCATAATGTGGGTTTTGATAAGTCGATGGAAACAGGCACCACTCGTTATGGCAGCACGCTTTTAAAGGTGCCCGCGAACCATAAGGACGGCCGGACCATCTCTATTGCATTTACCGTAGCCATGCTGTTTGATGAGGCCCATCAAGTAACTGGGGTAGCAGCGGTTATCCGCGATGAAACCGAGCGCTTTTTAGAAGAACGACAACTCAAGCAGCGTTTAGCCGCCCTCGAGCCTAAATAGCTTGATGCAAGCCACCCCTTATCCCATCTATGCCTAAGTTACACACTTTAACTTTAGGCTAAAATGGCATTTTTGTGACATTTTAGGATTAGAGCAATGGCAAAAGCACTGGATGGTGTAAAAATTTTGGATTTCACGCATGTGCAATCGGGTCCTACGTGTACCCAATTATTAGCCTGGTTTGGTGCAGACGTAATTAAAGTCGAGCGCTCGGGTGAGGGCGATGCAACTCGCGGTCAACTGCGGGATGTGCCTGATGCGGATAGTTTGTATTTCACCATGCTGAATCACAATAAACGCTCGCTAACGGTGAATACCAAAACCCCCGAAGGGAAAGAAATCCTTGAGCGCTTAATTAAGCAGTGCGATGTCCTCGTCGAAAATTTTGCTCCGGGCGCACTTGATCGAATGGGTTTTACCTGGGAGCGCATTCAAGAGCTAAATCCTAAAATGATTATGGCCTCAGTAAAAGGTTTTGGTCCTGGTCCATTCGAAGATTGCAAGGTGTATGAAAACGTCGCCCAATGTGCGGGTGGCTCTGCTTCGACTACGGGTTTTGATGATGGCCCGCCCACTGTCACTGGCGCACAAATTGGTGATAGCGGTACGGGCTTACATCTGGCATTGGGTATTGTTACTGCCTTATATCAACGTACTCATTCTGGCAAAGGTCAAAAAGTATTAGCGGCTATGCAAGACGCAGTTTTAAATTTATGTCGTGTGAAGTTACGCGATCAGCAGCGCTTAGATCGTACAGGCGTGATGAAAGAATATCCGCAATTTCCTAATGGCCACTTTGGCGACGCAGTACCGCGTTCGGGAAATGCTTCTGGTGGTGGGCAGCCCGGCTGGATTTTGAAGTGCAAGGGCTGGGAGACTGATCCTAATTCCTATATTTATGTTGTCGTGCAAGCGCCTGTCTGGGAAGGAATTTGCAAAGTGATCGGTCGCGAAGACTGGATTACCGATCCTGATTACGCTAAACCAGTAGCACGCTTACCAAGGCTCATGAGTATTTTTGCTGAAATTGAAAAATGGACGATTCAGCATTCGAAATTTGATGTGATGAATACCTTGAATAAATACGATGTGCCATGCGGCCCAATTTTATCGATGAAAGAATTGGCCGAAGAGCCAGCTTTGCGGGCTACTGGCACGATTGTTGAGGTCGATCATCCAGTACGCGGTAAATACCTCACAGTTGGTAATCCAATCAAAATGTCGGATAGCATTACTGAAGTGACTCGCTCACCTTTACTGGGCGAACATACCGACGAAATTCTCCGTGAGTTGGGTTTTAGCTTGGAAGAGTTAACTGCCTTACGTGCTAAGGAAGTTATTTAAGCAACAATTTCATTTGGTAGATTAATCCAAGGGGTGTTGTATGCGCATTGCTTTAATTGGTAGTCAAGATTTTGGTAAGGCAGCATTAGAGGCTTTTCTAAAGCGTGGTGATGAAGTGGTGGCCGTTTTTTGTCCGCCCGATAACCCCAAGTCGAGCAAGCCCGAGGTGCTTAAAGAAGCCACTATCGCGCTAGGCTTAAAGCCTTTGCAATTTGCTTCACTCAAATCTCCTGAAGCTGCGCAAGCCTTAGCCGACAGCAAAGCTGAAATTGGCGTGATGGCTTATGTGCTGCAATTTGTGCCGCAAGAATTCGTACAGATTCCTAAATTTGGCATGATTCAGTATCACCCTTCATTGCTCCCCCGTTATCGTGGGCCTAGCGCAATAAACTGGGCCATTGCCTTAGGTGAAACTAAAACTGGCTTAACGATATTTAGGCCCAGCGATGGACTGGATGAGGGCGCTGTTATTTTGCAAAAAGAGGTTGCCATTGGACCTAACGATAGTTTGGGCAAAGTGTATTTTGATCACCTCTTTCCCTTGGGTATCGCCGCATTAATGGAGGCCGCTGATTTGGTCGTGGCAGGTAAGCATAGCGAGCAAATACAAGATGAATCGCAAGCCATTTATGAGGGCTGGTTTGATCAGGCGGCTACCCGTATCTACTGGACCTCGCATCTACAGGGTATTTATGATTTGATTCGTGCTGCCAACCCAGCACCTGGTGCATGGACAAGCTTTGGTGGTGAAAAAATCACCATTTTCGACGCAGCTAAGCATGTGACCCGGACTTATTCAGCAGTCCGTGGCAAGCCGGGAGTAATAACGGAAATGGGTCCGCAGAGTATTTTCATCGCCTGTCATGGCGGAGAAATTGAAGTATTAAAAGCCAAGTCAGCCAAAGTAGCGAATGGTAGCAAGGTCTCCGGAGCTGAATTAGCGGCTGGCTTAGGTTTACAGCTTGGTCAAAGCCTAGATCTTTCTTAGCAAAACTGCTGATCACATTACTTATTTGACGATGTTATCGGTGAAATCGATTGCATCTATTCTTGTTTTTATTGCCTGCCAGGCCATCTCTTGCTCGGCTTTTGGCCAAAGCAAAATGCCTGAAGAGGTCGTTTTTATCCCGAAAAAATTATTTTTAGGTTCAGTTGCTTTGGAAACCACCATCTTTAAGCCGGTTGGTGATGGCCCTTTTCCTTTGGTCATCATTAATCACGGTAAAGCGAATGGTTTAACCCAATTTCAGGCGAGGTATCGGCCCCTATCACCGGTGCGGTATTTCTTGGAGCGTAATTACGTCGTCTTGGTACCCATGCGTCAAGGATTTTCTAAGTCGAGTGGACACTACATGGGCGGCGGCTGCAGCATGGAGGCGAATGGGCTCAATCAAGCTGAAGATATTCCGCCAGTGATTACTTTTGCGCATCAACTTCCTTATGTCGACAAGACACGGACGTTAATTGTTGGTCAGTCGCATGGCGGCTGGACCACGCTTGCCTACGGCGCAAGTAAACCCGACCCATCCGTGAAGGGCCTGATTAATTTTGCTGGCGGCTTAAGAAGGGAGGGCTGTGGTGACTGGCAAAGCGATTTATATAAAACAGCCGGCATATTTGGTCAGGAAACTACGCTTCCAAGCCTCTGGTTATATGGTGATAATGACAGTTATTTCAGCCGCCAATTGTCAGATCTCATGTTTGCAAACTATCATCGCGGTAACCCAAATGCAAAATTGATTAACTATGGCAGCTTTGGCTCAGACTCTCATCTGCTTTTTACCAGCACCGATGGAAAGATAATTTGGCAACCTTATGTCAATCAATTTTTAGAAAGCCTTGGACTGCCAAGTAAAGTAGTCAATTAGCCGGTTAGACCTCTAAATTATCAATCAGCCGGGTTTTACCTAATTTTGCCGCGGCTAATATGACTAAGGGCGTATTGTCATTAGGGCTTGGTATTGATAAGTCTTTTTGCTGGCGAATGGCTATATAGTCCGGCTTCCAGCCACGTGCGATTAAGGCGTCTTTCGCTTTTTGTTCTAGGCATAAAAATTGTTTCGGATCACTTGCCCCTAAACTCAATATTTCGTGGCGCAAATCTTCAAGGGCAATTTTCAGCTGCGGCGCTTCCGTGCGCTCGTTTTGCGAAAGATAGGAGTTGCGAGAGGAAAGGGCTAGGCCATCTTCAGCGCGGATGGTTTCGGCAGAAATAATTTGCATGGGTAGGGCAAATTGTTGCACCATGCGGCGAACAATCATTAATTGTTGGTAATCTTTTTTACCAAAAATGGAGACGCTAGGCTGTACACAGGAAAATAGTTTCATTACTACCGTGCAAACGCCGATAAAAAATCCTGGCCGAAACTCACCCTCAAGAATGTCGCCTAATTGTTGTGGCGGATTAATACGGTATTCTTGTGGCTCGGGGTATAAATCTTTTTCGTGCGGCGCAAACAAAACATAAACCCCTTCTTTTTCGAGTTTAGCGATGTCGGCATCCATTGTGCGCGGATAGGAATCAAAATCCTCACCCGGGCCAAATTGCAAGCGATTAACAAAGATACTCGCCACGACAGGGTCTCCATATTGCCGAGCTAAGCGCATTAAAGAGAGGTGCCCTTCATGTAAGTTACCCATCGTGGGTACAAAAGAAGCGCGATTTTGGCCACGCAAGTGCGCGCGCAACTCCTGTATATCGCTAATAATTTTCATGTATTTGGCGAATAGGCCAAGCGCACATAAATTGGGGCATACGGCTCTGCTTGAGTGATTTCGATTAAGGCTTCACGCGAGAGCTCTAACATGGCAATAAAATTAACGATAATAACTGCCACCCCCATGCCAGTAGCAATTGCCTCATCAAATAATTCACTAAATTCAACGAAGCGGGTATTTTGAAGGCGGCGCAAAATGCGGGTCATAAAATCACGCACCGATAATTCTTCACGGGTAATGGTGTGATGGGCATTGAGATTAGCACGATGTAAAACGTCACGCCAAGCTGTCTGTAAGTCACTAATATTTACATCGGGCCAAACGACTGCTACCGTAGTATCGATGTGGCCATGGGCAATTTGAAAGTCGCGACCTTGTTGCGGCATACGCTCTAATTCTTGCGCAGCTAATTTCATTCGTTCGTATTCTAATAAGCGTCGTACTAATTCAGCGCGCGGATCTTCAACCTCTTCATCGCTATCCGCTTTTTTCATCGGCAAGAGCATGCGTGATTTAATTTCGATAAGCATTGCCGCCATTAATAAATATTCGGCAGCAAGTTCTAAATTGATGTGACGAATTTGATCAATATAGATGAGGTACTGTTTAGTCACCTCTGCCATTGGAATATCGAGCACATTGAAATTTTGTTTGCGAATCAGATATAGCAATAAATCTAGCGGCCCCTCAAAGGCTTCTAAAAAAACTTCTAAGGCATCGGGCGGAATATAAAGATCAGTAGGGAGCTGGAAAAGAGGCTCACCATATAACTTGGCAAAAGCTTCCGACATCCCATCGGTGACTGATGGGGTACTGTCGTTTTCGCTCGCGATTGAATCAATCATTCGAGTAGACGTAAGCGCGTTGCCTTATTTTTGCCTCAAGGGCGCGGCGCTGATCTTCTGCACTGATTGGTTTTTTATCCCAAAGTAAGGCACGTCCCTCTTGCTGGCCTGCCTCTAAATTGGGACGATCGACCTTTAGTTGCGTTAAAAAGCGGGTGATATCAGACTGATATTTTTTCATGGGAATGCAAATTTCTTAATGTTTTCAGTTACTTATGGTAATTAATATGGGCTTCACTGCTTTACCAACCCACCATTATTAACGATTTTGCGATCACTCAAGGGCTTATTGATTTGCTGAAACTAGGGCCTCAATTTGGCTGCTTTCAACTCGGCCCATTAAATGTTGGTAAGGCTGAATGGGATTTTTACTGCTTAAGGGCACGGCAATATCCTGCCATTGCTGTGGTGGCAGGTTTAAAAATTGTTCAACGCGGATCGCGACCTGCGGGAGCACCGGTTTTAAATAAAGACTGAGTGCGCGAAAGGCTTCAAGGGTAACGCTACATACCGTATGTAAGTCTGCTTTACGTGTAGGGTCCTTCGCGAGATCCCAAGGTTTTTGCTCATCGACAAACGCATTTACCAAGTCTGCCAATTCCATCACGAGCCTTAAGGCTTTTGCAAATTCACGTTCTTCATAAAGCGTTGCAATGGGCTCGCTGGCAGCGCGAATTTGCTTAAGCAAAGCATGTGACATAGCAGCATCATGCACTTGCCCAGCAAATTGCTTGACTAAAAATCCAGCACTACGGCTTGCAATATTGACGTATTTCCCAATGAGGTCGCTATTTACACGGGCAATAAAATCTTGCAAATTCAGATCTAAATCTTCCATGCTGGCATTTAGCTTGGTAGCAAAGTAATAGCGAAACCATTCTGGATTAAAGCCGGTTTCAATTACGCTATGCGCAGAAATTAAGGTGCCACGCGACTTACTCATTTTTTCGCCATCGACTGTCAGAAAGCCATGAGCAAAAATATTGGTTGGTGTTCGATAACCAGAAAAATGCAGGGTAGCAGGCCAAAAAAGGGTATGGAAATAAAGGATGTCTTTACCAATAAAATGATATTGCTCGGTAGTGGTGTTGGGCCTTACCCACGCTTCGAAATCCAACCCCTTTTGTTGGCAGTAATTGAGAAAGCTGGCGTAATATCCAATTGGGGCGTCGAGCCAAACATAAAAATATTTACCAGGTGCATCAGGAATTTCAAAGCCAAAATAGGGGGCATCGCGCGAAATATCCCAATCACTTAATTTACTTTCGCCAGCTTCACCAACCCATTCTTTCATTTTATTGCGGGCTTCTGCTTGTAATGGGGTTTTGACTTGCGTCCATTCGCGTAAAAAAGCTTCACAGCGGGGATCAGACAGTTTGAAGAAATAATGTTCTGAGGCCTTACGAATTGGCGTCGCGCCACTGACTACGGAATAAGGCTTGATTAAATCGGTGGGTGCATAGGTGGCACCACATTTTTCGCAAGAATCACCATATTGATCAGCTGCATTGCATTTAGGGCAATTCCCTTTAATAAAGCGATCGGGTAAAAACATTTCTTTGACAGGATCATAAGCTTGCTCAATCGTGCGCTTTTCAATTAAGCCAGCTTCGCGCAACTGAATGTAAATTGCACTTGCGAGGGTTTTATTTTCGGGGCTATCCGTGGTGTAGTAGTTATCAAAAGAAATTTGAAAGGCGTCAAAATCGCGTTTATGTTCTTGCCAGACTTTGGTAATTAAGGCTTGTGGAGTAATGCCTTCTTGTTCAGCACGCAACATAATCGGCGTGCCGTGCGTATCATCTGCGCAAACATAGTGCACTTCATGACCTCTAAGACGTTGAAAGCGCACCCAAATATCGGTTTGCACGTATTCCACTAAATGACCAATATGAATTTGGCCATTGGCATAGGGCAGCGCAGAGGTAACTAACATCCGTCGCGCCGACTGCGTCTGGGCTGGGGAGGACAAATTGTGTTGGGGGCTACTCATACAGGGTCAATTCACTTCTCTTCATATCGGAATAAAACACTCAGTTGCAAAACCTCAATTATGCTGGGTCAGCAGCAATTTTAGACTGCGGTTAAAGTGATGAGCCATGAGTTCGCAAATCATCCTCTCAAAAGCCACGGTGCCAGTTGTCCAGGAAGTGGGCATTACGGATGAGCTTGGGCGGAAAAAAACCACTTTCATCCCTTGTGAGCGTTCTCTCACGATTTATTTAGATAAGCGTGAGGTCGTGACCTTAATGACCCTCGGGGCCGCCCCAGAGGCCTTAGTGCTGGGGTATTTGCTCAATCAACGTTTAGTCGAGTCTCCCGATGATATTCACAGCATTCAGGTCGATTGGGAGACCGATTCAGCGGCCGTTAAAACGCATCGCAGCTCGGTAGATATCGATGCGCTGACGAGCAAACGGGTGGTAACTACCGGTTGTGGACAAGGGACCATGTTTGGCAACTTAATGGAGGATATGCAGCAGATTCGTTTGCCTGCTGGCCCCAAGTTAGCTCAAGCGGCCATTATTTCTCTGCTGGAAACAGTCAGAGCCTTTGAGTCGATTTATAAGCAAGCTGGCTCAGTGCATGCCTGTGCAGTGTTTGAACGCCTGGCTGAAGATAAGTTAAGTTTGCTACATTTTGTTGAGGATGTTGGCCGACACAATGCAGTTGACTCTATTTCTGGCTTGCTTTGGCTTGCGAACCTACCCGGGCGGGATTTAGTGTTTTATACAACAGGGCGACTTACTTCCGAGATGGTCATTAAGGGCGCACAGATGGGCATTCCTTTTCTCCTAACCCGCTCAGGTGTAACCCAAATGGGTCTGGAGCTAGCCCAGAAAACCAATTTAACCTTACTAGCGCGTTGTTCAGGCAAGCATTTTGAGATCTATAACGCCGCTGAACGGGTCGTTTTAGCCAATCCAGCCGGCTAATTTACCCCTAGAGGGGCAGGTTGGTTTTACAATGCCGCCATGACTATTAAATCAGATACATGGATTCGACGGATGGCTGCAGAGGGAATGATTAGCCCTTTTGAGCCTGGCCAGGTACGTCTTAACGCAGCGGGTCAAAAAATTGTGAGCTATGGCACTTCAAGCTATGGCTACGATATTCGTTGCGCAAATGAATTTAAGATTTTTACCAACATCAACAGTACGATTGTTGATCCAAAACAGTTCGATGAAAAATCATTTGTCGATTTTAATGGCGACGTATGCATCATTCCGCCCAATTCATTTGCCTTGGCACGCACCGTTGAGTATTTCAAAATTCCGCGCAGCGTATTAACGATTTGCGTTGGCAAAAGTACTTACGCACGCTGCGGCATCATTGTTAATGTCACGCCATTTGAGCCAGAGTGGGAAGGCTATGTCACGCTAGAGTTTTCTAATACGACGCCGTTGCCAGCAAAAATCTATGCTGGCGAAGGTTGTGCCCAAGTGCTCTTTTTCGAGAGCGATGAGGTTTGCGAAACTTCGTATAAAGATCGGGACGGTAAATATCAGGGTCAGCAGGGCGTA
>CAIXDG010000114.1 GCA_903918115.1 uncultured beta proteobacterium
CCACCGAAGTACAAGCACAGGTTATTCCTGAAGCTCTGGCTGGCGGTGACTTATTGGTCAGCAGCCAAACCGGTAGTGGTAAAACTGCAGCCTTTTTATTGCCTTTGATTAATCAACTCATTGAAGACAATCCAAATAACTCACCAGTACCAGGTCGCGCTCAACCTAAAGTGTTGGTCCTCTGCCCTACTCGTGAATTAGCTCAACAGGTTACCGCCGATGCAGTGAACTTAGTTCGTGGCATGAAAGGTATCCGTATTGCTACCGTTATGGGTGGCATGCCTTATGGCAAGCAAATCCAAGCCCTGAAAGGCGCATTGTTAGTTGTTGCAACTCCCGGTCGCTTACTCGACTTGTGCGATAGCAAAGCAATTCGCTTGGATGATGTAAAACAACTCGTTATCGACGAAGCTGATCGCATGCTCGACATGGGATTTGCTGATGACCTCGAGGCAATTGATAAACGCTGCTCAAGCCGCAATCAAACTTTGATGTTCTCTGCAACCTTTGCACCAAAGATTATGTCTTTAGCAAATGCGTTGACCACAGATGCCAAGCGTATTGAACTTGCTCATGCAGGTGATAAACACGCCAACATCGAACAGAAGTTGCATTGGGCTGATAGCAACTCACACAAGCATAAGTTGCTTGAGCATATTTTGGCTGACGCTAATTTAGATCAAGCGGTTGTGTTCGCAAGCACTCAAGTTGAAAGCGAAAAAATCGCTGACACATTGCGTGCAAACGGCTATGAAGCAACAGCCCTTCACGGTGCAATGCCTCAAGCTGTGCGTATGCGTCGCCTAGAGTCTTTACGTAAAGGTCACACCAAGATTTTGGTTGCAACCGACGTAGCGGCTCGCGGTATTGATGTGCCACGTATTAGTCACGTGATTAACTTTGGCTTGCCAATGAAACCTGAGGACTACACGCACCGCATTGGTCGTACTGGTCGCGCTGGTCGTAATGGCGTTGCTATTACTTTGGTTGAACATCGTGATCGCGCCAAGATCCGCAATATCGAGCGTTTTACACAGCAAGATATCGTGGCATCGGTGATTGCCGGCCTTGAGCCACAAGCCAAGCCAAGCTTTGGCGGTGGCGGTGGTCGTCCTGGTGGTCGCTCAGGTGGTGGTGGCGGTAACCGTTCTGGTGGTGGTGGCGGTCGTTATGGTTCAGGCGCACGCTCTGAATCTCGTTTCGGTGGTGGTGGCTCTGGCGGCGGCAATCGCTCAGGCAATCATTTTGAGGCGCGTTCAGCTGGCTCTGCTGATTCACGTCCTGCACGTTCTGCTGACTCACGTCCTGCACGTTCTGCTGATTCACGTCCTGCACGTCCAGCGGGTGGTCCACGTTTTGCTAAACCAAAGTCTGGCGGTCAACGTCGGAACTTTAGCGGTAGCTAAGAATGTCTCACCGTTATCGTCTCCGTTCTGCATGGAATCGAGTCGGTTCCGGTGAAATTCATCGGGCGCCACGAAAGTGGCAACCATGGCTTAGCGATACTGGGTCACTCACCCAAAAAATTGAGAAGGCAATTGGTCAAAAACTAGAAGTACAAGTTTTACGCGATTGCCCTCAATCACTTAATAGCGACGAAAGTCGCTATTTCCATTTCAAGATTAGACGTTGTAGAGTGCGTGAAGTACTGCTTTGCGTAAACAATATCCCCTTAGTGATGGCGCATAGCGTTATTCCTACTTTGAGCTCTAGCGGTAGCAATCATGCAGTTCTACGCCTGGGTAAAAAGCCCTTGGGGGCGGTACTCTTTGCCAAAACACGTCAGCTCTCCAAAGCGAAGCATCCACGAGATATTGCTCGCTTAGATAAAAGTAGTGCTTTATGGAAGAGATGCTCTAAGAATTACCCCGGATTAAGTTCACCCCTGTGGGCTCGCCGTACCCTCTATCAATTAAAGGGTCACCCCATTCTAGTCAATGAAATTTTCTTGCCAGCTTTACTTAACTACCCAAGAGATTAGATCGTTAACCAAGCCAAGCTGGCTTTAATCAAAGCTTCATCACCAGGCTCACTAGTAAACACTTCACCAAAACCAATCATTTCTGCGGCATCAGCAATATTGTGATGTGGGCACAAAGCGCTAGCTGTTTGCAGCCCTTGCGGAAATTGATCCTTGACCACTTGCCCCAAGTAGCGCACCGCTTCAGATGAGGTGAGTAACCAGAGTGACTTAGAAAAATCCATCTCATGAATCGCATGCCAAGCCGGGTTATCAAGATCTAAGGGCACACGAGCATATGTTGAGATTGCTTCTACTGTGGCTCCAGCCTTTTCCAGAGTATCTGCTAGCCATTCGCGTCCACCTTCACCTTTAAAAATAACCACTTTCTTACCTTTAAAATCCCAGCCCAGACTTTGTAGCTCTTGCCACAATCCTTCCGAATCCCATTGCTCATTATTCTTAGGAATCAATACTGGGGTAGGATTTTTTTCATGTCCAATGCCATGATTCTGTAGTGACAGCTTGCTACTACCACCCATTACCCCAACCGGAATAATCTTGTTAGAGAATGTTTGCCAGTCACGTTCAAGCAAACGCATGACGCATTCGATTGCATTAGGACTAACAAAAATTGCAAGGTCTGCATCCTTTAAAACTGCAGCAATATA
>CAIXDG010000115.1 GCA_903918115.1 uncultured beta proteobacterium
AGCAGCCGTATCAGGTACTGCCAGTTGCATGGCCCAATGGGCCGAATTCAAATTAACGCTTTTCCAGCGCTGCTGGCGGCCAACTTTCGAGCTTCATACCCAAAGTCAGTCCACGAGAAGCCAAAACTTCTTTAATTTCATTCAATGATTTGCGACCTAAATTAGGAGTTTTCAACAACTCATTTTCAGTACGCTGAATTAAGTCGCCAATGTAATAAATGTTTTCCGCTTTTAAGCAGTTGGCAGAACGAACAGTAAGTTCAAGGTCGTCAACTGGGCGCATCAACATCGGATCAACCATTGAGGAACGGCTTGGCGCTAACTCACCAGAAATTTCGCTACTCTCAAGGGCAGCAAATACGACTAATTGATCGACCAAAATACTGGCGGCCTGACGAATAGTCTCTTCCGGCGTCATCACACCATTAGTTTCGATAGTCATCACCAAGCGATCTAAGTCGGTACGCTGTTCTACCCGCGCTGATTCCACCGCATAACTAACCCGCGTTACCGGACTAAATGAGGCATCCAAAACAATACGACCGATGAGTTTCGTTGTTTCATCATGATATTGACGCATATTGCCAGGAATATAACCACGCCCTTTTTCTACTTTAATCTGCATATCTAATTTGCCACCAGCGGCTAAATGTGCAATGACATGATCGGGGTTAATAATTTCTACATCATGGGGCAAATCGATATCTTTAGCAGTGACCACACCAGGGCCGTCTTTGCGTAAGTTAATCGTAACTTCATCGCGTGACTGTAATTTGAAGACAACGCCTTTTAGATTAAGCAAGAGATTAACAACATCTTCCTGCACGCCGTCGAGCGTGGAATACTCATGAACTACACCAGAAATAGCGACCTCAGTTGGCGCAAAGCCAACCATTGATGACAGCAATACCCGACGTAAAGCATTTCCTAGGGTATGACCATAACCACGTTCAAATGGCTCCATCACCACTTTAGCTTGATTGGGGGTAAGCGCTTCTACAGAAATAATTTTTGGCTTGAGCAAGTTTGTTTGCATATATTTTTCCTTATGGGTGCCTAATTAGCGCGAATATAATTCGACGATCAAACTTTCATTAATATCACCGCTGATTTCTTCGCGGTCGGGCACTTGCTTAAATGTTCCCTCTAGCTTGGCCGCATCAACTGAAACCCAGCTAATGACGCCAGTTTGCTGAACCAAATTCAAAGATTCTTGAATTCGGTTTTGCTTCTTCGCTTTTTCACGAATTGAAATTACATCGCCAGGCTTAACCTGAATCGATGGAATATTTACGGCGCTGCCATTTAACATGACTGCACAATGAGAAACCAATTGACGTGCTTCAGCGCGTGTTGAGCCAAAGCCCATGCGATAAACCACATTATCAAGACGTGACTCTAGTAACTGCAAGAGGGTTTCACCCGTATTGCCTTTACGACGCTCAGCCTCGGCAAAGTAACGACGAAACTGGCGCTCTAAAACCCCATAAATTCGTTTTACTTTCTGTTTTTCACGTAGCTGATTGCCATAATCAGAGGTACGTGAGCCCGATGTGCGCCCATGCTGACCAGGCTTACTATCAAGCTTGCACTTGTCTGATAATGAGCGGCGAGCGCTCTTTAAAAATAGGTCGGTTCCTTCCCGACGAGATAACTTGGCCTTAGGGCCTAAATAACGTGCCACGATGCTTTCCTTTCTTTGCCGCAGTCTTGCGACCAGCGGTTAGTTCGCTTTAAATTCAAACGAACAGTGGGCTTAAACAATTAAAAAATAACACTTTTAAAACACATGAACAACAGTAAAACTTAAATACGACGACGCTTTGGAGGGCGACAGCCATTGTGCGGTACTGGGGTTACATCCTGAATCTCAGTAATTTTGATGCCCAATGAATTTAACGCACGTACAGCAGATTCACGTCCTGGGCCTGGACCCTTAATTTGGACTTCTAAATTTTTAATACCGCATTCAATGGCTGCTCTACCTGCTACTTCTGCGGCTACTTGAGCTGCAAACGGGGTTGACTTGCGTGAGCCCTTAAAGCCTTGCCCGCCGGACGTAGCCCAAGATAAGGCATTCCCTTGACGATCAGTAATCGTAATAATGGTGTTATTAAAAGAAGCGTGCACGTGCGCGATGCCATCGGCAACGTTCTTTTTTACTTTTTTGCGAGCACGCTGAGCGGTTGCTGCTGCGGTTTGTGGTTTTGCCATTTCAGTACGCTTTCTTGATTATTTCTTCAGTGCAATGCCAGACTTACGCGGGCCTTTGCGGGTACGTGCATTCGTCTTAGTACGTTGGCCGCGAACCGGCAAGCCCTTACGATGACGAACGCCACGATAACAGGCTAAGTCCATCAAACGTTTAATGCTCATTGTGACTTCACGACGTAAATCGCCTTCAGTCGTCAATTTGCCAACTTCATCACGTAGCTTTTCTAAATCAGCGTCAGTGAGATCTTTAATTTTTTTATCAAAAGCTACACCGGTAGATTGGCAGATTTTTCTGGCTTGGGTTGTCCCAATGCCATAGATTGCCGTCAAACCAATAACGGTATGTTGATGATTTGGGATATTGACCCCAGCGATACGTGCCATGAGATTTCCTCTTAATTAACCGAATCAGCCTTGGCGCTGCTTATGACGTGGATCTGACGAGCAAATCACACGCACAACGCGTTTACGCTTAATGACCTTGCAATTTCTACAAATAACTTTTACGGATGCTAAAACTTTCATCATTCACCTCTTTAAATTTACTGACCACTTAATCACTACTTCGCGCGGAAAATAATTCTTGCGCGCGTTAGGTCGTATGGAGTCATCTCCACCGTTACCTTATCCCCTGGCAGAATGCGAATGTAATGCATGCGCATCTTGCCTGAAATATGACCCAAAACAACATGCCCGTTTTCTAACTTCACTCGAAACATCGCATTTGGTAAATTTTCAATAATCTCACCCGCCATCTGAATAACATCATCTTTAGACATAATTACAGTGCAGAACCCATCTTAAAATTGGCTTTTTTCATTAAAGAGCCATACTGCTGTTGCATCACAAAAGATTGCACTTGAGCCATAAAATCCATGGCCACAACGACAATAATTAATAAGGATGTACCACCAAAATAAAATGGTACGTTGTACTTCAAAACTAAGAATTCTGGCAATAAGCAAACTAAAACCATATAAATGGCGCCGCCTAAAGTAAGTCGCACTAAAATTTTGTCGATATAACGAGCAGTTTGCTCGCCTGGTCGAATACCCGGCACAAAGGCGCCGCTTTTCTTTAAATTTTCAGCAGTATCTTTACTATTAAAAACTAAAGCAGTATAGAAAAAGCAAAAGAAAATAATTGCAGCAGCATAAAGAATTGTATATACCGGCTGACCTGGGGCTAGCGTTGCGGCTAAATCTTTCAGTCCACGACTAAACATATTGCTATTTTCACCAGAGGTAAACCAACCGGCTATCGTCGCTGGAAATAAAATAATTGAGGAAGCAAAAATAGGGGGAATAACACCCGCCATATTTAATTTCAGCGGCAGATGCGATGATTGACCGCCATACACTTTATTACCTACTTGTCGCTTGGCATAATTAACCAAAATGCGCCGCTGGCCACGTTCAACAAAAACTACAAAATACGTTACGCCAATTACGATAGTCACAATGAAGATAGCTGACAAAATGTTCATTGAGCCAGTACGCACTAACTCTAGCAAGCTTCCTAGTGCGCTAGGAAGTCCTGAAACAATACCGCCAAAAATAATAATTGAAATGCCATTTCCTAGGCCGCGCTCGGTAATTTGCTCGCCAACCCACATCAAAAACATCGTACCCGTAACCAAGGTAACTACAGTATTTAAACGAAATATCATACTTGGATCAATGACTAGACCAGGCTGCGCCTCAAGCGCAACAGAAATTCCGAGGGCTTGAAAAGTGGCTAATAACACTGTGGCATAGCGCGTGTACTGAGTTATTTTTCTCTGTCCTGCTGGGCCTTCTTTTTTCATGGCCTCAAGTGAAGGCAACACAATAGTCATGAGCTGCATGATGATGGAAGCAGAAATATACGGCATGATGCCAAGCGCAAATACCGTAAAGCGCGATAACGCACCACCTGAAAACAAATTGAACATCCCTAAAATGCCATCTTTTTGACCGGCAAATAATTGGGCCAACTGATCAGGATCAATTCCAGGCACAGGAATATGCGCACCAATGCGATAGACCAGTAAAGCGAGTAAAAGGAACACTAAGCGCCGACGTAAGTCGCCGAACTTATTGCCCGATTGCGCGATGCTGGAGATAGTAGGTGTCGCGATTGCCATGGGATTAGTAAATTACACCGCTTCCAAAACTTGGCCGCCGGCTGCTTCAATTGCTGCCATAGCCCCAGCTGTGGCTGTTAAGCCTTTTAAAATAACAGCGCGCTTCAGTTCGCCGGTTTTAACGACTTTTACTGCCTGAATTTGTTCGCCTGCTAAACCATGCTGTCTTAACACCAACAAATCTACCTCAGCCACACCCATTTTTTCTAGATCATTCAAGGTAATTTGACCAACGTGGCGACGGGTTAAGGAAACGAAACCGCGTTTTGGTAAACGACGATACATCGGCATTTGACCGCCTTCGAAGCCGACTTTATGAAAACCGCCCGAGCGGGATTTTTGGCCCTTATGGCCGCGACCCGCAGTTTTGCCTAAGCCTGAGCCAATACCACGGCCAACCCGACGTCGATTTTTCTTAGCGCCAGCAGCAGGTTTAATTGTATTAAGTTGCATTTTTTTACCTATTTACTTTCTGATCTTTTAGCTAATGACTTTGATCAAATAAGAAACCTTATTCATCATGCCGCGCACCGCTGGGGTATCTTGCAATTCCGATACTGAATTAATCCGGCGCAGCCCTAAGCCACGTACAGTTGCACGATGACTTTCACGCGTGCCAACCAAACTGCGTACAAGTTGCAATTTGACTGTTGGATTGGATTGATTTGTTGTCATATTTAATTCCTATTCTGGATCTGCTTAACCAAGAATTTCTTCAACTGATTTACCGCGCTTAGCGGCAATTTCAGCAGGAGTACTCATCTTGCTTAAACCATCAATGGTTGCGCGTACCATGTTGTAAGGGTTAGTAGAGCCAATAGACTTAGCAACCACATTGGTCACGCCCATTACATCAAAAATGGCGCGCATTGGACCGCCCGCAATTACGCCAGTACCTTCTTTAGCAGGTGACATCAATACTCTTGAAGCACCATGTTGGCCAATAACAGAGTGCTGTAATGTGCCCTTACGAAGAGGCACCTTAATCATTTTGCGGCGCGCTTCATCCATCGCCTTTTGTACGGCCACTGGAACTTCTTTTGACTTTCCTTTACCCATACCAATTCGGCCATCGCCGTCACCAACTACAGTTAATGCGGCAAAACCCAGAATTCGTCCGCCTTTAACTACCTTAGTAACGCGATTAACTGCAATCATCTTTTCACGAAGACCATCATCGCGTTCTTCTGATTGCATTTTGGTTTGCATTTTTGCCATTTTTTTTCCTAAACCCAATAATTAGAACTTGAGGCCGGCTTCGCGTGCTGCTTCAGCCAATGCCTTAATTCGTCCGTGATAACGATGCCCAGAGCGATCAAATGCCACATCAACAATGCCGGCCTTAACCGCACGCTCAGCAATTAATTTGCCAATTTGTTGCGCTGCTGCACTGTTGCCGCCATTTTTGAGTGCCTGGCGTAAATCTTTTTCCATAGTTGAGGCAGCCGCTAACACCTTAGTACCGCAGGGGCTATACACTTGCGCAGAAATATGTGCGTTACTGCGAATCACTGTGAGGCGATTAGCAATCTGCTCTGCAATTCGAATACGCGTTTGGCGTGCACGGCGTTGTCTTGATTCGTCTTTATTCATAGATAATCTCGCTTACTTCTTCTTAGTTTCTTTCAGATGAACTACTTCGTCGACATAGCGCACGCCTTTACCTTTATAGGGCTCGGGTGAACGATACGCACGCACTTCAGCAGCAACCTGACCAACTTGTTGCTTGCTGGCGCCTTTAATAATAATTTCTGTTTGCGACGGAGTTTCTGCTTTTACACCTTTTGGCAGGTTATAAATAATGTCATGCGAGAAACCCAATTGCAATTTTAGTGCGTCACCTTGAGCTTGAGCGCGATATCCAACGCCAACTAAACTCAACTTACGCTCAAAACCTTGTGTTACTCCAAGCAACATATTGTTCACTAAGGCACGTGTAGTGCCTGATAATGCGCCCGCTTCGGGTGAGCTATCTTTCAATTCAACGGTAATAATTCCGTCAGCCTGCTGCAAACCAATAGATGGATGTAAATTGTGCGTCAAAGTTCCCAGCGGGCCTTTAACCGTAACCAATGGGCCACTGATATTAATTTCTGCGCCCTTAGGCACTGGAATGGGGGATTTACCGACTCTAGACATGAAGATCTCCTTAGGCGATATAGCAAATAACTTCGCCACCCACGCCGGTTGCGCGTGCTTTGCGATCAGTCATTACGCCTTGTGGGGTCGAAATAATTGCCACTCCCAAACCATTCATCACTTGAGGAATGTCGTGACGTCCCTTGTAAATGCGCAAACTCGGGGTTGATACCCGATCGATGCGCTCAATGACAGGGCGGCCTGCATAATATTTGAGTTCAATTTTTAGCACTGGCTTAGCTGCTTCGCCTTGAATTTCAAAACCATCGATATAGCCTTCATCTTGCAAGACTTTAGCAATAGACACTTTAATTTTTGATGACGGCATGATGACATTTGGTTTTTGCACCGCTTGCGCGTTGCGAATCCTTGTTAACATGTCGGCGATTGGATCGCTGATGCTCATAAGTTCTCCTGAATTCTTTCGCCGCTTACCAGCTGGCCTTGGTTAAACCGGGGATCTCGCCACGAAAAGCGATTTCACGAATTTTGCCGCGTGCCAATCCAAACTTACGGAATGTGCCACGTGGCCGACCGGTTAATGAACAACGATTCCGTTGACGGATCGGGCTTGCATTTCTGGGTAGGGCCTGCAACTTTAAGCGGGCTTCATAGCGCTCTTCATCGCTTCTTGAAGTATCGGCAATGATAGCTTTTAGTTCGGCGCGCTTAACTGCATATTTTTCAGCACATTTAACGCGCTTTTTTTCGCGCTCAATCAGGGACATTTTTGCCACGTTAACCTCTTAATTGCGGAATGGGAATTTAAATGCTGCCAAGAGTGCTTTCGCTTCCTCATCGGTTTTGGCAGTGGTAGTAATGCTGACATTGAGGCCGCGCAGGGAATCAATTTTGTCGTACTCAATTTCGGGGAAAATAATTTGCTCTTTCACGCCGATGTTGTAATTACCGCGACCGTCAAAAGCCTTACCTGAGATACCACGGAAATCGCGTACCCGAGGTAACGCGACGGTCACAAAGCGATCTAAAAACTCGTACATCTTTGCGCCACGTAAAGTGACCATGGCGCCAATGGGATAACCTTGACGAATTTTAAAACCAGCAATGGCTTTACGTGCTTTAGTTACAACGGGTTTTTGTCCGGCAACTTTAGTTAAGTCGCTAACGGCGTTTTCAATAATTTTCTTATCGTTAACAGCCTCACCCAAGCCCATGTTAAGTGTAATTTTGGTTACACGCGGTACTTGCATTACTGACTTATAGCCAAACTTCGCCATTAAATCAGCAACCACTTTTTCTTTGTAATGTTCTTGAAAACGGGTACTCATAATTTCTCCAAATTCCTTAGGCGCTTAAGCTAGTGCCAGTGGTTTTCAAATAGCGGACTTTTTTACCATCAACGAGTTTGATACCAACTCGTGATGCTTTGCCGTTGCCATCAACCAACGCAACATTGGAAATATGGATAGGCATAACCTTATCAATCATTCCGCCTGTAATACCAGCGGCAGGATTCGGTTTAGTGGCTTTTTTATAGACGTTGATGCCCTCTACTACGAGCTTTTCTGCCATCACGGTTGTCACTGTTCCGGTTTTGCCTTTATCGCGACCCGTTAATACCACTACCGAATCGCCTTTACGAATTTTTTTCATATCAGCCTCTTAAATCTCTGCTTTAAATAACTTCTGGTGCCAGCGAAACAATTTTCATAAACTTCTCGGTACGTAATTCGCGCGTTACTGGTCCGAAAATGCGAGTACCAATTGGCTCTAATTTGGCGTTTAATAACACCGCGGCATTTTCATCAAACTTAATGAGTGAACCATCGGGGCGCCGCACGCCTTTAGCAGTGCGCACAACGACAGCGTTATAAATATCGCCTTTTTTAACGCGGCCACGTGGCGCAGCAGACTTAACGCTGACTTTAATAACATCGCCAATGTTGGCATAGCGTCTTTTGGAGCCGCCCAATACTTTGATGCATAACACTTCACTGGCGCCTGTATTGTCGGCAACCTGCAATCTACTTTCGGTCTGAATCATTTTTAATCCCCAACTTATTAGCCAAAGGCAAACAGTCTTGGTTCCGTCTAAGGGCTTTGGCAGAACAGCCAAAACCCGGAATTAATGAAAATACTATCTCGTTTACTGCGAAAAGCCCATGATTCTATAACGAAAAGCGCAGTCTGGCAAGCCAATTGGCCCGAAAACCGCGCAATATTCTTTAAATACCCCGTGAAGCCTCAACTAACCGTGTAACAACCCATGATTTCGTGCGTGAAATGGGGCGCGACTCAGCAATTTCAACGGTGTCGCCCATTTTGTACTGACCAGCTTCATCATGCGCATGGTATTTCTTGGAATGGCCAACATATTTGCCATACAAGGCATGCTTAACTTGACGCTCAACCAACACGGTCACAGTTTTTTGCATTTTGTCGCTTACTACCCGTCCAATTAAAGTGCGGCGTAAGGGTGTAGAAGTTTCTGTCATATGCCCACCTTATTTCTGTACAGTTTTTTGGGTAATAAAGGTTTTTACACGCGCGATATCGCGCTTGACCTTGCCCAATTGACTGGTATTTTGAAGTTGTTGAGTGCCTTTTTGCATGCGCAGCTTAAAACTCGCTTTGAGCAATTCTGAAAGTTCGCTATTTAAAGCACCCAGATCTTTTGTTTGTAAGTCTTTGTTTGTCATATTCATCTATCCTAATTAGCCCAGATGGCGAATTACGAAGGTAGTTTGGAGTGGCAATTTAGCTGCTGCTAGCTTAAAAGCTTCGCGCGCCAATGCCTCATCTACACCATCCATTTCGTATAAAACCTTACCTGGCTGAATTTCTGCCACGTAATATTCGGGATTACCTTTGCCGTTACCCATACGTACTTCAGCGGGTTTTTGTGAAATAGGCTTATCAGGGAAAATACGAATCCAAATTCGCCCGCCACGCTTAATGTGACGTGTCATGGCACGTCTTGCAGATTCAATTTGGCGCGCTGTTAAACGACCACGGCCAACTGCTTTGAGGCCAAAGTCGCCAAAGGATACTGAGCTGCCACGAGTAGCAACACCGGTATTACGGCCTTTTTGTTCTTTACGAAATTTGCGACGCTTAGGTTGTAACATACTTAATCTCCTGACTTCTTCGTCTCAGCAGCAGGGGTTGCGTTTTCTGCAGTGCCCACTTCAACCGCTTTACGTACCCGCTTCACAACGGGTTTAGTTGTTACTTTTGGTTTTTCATCTAATGCCACTGCCGTCTTATCACCAGCAGCTGGGCTACGACGTGTAGTTTTAGCAGGAGCACGACGGGATTTTTTATCATCGACGCTTGGCTCAATTGCTGGCGCACTTGCTACTGGTGGCGCTTCAGCACCACGACCCAAAGTATCGCCCTTATAAACCCAAACTTTTACGCCAATGATGCCGTAAGTAGTTTCTGCTTCAGAGGTCGCGTAATCAATATCGGCCTTCAAGGTATGCAATGGAACGCGGCCCTCACGGTACCATTCGCGGCGCGCAATTTCTGCGCCATTTAAGCGACCCGACGACATAATTTTGATACCTTGAGCACCCAAACGCATTGCGCTTTGCATTGCACGCTTCATTGCTCTACGGAACATGATGCGTTTTTCAAGTTGCTGCGTAATCGAATCAGCAATTAATTGCGCATCAACTTCAGGCTTACGAATTTCTTCAATATTGACATGCACAGGAACGCCCATACGCTTTTGTAATTCACGGCGAAGCACTTCAATATCTTCGCCTTTCTTACCAATAACAACGCCTGGGCGTGAGCTATAAATCGTAATACGCGCATTTTTTGCAGGGCGCTCAATAATGACTTTACTAACCGACGCATTTTTTAGTTTCTTTTTGAGATAAAGACGAACATCAACGTCTTCTTTCAGCATCTTCGCAAAATCAGTATTGTTAGCATACCAACGTGAAGTCCAATTCTTGGTTACCGAGAGTCGGAATCCAGTGGGATTTATTTTTTGGCCCATAACTTTCCTTAATTACTCAGGGTCACGCAAATGTGACAAGTTTGTTTTTCAATTTGATTACCACGGCCTTTAGCGCGCGCAGTAAAACGTTTTAATGAAGTTGCTTTATCGACAATGATGGTAGCTACTTTGAGCTCATCAATATCGGCGCCTTTATTGTGCTCGGCATTTGCAATCGCCGATTCAACTACTTTTTTAACAATAAAAGCCGCTTTCTTTGGGCTGAAATTTAAAATATGCATAGCTCGAGCAATTGGCAAGCCACGAATTTGATCGGCGACCAAACGCGTTTTTTGTGCCGAAATGCGGGCGCTTTTATGAGTTGCTTTCACTTCCATCATCATCCCCTTACTTCTTCACAACTTTCTTATCGGCCGAGTGACCTTTGAAAGTACGGGTCAAGGCAAACTCACCTAGCTTATGACCCACCATGTTTTCTGAAACGTAGACTGGCACATGCTGACGACCGTTATGCACGGCTAACGTCAAGCCAATGAAGTCTGGCAATATTGTGGAACGGCGCGACCAAGTTTTGATCGGCTTTTTATCTTTATTAGCCTGTGCGACTTCAACTTTTTTAACCAAGCTGGCATCACAAAATGGGCCTTTTTTCGCGGAACGTGTCATGTATTTTTCCTTAATCGCTTAGTCATTAACGCTTCTGACGACGCTGAACAATCATTGTCGTTGTGCGCTTATTGCGGCGCGTGCGATAACCTTTAGTTGGCGTTCCCCATGGCGATACAGGTACACGACCTTCGCCCGTTTTACCTTCACCACCACCATGTGGGTGATCAACTGGGTTCATGGCAACGCCACGAACGGTGGGTCGAATTCCCCGCCAGCGATTTGCGCCTGCTTTACCAATTTGGCGCAAACTGTGTTCTTCGTTACCTACTTCACCAATTGTGGCGCGGCACTCGATTAATACCCGACGAACTTCGCCTGAGCGTAAACGGACTTGAGCATAAACGCCTTCGCGCGCCAACAACACTGCTGAAGCACCCGCAGAGCGAGCAATTTGTGCGCCCTTGCCTGGCAACATTTCAACGCAATGGATCGTGCTACCAATGGGAATATTACGAATAGGTAAATTATTGCCCGCCTTAATTGCAGCCTCAGAGCCATTCATAATTTGTTGGCCAACGGTCATGCCTTTAGTAGCAATGATGTAACGTCTTTCGCCATCAGCGAACAGCAATAAGGCAATGTTAGCGCTACGATTGGGATCGTATTCTAAGCGCTCTACTTTTGCTGGTATGCCATCTTTATCATTCCGTTTGAAATCTACTACGCGGTAATGATGCTTATGTCCACCACCTTTATGACGGGTAGTAATGTGGCCATTGTTGTTACGGCCTGCTTTTTGGAACTGTGGCTCAACTAACGCTGCAAAAGGTTTGCCTTTATGCAGATCAGGATTTACCACCTTGACCATTGAACGACGACCTGGTGAGGTCGGTTTTGTTTTCATCAGTGGCATGGTTAACTTGCCTCCGCTTCAAAGTTAATTTCTTGACCAGGTTTCAAATTGACATAGGCTTTTTTAGTGTGGTCACGACGGCCTTCAAAACGGCCATAGCGCTTCGGCTTGCCTTTTTGATTGACAATTTGTACCGAGTCAACTTGTACCTTAAAGAGTAATTCAACCGCTTGCTTTACATCTAACTTATTGGCTTCGCGAGCAACTTGAAAAACGACTTGTTCATTTTTATCGGCCACCATGGTTGCTTTTTCCGAAATAACCGGACCTAGCAGTACCTTCATTAGTTTGTGATCGTTTTTGCGTACTAGATTCATTTCAGCAACTCCTCGATTTTTGCAATCGCTGCTTTGCTAACCAATACTTTTTGGAACTGCACCAATGCCAATGGGTCTGCATGCTGTGGCTCCATGACTGCAATTTTGTACAGATTGCGTGAGGCCAAGTACAAATTTTCACTAACTTGGTCAACAATAATAAGCACCGAGTCGAGACCCATTGCTTTGACTTTATCGGCTAATTGCTTCGTTTTTGGCGCGTCTAATTTAAATTCATCAATGACATTCAGGCGACCTTCACGGGCCAACTGCGACAGAATCGATTTCATGCCAGCGCGATACATTTTTTTATTTACTTTATGGCTGTAATTTACTTCAGGTGAATTAGGGAATATCCGACCGCCTCCACGCCACAGTGGCGATGAAGTCATACCCGCACGTGCTCGACCAGTGCCCTTTTGGCGCCAGGGTTTTTTCGTGCTGTGCTTAACTTGTTCGCGGTCTTTTTGCGCGCTATTACCACTGCGCGCGTTGGCTTGATATGCAACCACCACTTGATGTATTAGAGCCTCGTTATACTCGCGCTCAAAAATCTCTGGTGAGGCTTGAATACCGGCTGCTAATGTGCCGTTATCTTGGAGAAGCTTAATTTCCATTTGTGGCTCTCCTTATTTTTTCTTCAGCGGTGTTTTAACCGCTGGAGTAACGATGACTTTGCCGCCAGGAGCGCCTGGAACTGCGCCCTTAACCATAATGAGGCTACGTTCTGCATCAATGCGGGCAATGACTAAATTTTGTGCGGTACGCGTTTCGTCACCAAGGTGACCGGTCATGCGTTTTCCTGGAAA
>CAIXDG010000116.1 GCA_903918115.1 uncultured beta proteobacterium
ACCAACGGTGAACGACAAGGACCTGCATGTAAGGCGTAAATATAGGTCCGCTCAAATGCAGAAAAGCGCGCACTAAATTCTGCAGGAACTGCTTTAGCCCAATTGACTACGATAGAGCTAGGAAGAAAAGAGTTGATGCCTCTGACCCAAGAAAATACTTCACGTTCGACATTGGTATCAAAGTGCACAACCTGACCTAAAGCATGTACCCCTGTATCTGTTCTACCTGCAGTAATGGTCCGAATAGGAAAGTCCTTGCATGATTCCTCGCCAACAAAGGCAGAAATGGCTTTCTCTAATTCGTCTTGAACAGAATTTTGGTTTACCTGAGTTTGCCAGCCAGAATATGGGCTGCCATCATATTGGAGGCCGAGTGCTATGCGCATTGCTTCACACTCCTAGCCTTAGGCATTGCGATGCGAAAGCTCTGCCAATAAACCTTGAGCTTCAATCGTCATTGCAGGATCGACTGAATTACTCACGCGGATGACTTCTTCTAAGGACTTCTTCGCCGCAGAAAAATCCTCAATAGTGATATAGGCGCGCGCGAGATTGAGTTTGACGCGCAAGGTATCTGCTAATGGATTTGAAACGGTTATTGGTGTTACCCGCACAACTTCATTGGCGGGTTTTGAGAGATCTAGATCAATCCCAGCAAATAGCGCTTTGGTACGCTCAGGCATTTCGAAGTGGGCACCAGAAACTGGTTTTTCGGATGAATGTGCAGCATGTGTTCTTGGTGACTGGAAATGACTCTGCTCAGAGCGTCGTGCATTACGCGCAAATCCCCAAAGTAATAGGCCAGTGAATGCAATTAAACCCAATGCCAAAACGGCCGGGGCAAAACCACCCAGCCCAAAATTGTTTTCAACTGCTTTTTTATCTTTGGATCGATCCAAAAGACTTTGAAGGTCTGCAATGTTTTTTTCGAGTTCGGCAACGCGTGCTTTAGCTTGCTCTAATTGTTTTTCTTGGGCAACGAGCTCTTCGGTGTAGCGGCGTTCTTGCTCATTACCCTCTGCACTTGAGCCAATCTTCAGGCGATCTTTAGGGGTTGCAGTTCCGGCTTTGGCATCGCCAGATTTAGATGTCCCCGTGGCAGAACTCTTATCCCCCTGCTCTGCACGCCACTCTGCATTCGCATCAGCCACAAATTGGTTTGCTTCAGCAGGACTAATCGAACGGAGTAGCGCTTGGCTTGGCTTATTTAATTCCGCTCCTGCAGCCAAGCGATTAATGCTGCCACTAGCAAATGCATCTGGATTGGCTTTGTATAAAGCCATCATGGTTTGGTCTAAAGTAGCGCCCTCTAATTGCGGGGCCATCAATGCAGCAATTTCAGAAAGGGTTTGACCAGGCTTGACCAATACTTTTTGAACATCACCCAAGAGCAAGGTGTAGGTTTTAGTGAGGCTTCCGCTTGCCCAGGTGAGATTGACTAATACATCAACAAAGGGATCATCTGAAACAGGTACAGCATTGACAGTTTCAACCAAAACCATGAGTTGCTCTTGGCGATTGCGATACACCATCAGCTGAGGATTGAGTTCTAGAATCTTTTGAGAAATTCCAAGACGCTCATAGGCCGCCTTATTCGGCGTTGTCGCCTTAAGACTCTCTAAAGCAGCCGTTTCATCTGCTGCAATTCGAATCGGAATTTCTACACGGAGTGGTTCCCCAGCCTTCGACTGAAGCTGAGGTGAACCTAAAGACACGGCCCAAGCTGCACACGACCAACAAAGCCATACGAAGCAGAGTGCTTTTACAAAACTGCGTTGGCAAACTTGTAGCATTATTTTTCGAGCAAGATTCTCAGCATGCGGCGCAATGGTTCAGCTGCACCCCATAACAACTGGTCGCCAACAGTAAAGGCACCAAGATATTCTGAACCCATCGCTAATTTATGCAAACGTCCAATAGGAACAGTCAATGTACCGCTTACGGCTGCAGGCGATAAATCCCGTTCTGTAGTTTCGCGATCATTTGGAACCACTTTGACCCACTGGTTATCGTTAGCCAAAATAGCTTCGATATCCTTGAGCGGGATATCTTTCTTCAATTTCACAGTCAAACCCTGTGAGTGGCAACGCATCGCACCGACACGTACGCACAAACCATCAATCGGAATGCTGCCTGGCGTGCGGAATGCGGGACGACCTAAGATCTTATTGAACTCAGCGCCACCCTTCCACTCTTCTTTAGTTTGACCATTCTCAACTGGTACGTCGATCCAGGGAA
>CAIXDG010000117.1 GCA_903918115.1 uncultured beta proteobacterium
AAATCGGGATATTCGATTGGCACCTTCTATCGTTACTTTGGCACACTCAATTCTCTATTTGCCTTTATTTTTATTGATCGCCATTTGCGCAGAGTAGCACAAGAATCTGAAGAGATTATTCGGCAATTTAGTCCTCATGATGAGATCAGCACAGTTATCAATACCATTGTTGATGCTGCCTTTAACCGCCTACAGAAAAAAAAGCATACGTCAAAAAAATATAAGCTACTGATGCGACTTTTATTAAAGGTCTCTAAAAAACCTGAAGAATTAAATAGAGTGATAGATTCAGTCATCCCTGCCTTGCTTCAGTTTGCGCGAGAAAATGTGACCAATACCTGCAGAATAATGAGTGAAAATGAATGCCGCTTAGCGCTGAGGGCATTTCAGGCTATTATGCGCAGTCCATTTTTAGAGGACGACCCGATCGCAGGTACAGCAGAGCATAAAAAATATGCTTGTGAGTTTGGGGTTGCTTTATTTGGTAAGGCTAAAGGACAAAATTAGCTTAATACTTTAAATTTAAGTTGTAGAGAAATTCCACCATGCACTCGATCACCGATGGTAGGAATAATAAAAACATTAGCGCCCACCCAATCCCCTTCCCAGGTGAGAGCAGGAACTGCTGCTGGAAACCAACCGCCATTATTCGTTGATGAATAACCACTAAAACCACCAATCACAGCGCCAACTTTAATTGGGCCAATTGCTAAGGGTTGGTAGTAGATGCCAGCGTAATTGGAGTAAGCGTTATTGCTATTATAAAAACGCCCAGCGGTAAGCGAGGAGACGCTAGAGAAGCGATACTCAGCTCCTGCGCCCCAGTTCCCGCCGTTGAGGTTTTGATCAGTTTGAAAGTGGTAAGTGACCATACCTGGGTTCAGCCATAACTCATTTTTTGCACTTGGCTCTATTAGGCTAATGAAGCTATCACTTTGTGCATAAACAATATTGCTAGCAAGTAGCCCACTGATGGTGGCGCAGCATGCGGTAAAGCGCAATAAGCCTGTCATGTAAGCAATCTATTTTGATAGTTCTATTTTGGGGTTGGTATTGGGTTCCGCGCGAGCCTTTGGTAAGTTTGCTGGGTTGTTGGGGCCACCACCCCTATTATTGGCTTGCTTGTCTTTGCTGGTTTTATTTAAGCTAAAGTTGAGTCGCTTACCTTGATAGAGTAGGGTGGCAGTATCGGGCGTAATTGTTTGCAACAATAAACCTTTACCCACGCTTTCACCAACTGCAATTGCACCTGAAGGCTTGCCATCTATTTCAAAGAGCGCGAAGCCTTCTAGCAAGCCATCTTTATTTTTATTCGTCACTACTACCCCACGTAAAACGATATTTTCTGTTGCTACAGGCTTGCTACCAAAAAGTGCATAACTCTCAGTAATATCTTGGTTGCTATATAGCATTGCACCTTTTGCATTTTTGTTGAGCGTATCTGGCGGGCTGGGAATTTGTGCCAAATGCATTAACCAATAAGTTGCAGAGGCTAAAGTTACAAGCATGCCTATATAGGTCAAACTTTGAATGATAGGACTTGGTTTAAGGTAATTATTTACAAGTCGATGTAGTTGCAAAAAAATACTGGATGTATTTAAGTCAGAATTAAGACCACTTTTAGCAAACCTATTTTTGCTTGCGACAAGACTTTGCTGCAAGGAGCTCATTAAAGGCTCCAAGCGTTTAGACAAAGATTGGGAATGATCCTTGTCGACATGGCCTTTAGCGCTCTCCGAGCGTTTTCTTAGGCGCTCTTGTAAACGGTGCAAAAATTCGCTCAAAATAGAATTAATCCTTATAATATTCATTCAGTTTAATTGATTGAGAGAGTCATTTGAAAGACCTATTCGAACCATCCCATGCGCTAATCAACAAAACGCTAATTCAGGTGCGTTCTGGCGCGCAAAAGCGCGAAGCCGGATTTACTTTAATTGAAATTATGGTGGTTATAGCCATTATCGGTATTTTGGCGACCTTAATTGTGCCGCGCATTATGGGACGCCCTGATGAGGCGCGAGTAACAGCAGCTAAGCATGACATTGGTACCTTATCCCAAGCCCTTAAGCTCTATCGCTTAGATATTGGGCGCTATCCCACTACTGAGCAGGGCCTTAAGGCGCTAGTGACAAGGCCCAGCGCAGAGCCGGTTCCGCAAAATTGGAAAACCGGTGGATATTTAGATTTATTACCAAATGATCCTTGGGGTCACCCCTATCAGTACAGCAACCCTGGCACCAAAGGCGAAGTTGATATCTTGAGTTATGGGGCTGACAATAAGCCGGGCGGAACCGGAACCGATGCGGATATTGGGAATTGGTAATAAAAGGTGGAGCTTAGTTAAGCGTAATACCTCTCACACCGAGGGTGGATTTACTTTAATTGAGTTATTACTAGCCCTCACCATTGTGGCTGTAATGTTAGGTATTGCAGTTTTAGCGATACCGAATCATGATGAGCGCTATTGGCGCGATAACCTCGATCAATTAGTTGCCTCACTCAATGCAGCACAGGATGAAAGCTTGATGAGTGGTTCTTCTATGTCGGCGCAAATTGATGAAACAGGGTGGCGTTTTAGTCGACCCCTGAATGTCAATCCGATGGCTGAAACGAATACGCCCGCCACCTTTATTCCCGATGCTTATAAGGCGAAGGTCTGGGCCAAACCCGTGATCGTTAGTCCAACGCAACTCACTTTAGGCGCCGAGTCCGTTACCGCGACAATGCGGATACCGATTCAACAAGATAAGCGTTTTGCAACTCTGGTGCGCGCAAGCAATGGGCGTTTTAGTTGGGTGTCACCATGAGCTTTCAACGAACGCATAGTCATCATGGTTTTGTCTTAGTAGAAGTACTGGTGGGTTTAATTATTTTAAGTGTGGCTTTAATTACTGCTTTGCGTGCAGTAGCATATAGCGCAGATACGCAGTTAGCACTTTCACAGCGAACCATGGCGCTGTGGAGTGCTGACGATGCCCTAAATGAAATTCGGATAAAAAAGATTTGGCCCGAATTGGGAACTAGTTCATTTAGTTGCCCGCAATTATCAATAGTCTTGGTTTGTCAGCGAAAAGTGTTGGCCACTCCAAATCCCGCATTTCGGCGAGTGGAAATTACAGTTTACTTAGCTAGCCAAGGAAGCAATACTGAACCAATTGGTCCGCGTTTAGCTTGGCTGGTTACCGTAGTGCCCAATCCCACTGGTGGTGTTTTATGAGTACACGCCGTGTTGACGCCGGCTTTACTTTAGTTGAGGTCTTAGTGGCGTTAATTATTATGGCCGTGGTTGGCTTGATGGCCTGGCGGGGAATGGACGCGATGATTCGCGGGCGCGAGACCATTGATCGGCGCTCGACCCAAGATGCCAGCTATATCCAGTTGGTTCGCCAATTTGAGCGCGATTGCCAAGAGATGCTATCAAATCCAGAATTAGGTGTTACGCCGTATTCGGCAGGCGCAAAAAATATCTGGTGGGTACGTCGTTATCGACTCGATGAAGTAGACGCGTGGATGATCGTCGGTTACGGGATGACCCCTGCAGGTTTACAGCGCTGGACTAGTCGGCCTCTTAAGGGCAGGGCAGATGCACTGATCCTTTGGCAAGCAATTTTAAGTGACCCGGACTTACTTTCCACTGAAATGAAAGTCAGTCTCGAGATGCCAGAGGTCATTAGTCAGCAAATACAGGTTTTTACTAGTGATCCTAAAACTACTCAGGAAAATCAAGGCACATCAACTACACCCGCTTCATCAGCAACGCCAACTTCTCCTGGATCGCAAAGTACAGCTAGCACGTCAGCCACCCCAGCAACGCAAACTGGTCAAGGAGAAAAAAACGCATTATTAAATGGCATTACTATGCGCTGGGGGCTGAAAAATATTCCCTTTCCGATTACACGTTCTTGTTTAGCGGGAACGAGTTTATAAAATGCTGCGCTTAAAGTCTAAGCCTAATTTGGTTACGCATTCGTGCTCACGATTGGAATCTGGTTCGGCGACTATAACCGCGCTAATTGTGGTTGGTGTTTCAGTCGTGTTAATGGCGGGTTTAATGTGGCGTCAACAATTGCAGGTTCGCACCTTAGAAAATCTGCGTGATCGCGCGCAGGTAATTTGGTTACAGCACGGCATTATTGATTTCGCTAGATTAGTCTTGGCACAAGATGGTCGAACGAGTCAATACGATCACCTAGGGGAAGCTTGGGCACTACCATTGGCTGATAGTAAGGTTGGGGATTTTTTGAAAAATGCGGATATTCCGGATGAATTGCAAAGCGTTACCGTACAAGGCAGACTGACTGATGCACAGGGATTATTCAATTTAACGAATTTATGGACTAACCAATTTCAAGGGATTAATGCGGGTGGTGTAGCAGCTTATGGGCGACTATTAAGTGCATTGGGACTCGATGCTAATTTAGCTCAGCAAACTGCCCAAACTGTTCTGCAAAATCAAATTCCTTTAGTTGATCTTGATGGGCTAGCTAATTTGCCTGGCTACACTCCCGCCTTAATTGAAAAACTTCGTCCTCATGTGGCAGTTTTACCGATTAATACTGCTATTAACGTCAATACAGCTTCTGCAGAGGTCTTAATGGCTGCTTTTGCAGGCTTATCTCGCAGTGCAGCAAATAATATCGTCCAGTATCGTACGGGCGCACCGGTGAAGGCCTTGGATGAAATTGCCACTCTTTTAACCCGAGCTGG
>CAIXDG010000118.1 GCA_903918115.1 uncultured beta proteobacterium
GATTACCCTCAACGCAGAGCTTTGCCTTGAGAGAGTCCTGCGGGTAATAAATACCTGCATGAATTACTTCGCTATTACGTGCGCTGCTCACAGTACCAAAAGCGGATTCACGCTCTAGGATGATCGTTTCACGTCCACGTAAGGCCATTTCGCGAGCAATCGCTAAACCAACTACCCCAGCCCCAATAACAACGCAGTCCACTTGCTCCATTTAGTTCATCAATCCAATTTTTATAGAAAAGCCTATATGCCAGTTAAGGTAATGCCTTAAATCGTAACATCCCACCAAAATCAAGCATGTGTATGCCATCTTGATAAAATAAGGCATGTCTAGTCAATTGAAGCAAAATTCACCCAATAACGTGCCCCCAAATACCCTGCCTAGCCCGTCTGAAGTGCCCTTTGGCGACCTTACTGCGGCGGGTCTCATTCTAGATACCGCCTATCAAGGTATTCATTCCTCAGAATGGCAAGATCTCTTTCATAAAGCCAGGGAAGCAGATGTCAGTGGATTAGTTGCCAAGATGTTTGCTGGTGAAGCCATTAATGCTAGCGAAAATCGGGCGGTTCTTCATACTGCCCTCCGTAACCTTACGAAAACTCCGGTGCAGCTCAATGGCGCCGATGTCATGCCGGCCATTGCCGAGGTCTGGCAACGCATCGCTGCACTATGTAATAAATGGGTGGGCATAACCGATGTAATTCATATCGGTATTGGCGGCTCTGATTTTGGCCCCCGTTTAGTGGTGCAAGCTCTAGCGCATGTGGCACCTAGCCGGGGCATGCGCATGCATTTTGTGGCTAATGTCGACAGCGCTGAATTAGCGCAAATCCTGGAGAGTGCACAACCTCATAGCACCCGAATAATTATTGTTTCTAAATCGTTTACGACTTTAGAAACCATGATGAATGCTAAAACAGTCGTCAATTGGTTAAAGACAAATAACCTAACTAAGTCTCAAATTGAAAATGCGCTCATTGGGGTTACTGCCAATGTTCCGGCGGCTAAATCCTTTGGCCTTAAGCCCGATAATATTTACCCATTTTGGGATTGGGTTGGTGGCCGCTTCTCAGTATGGTCAGCGGTTGGTTTGCCGATTGCCTTGCAATACGGCTTTGATACCTTTCAAAATTTCCTGGCTGGCGCTTCTGCGATGGATCAGCATTTTATTAACGCGCCTGCAGAGCAAAACTTACCCCTCATCATGGCGCTTGCTTTGTATTACCAACAAACAAAACATCAGGTTAAATCTATTGCGGTCATTCCTTATGCCCATGCCTTGGAGTTATTCCCGTTTTGGTTGCAGCAACTTGATATGGAAAGTAATGGCAAGAGCGTCGATCGTAATGGCAAGGAAGTCACTATTTCCTCGCCAGTGGTGTTTGGTAGCGCGGGTAGTAACGCACAACACTCGTATTTTCAATTACTCCATCAAGGTACTGAAATTATTCCGGTTGATTTCATCGCAGTTGCCAAACCCATGAGTAAGCTGCCTGAAGCACTCGAACACCATCAAGCCTTGCTTGCCAATTGTCTTGCACAGGCTCAAGCTCTAGCCAATGGCAAACAATCAAACAATGCGGCGCAGAGTTATCCTGGTAAGCGCCCCAGCAATTTAGTACTACTGCCAAAGCTCGATGCCTATCATCTAGGCGCACTACTAGCCTTATATGAAAATCGGGCAGTCTGTCTTGGTGCTCTATGGAATCTGAATAGCTTTGATCAGCCCGGTGTCGAGCTTGGTAAAGTCTTGGCCCGCCCCATTGAAGCCGCCCTTGCTGCAAGCCAGGACAGCATTGATGCTGCTGTCGAGCAGTTCGATTCTGTGACAGCTAAGCGTATCGCCCATTTAAAAGAACAACTGAGTCAATAACGATGAAACTTTCTCCAAGCATTTTTAAGGCATACGATATTCGCGGCATCATCGATCAAACGCTCGATGCCTCTGTTGCCAAATCGATTGGACAAGCCTTTGGTAGCCAAATGCGCGAGCTTGGTGAAACTGTCATTGTCATCGGCCGTGATGGTCGCTTATCCGGACCCAACTTAATCGAGGCGCTAGCTGAAGGCCTGCTTTCAACGGGCATCGATGTCATCGATTTAGGCATGGTTGCCACACCGATGGTCTACTTTGGCGCCAATCAAACGATTGAGGGTCGCAAGCCCCTTTCTGGAATCATGATTACAGGAAGTCATAACCCCCCTAATTACAACGGCTTCAAAATGGTACTTGGTGGTGCGGCAATTTATGGCGATCAAATTCAAGCTATTCGCCAACGGATAGAAGCACAGCAATTTATTCAGGCGCTGCCAGCTGAAATTGGTAAGCGGTCGTATTTCGATATTTTCCCCCTGTATTTAGAGCGCATTGTGAGTGATGTGAAGTTAGCTCGCCCCATGAAAATTGCAGTTGATTGCGGTAATGGGGTTGGTGGTGCTTTTGCCGCTACCCTCTTTCGGGCCCTTGGTTGCGAAGTAGAAGAACTCTTTTGCGAAGTCGATGGACACTTTCCCAATCATCACCCCGATCCAGCCCATATTGAAAATCTGCAAGACCTTATCCAGAATTTAGCTACGACTAATAATGAACTGGGTTTAGCCTTTGATGGTGATGCCGATCGTTTAGGCGTGGTAACTAAAGATGGGCAAGTCATTTTTCCCGATCGACAAATGATGCTTTTTGCTAAAGATGTATTAAGCCGTAATCCCGGCAAGCAAATTATTTATGATGTGAAGTGCACGCGCAATTTAGCCACCTGGGTTAAACAACATGGTGGTGAACCATTAATGTGGAAAACCGGCCACTCTCTAGTAAAAGCCAAGTTAAAAGAAACTGGTGCGCCCCTTGCTGGCGAAATGAGTGGGCATATCTTTTTTAAAGACCGCTGGTTTGGCTTCGATGATGGTTTATATACCGGCGCGCGTTTATTAGAAATTTTGAGCAAAGAAAAAGATCCCAATCAAACCTTGAATGACTTGCCCAATGCCATCTGCACCCCTGAATTACAACTGGAATGTGCAGAAGGCGAGCCCTTTACGATTTTAGAAACAATTAAGGCGAATGCTAAATTTCCCACTTCACAATCGATTAATACGATTGATGGTGTGCGCGTTGAATATGCCGATGGTTTTGGTTTGGCCAGGCCCTCTAACACCACGCCAATAGTGGTGATGCGTTTTGAGGCTGACAGCGAAGCAGCAATTCAACGCATTCAAGCTGAGTTTAAATTGGCTTTGTTGGCTGCTAAGCCAGATGCAAAATTACCGTTTTAATTAACGCGTAATCTTTTTAATTTCTTTAAGTCGATTTTGCTCATCGACCAAAATCACTTTGGGAATATGTAACTTGGCTTCGGCGTTATCAAGTGGTCCATAAGTACAAATAATCAGCTGGTCGCCAACATGCGCTTTGCGAGCAGCAGCACCATTTAAAGCAATTGCACCAGAGCCCCGCTTGGCTTTGATAATGTAGGTTGAGAAGCGCTCACCATTATTGATGTTGTA
>CAIXDG010000119.1 GCA_903918115.1 uncultured beta proteobacterium
CTTAGCTAAAGAATTGGGTTATGCGCCGTATGCATTATCTGTAAGTTATGGGCAAAAACATTCCTCCGAAATTCATGCTGCCAAACAGATTGCCGCCGAACTCGGCGTCGTACGCCATGAGGTAATTGATATTGACCTTGCTCGCTTTGGGGGCTCGGCCTTGACTGATCACAACTTAGTCGTGCCCACCACTCCCGGCCTGGCAAATGAAATTCCCAGCACCTATGTACCCGCGCGTAATACTATTTTGCTGTCTTTGGCACTCAGTTGGGCAGAAGCCTTAGGCGGTCTGGATATTTTTTATGGGGCTAATTCTGTTGATTATTCAGGCTACCCCGATTGCCGCCCAGAGTATGTTCAGTCATTTGAACTTATGGCTAATTTAGCGACCAAGGCAGGAGTAGAGTCGCACGCTGAGGTGACACGTTTTCGTGTACATGCGCCCATTATTCATTTAAGCAAAGCAGAAATCATTGGCCTAGGCCTATCGCTAGGTATCGATTACGCGAAAACAGTTTCGTGCTATCAAGCCAATAGTGCCGGTGAAGCTTGTGGGATATGCGAGTCATGCCGTTTACGCAAAATGGGTTTCGCGCAAGCTGGGATTGCTGACCCGACGCGCTATTCCATTTAAGGGCTTGGGGACTTATGACCCAAAATACGCGCGACATAGCGTGCAATTAAATCGACCTCAAGATTGACTTGATCGCCAACTTTCAGCGCTGCTAAAGTGGTATTTTGCAAAGTATGCGGAATGATATTGATATCAATGATGCATTTTGCTTGCTCTGCAATTACGTCATTTACTAGATTAACCGTGAGTGAAACGCCGTTGACCACGATAGAACCTTTGTAAGCTAAAAATTGCGCTAGCTCGGTCGGCGCAGCAATGCGTAGTAACCATGATGTGTCTTTACTGCTCGCTTCAGCAAAGTGTTTCACTTCACCAAAGCCATCGACATGGCCGCTTACCAAGTGCCCACCTAAACGGTCACTCAAGCGCAAGGCTTTTTCTAAATTAACTGGGCCAAGGGTTGCTAAACCAACAGTTTTATTAAGAGACTCACGCGAAATATCGACTATAAAGCCAGCTTGATCAACTTGAGTTACGGTCATACACGCACCTTGAATTGCAATGCTATCGCCAACGATGACATCATCTAAATAGTTTGGTGGCGTTGAAATACGCAATTGCAAACCATCGCCTTGCGGTGTAATCGCCTGAATTTGACCAAGAGAAGAAATAATTCCTGTAAACATAATTGTGATTTCAACCTGTCTGGGTATAGATGAAGAATTTCATCTAGGAATAATTGCTAAAAAATTTATTCGTTTCTCTAAATTTCTATTTATCTACTCTATTTTAACCTAAAGACTAGTATAAGTAGAATTAATTTTAGTACTTTTTTATTAATTAACAAATATCTTATTTCAATTTGCTTTAGAGCCAGCTCATTAGTAAATGCTATCGCTAAATTTCACATTTTTTAAATTTATTCGTTCTCACCTTATTAATGATTACTTGCATAATATCTATATATTACTGCTCTAGGTAACTTAAAAAATTAGAGTTAACGACCAATATAAAATCAATATTGTTAGCAAGCGAAAATTCAATGCGGGAGAAATAACTATCACTTTATGTAAATGAAGCACTCCTTAATATTAAGGGTAAGATTATTTTAATTTAAAGAGTAAATTTTTTATAAGCTCATTTTGAATGAGATTACAGATAACTTGGTTGCCAAATGGGGTATGATGTCCACTCCAAAGTTGGTCTGCTGGATAACGATGCAACTCATCAAAGGAGTCGACGACTTCTATAGATAATTCCTTGGCCACTTTCAAAATCTCAACTCGTTCTTTAGCTACCGCCGAATTATCTAAATCCGAAGGATATTGTAATAATAGTATTTTTCGAGCTACAGGTAATTGAGTAAGTTGAGTTAGTGTCCATCTAATAATGTCTTGTTGAGAGACTGCTTGGGGATGTTTCAATGTTAGGCGGTTCTCAAAAAACTCTGGAGGAGCACCGTGATACCAATAGTCTACTAAGCGGCCAAAAAGAATTGAATTCTCGTATATTAACGCCACTCCGGGCCACTGCCGATTGCTGGGATTATATTTGGTGCCATGAGCGTATGCATCCGGTACACTTGACCAGATAATCTCATCATTCTTATAAATTAATGCTGGCTTTGGAAAGCCAAAGCGATAACTTAGCTGATCGCGTCCGATATCATCGTTAAGATAAATCGCTAGGATGACGGTATTGTAGGGATTTTGCTTCAGCAGTAATTGTGCGCGCAATAAAGATTGCGCAGCGCCATAGCCAAAGACCCCGCCATTGCTTACATTGACTCCCATTTGCTTTTCTAAACATGCTGGCCATGTTTCCTCGTTGTTAACCTGATCACCGAAAACAAAAGAATCGCCAACAGCTAGTATTTGAAAGTCTTGCTTACTTAATTTATTACCATTACTACGTAGTCCATCATGATTAATTTTGACATTGATATTAGGCCATCCATCGCCTAGTACCTGTGCATCAAAGCCCTCTTTGGGTACATATCCTAAAATTGGATCTAAACGCGAAATACCGATATATCCGCCTTTTAGAGTTTCTATATTTTTAACTTTTAAATTAGTCAAGGGATGAAAATCACAAGTACTATGCTTGCAGGTAATATAACTTACATATATTCGCATACATAACTCTATTATTATGAGTAAGGCTATTAGTATGGCTATGTTTAGCGTCACTAATTTTAGTGTGCTCCTAAAAATTCTTCGGGCTGAGCTCATTATTTCATTTTCATCAGGCGGAGGCGTAAATCAGGATAAAAAACAGCGTGGTCGATAATGCGCCAATCATTACCCATGAGGTCTTGAGATAAATGGGCTGGCGGATCGACTTGCGCCATATCGATGCCTGCGCCTAAAAAACGCGGGGCTAAATAGAGTAGTAGCTCATCTACACAATTCTCACGTAATAACGAGCCGTTTAACTTAAAGCCTGCCTCAACATGAATTTCATTCATGGCATATTTGGTCGCTAGCGTAGAAAATAATTTAGTCAAATCAACTTTGCCGCCGCTATTGGGCATGGCAATTAACTCGATACCACGCGCTCTCAGCTCAGCCGCTTTTTGCTGTTGTTCAGGAGAGTCGGCTGCGGCATATACGATCATGACACCGCTCGCCGCCGTATTTAATATTTGCGCATGTAATGGAATGCCTAAATGGGAATCGATAATAATTTTTACGGGCTGCCGAACAGTGTCCACGTCACGCACATTGAGGCGGGGATCATCCTCAATCACCGTACCAACACCCGTTAAGATAGCGCAGGCTTGGGCACGCCAATGATGCCCATCTGCCCTAGCTAAGGGGCCCGTGATCCACTGACTTTCGCCTGTAGGAAGTGCAGTTTTACCATCTAGACTTGCGGCCATTTTCATGCGCACCCAAGGCAGACCTCGGGTCATACGCCGAATAAAACCCGGATTTAATTCTCGCGCTTCGGCTTCAAGTAAGCCCAGTTTTACAGCAATGCCAGCAGCGCGTAATTGTTGAACTCCTTGACCTGAAACCAATGGATTGGGATCAGTCATTGCAATACTCACTTTGGCAACCTTGGCAGCGATTAAAGCCTCAACACAGGGCGCCGTTCTACCAGTGTGGCTGCAGGGCTCAAGCGTTACGAAGACAGTAGCCCCCTCTGGATTAAAACCTTGGCTGCGCACCTGGTTTAAAGCTTCGATTTCAGCATGTGCCCCGCCAACTGCCTGGGTATGACCTACGCCAATCCACTGACCTTCCTTAACAATCACACAACCTACCCTTGGGTTAGGGTTAGACAAGTACAGTGCCTGCTGTGCCTGGTCTACAGCAAGGCGCATGAATTGGGTATCTTCTGCAGTAAATAACATGCCGCTATTTTCCCTCTTTTTGCGAATGCTTCACTAAAGCCACCCGCAAAGGTGTATGACAAGCTAATTAGTAGCAAGCGCGAGTGTCTTGCTTAGGGCTGCAAAGGCGTAAGCGCCCACCGCTCGACATAATGACGTGCTGCTCGAGTTTTGGGGCCTTACGGTGACTCATGATTAGACGGTTAGCCACAAAACCCCCCGCTTGGGTACGCGCCGCTCCCGCAGGATTAAAAACGATTTGCTTGCGCCCTGTTTGTGGGTCGGCAAATTGCTGACCTTTTTTAGTAGTACGCGAATGAATCAATACGGTTTCCAACTTTGCCTGTTGTAACCATACTTGCGGTTCACAGGCAGCGGTTTTACATACCGACTCTATTTGCCACCCTCCATTCCAATCTGTTTCATTGCGCGGTCGAATTCGTACTACGCTTCCTGAATGGAGCGCTTGCTGACGGGCAAATTGGGTATGCTGGATAAAACGCCTACTGAGTGTATCGAGCTCACGTTGATATAACTGCTCTTGCAGCATCGGTACAGTCATGGCTGCAGCAATCGTCACAATTAATACGACTACCATCATTTCGAGCAAACTAGCGCCCTGCTCTTGATGACATAAATGGTGCATTGGTTTACGCCTGAGGTTTAATTAATAAAAATTTCGCGCCAATTGTGGCGCTCAATTTCAGCGGTAGCATGCTTTAATAACACTGTGGTTTGCAAGATGATGTTTAACTTAACTGCTTGACTGCCCTCGGAGGGTAAAGTTGTTACTTCTAACCATGAGCTAAGGATTTTTGATGGCGGCCTTGTTTTTTGTTCATAAAGATGCTGGCGTACTAAGATCTCACAAACTCGTCCAGGGCTAACTTCAACTTCGATTGCTTCACCAGAATGCATAGTGGTAATGGCTAGCTCTGCACTTGAAAGCGCCTGTTCACAAGCCTGCAAGCTGGATTCTGCGGCGATAAACTCAGTCTGTTGCAAGTTAGCTGTATGCATCATCTTGATCTCCATTGCCAATAAGTGCTCCAAGGTGCTGATCGACCAACCCAAGACCAACACAAGACTTAAAATTGCTGCGATGATCAAGGCGCATTGCGCCGCGCAAACGTACGGGCGAGAGTTTTTTTATTCATCGTCAACTCAACCTGAATTTTCTGTGGGGCAATTTCATGAAAGCGCATTTTTTCAATGCCAGTCATTAAAGTCGTTTTTAGTGAGCGCCCTTGCCGATCAAAGGACTCGCATATGACGGAACCGGTAAAACTATTCTGCGCTTGACGATCCAATGAAAATCCTAAACGCACCTGACCTGCTTGCGTGCGCTCTGCAGTTAAGGGATTGCCGACACAATCGAAATTGACTTCATCGCCGGCTTTTTTTGACGCATTACGTGGCAAGCCATGATGGATGATCAATGTATCAGAAGCATTGAAGCCAACTGCTTTATGAATGGTGAATGGTGCGAGGATAGTCGCCGGAGATTTTTTAACAGGCTGTGCAAGCGGATCACGATATCCAGCCATCCGGATTGCTCGGCCCATTAAAGTAAACATGCGCTCTTGTTCGGCCAACTCAAGCGAAGCGCGTTCTAGTTGGCTTTGCTTCATGAGCACAGTACCAGTCAGTTTTAGCATCGGCGCCAAGACCATCATGCCAATACCTAAGCCAACGATACATTCGAGCAGATTCATGGTTTTTGTTTGACGCTACTGAATTGACTGGATGATTTTTTGGTTGGCCTTACTGAATAATCAGTGCTAACCTTCATTTGCATTTCATATGCGCTAGCCTGGGCCCAAAGTTGGGTTTTGTTGACTTGCAAAGCAAGATGACGAGCTTGTAAACCATGGTGAATTTCAACCAGCCCAAGGCCGCTACCAACAACGATCGTCATGGCAATTAAGGCTTCAAAGAGAATAAATCCGCGATTAGCTGGGGGTTTCATCCCCTTTATCGTGCTCGTTTAAGGCGCTGTGCGCTATCCTCCCCACCCCATTTCTCCGTAGGAAAATCTGGAATTCACGGTCGAAAGCACTGAGAAAATGTCCAACGGCTTAAAATAGCCGTCTATGTCAGATAAACAACCCATGGCGCTTGCCCCAATTCTAGAAATCATCGCCGATCTGCGGGCAGGCAAGATGATTATTTTGGTGGACGAAGAAGATCGCGAAAACGAAGGCGATTTAGTCTTAGCTGCTGACCATGTTTCTGCCGAAGCCATTAACTTTATGGCCAAACATGGGCGTGGCCTTATTTGTCTAACTTTGACACGGGAGCGCTGTCAGCAACTCAATTTACCCTTGATGGTAAGAGACAACGGGACTGCCCTTGGTACCAACTTCACCATCTCAATCGAAGCGGCCTCAGGCGTAACTACCGGTATTTCGGCAGCGGATCGTGCCCGTACGATTCAAGTAGCGGTTGCCCCGCATGCTAAACCGGATGACTTAGTGCAACCAGGTCATATTTTTCCTTTAATGGCACAACCCGGTGGCGTCCTCATTCGTTCGGGACATACCGAAGCGGGTTGTGATTTGGCCTTATTAGCTGGTGGTTCACCTACTGCCGTCATTTGCGAAATTATGAAAGACGATGGCAGCATGGCGCGACTGCCAGATTTAATTGTCTTTGCCAAAGAACATGGCCTAAAAATTGGCAGCATTGCCGATCTGATTCAGTATCGTAGTCAAAATGAAAGTATTGTGGTGCGCGAAGGAAGTCGCGAATTTAATACACCATGGGGAAAGTTTCATGGCGTGGTCTATCGCGATCGGCCGAGTTCGGCGATTCACTTAGCGCTCGTCAAGGGTGTCCCAACTGAAGATCAGGAAACCTTGGTGCGGGTTCATGAACCGGCCACAGTACTCGACTTTCTCGATACGGATGCCACCACCCATTCATGGCCACTGGCGAAAGCGTTAGAAGCCTTGGCAGCTGCCCCAGTAGGCGTAGCAGTACTGCTCAATGTGGCGGGTGTTTCTGCGCCAAATGATGCGAGCTGGCTAGCGCGTTTTGCGCGGCTTACCAGTGCTTCGCCTAATAAAGCCCTGCAACGTAAACCCGACTTTCGCAGCTATGGCATTGGTGCGCAAATTTTAAAAGATTTGCAAGTGGGCAAAATGCGCCTCCTCGGCAATCCCGGCCCTACTCCCAGCTTATCTGGCTACAAACTTGAAATTACTGGGCATACACCCTTTGTAGAATAAATTGAGGATCAATAAAATTATGTCGAATCATATTCCCGGTGTGCAGGTTTTAGAGGCTGATCTGAATGGCGAAGGGATGCGCATTGGTATCGTCCAAGCGCGTTTTAATCAAGAACATGGCGACACTCTCACCGAGTTTTGTATTCGTGAGCTATTGCAATTAGGAGTCGATCAACAAGATATTCATTTGGTCACTGTGCCTGGCGCCTTAGAAATACCGTTTGCTTTACAGCGTCTTGCTGAGACTGAAACCTTTGATGGCCTAGTTGCCTTAGGTGCAGTTATTCGCGGCGAAACCTATCACTTTGAATTGGTTGCCAATGAATCTGCCGCCGGCATTAATCGCGTCTGCTTAGAATCGGGCTTACCGATTGCAAACGGAGTCGTGACCTGCGATAACGATGAACAAGCGAATGCACGAACTGCCATCAAGGGTGCTGACTGTGCGCGTGCGGTAGTTGAAATGGCCAATTTATCTTTAGCCCTGACGCCCGATTTAGATATTGAAATGCATCACATTGAAGAAACCAAATAGTGGCTGAATCTAAAAAAATTATTAAACGCTCACTTACGCCAAGGCGCCGCGCAAGGGAATATGCCTTACAAGGTATTTATCAGGCGCTAGTATTGCGTCGGGCCGGAAGTCTGCCGGATATGCGGATGATTACTGAGCAGTTAGCTGAAGATCCTGCATTTAAACGCTGTCAACTCGATTTATTCGAAGGTATTTTTCAGGGGGTTTTACTGCGCATGGATGCCCTTGAAACCCTCATTACACCAGCCCTCGATCGACCGATTAATGAACTCTCACCTGTTGAACATGCGGCACTGTTAATTGGCGCTTATGAATTAGCAGAAGATCTGAGTGTGCCATTTAAAGTAGCAATCAATGAAGCCGTTGAATTAGCGAAGATTTTTGGCGGTACCGATGGACACAAGTATGTCAATGGTGTGCTCGACTTATTGGCGCAATCGCTCCGCAGTGCTGAAACTCAAGCCGTCTAAAACTCAATAACCGATTAGCGCAAATTAAATGCTGGCGTAAGACTTGCCACGTGCCGCATTGCGTAACTGCTCACGCTCGCTTAGAACACGGCTGGTGTAGCTCGACTCGCCACTCGCAGCATTGGGGCTACCCAAATAACTGCGCAGACCAGCCTCAAGTGAACCCGCTTTAGCAATGCATGCTTTTAAAATTAAGGCCCCGACGCGAATATTGGCTTCCGGAATAAAGGCAGCAGATTTACCGCCAAAGGGCGCAAATTTATCTTGATGGACGTTTGTTAATACTTGCATCAGGCCTTGTGCGCCCGCTTTACTTTGGGCATTAGGATCAAAACTAGATTCAACTGCCATCACTGCCAGCAATAAAGTGGGATCTAAGTTCACCTCTTTGGCTACTTGCAAGGCCTCATTGATATAGTTCAAGCTCTCACTCGCTGTAATGCGGTACTTATCGACTAAATATTGCGAAACAATTTTGCGCTCTTGCTCCGACTTCAATGAATGGCGATCAACTGCTTCGCTATCGATCAGATGACTTGGTATAGCCGCTGCCAACCCAGCTACCGAAGGCGTTGCCGCAGGCATAGAATAGTTGACCGGTTTTAGAAGGGATACAGCCTGAGTATCATCACGCTGCTCAACTTCGTGTTTATAACTGGTAAACCAAGCTGATGACCCGTTGAGGCCTTGGGGGCTATACAACAAATCACGGGCTACGCCTGGTACTAAAAGGCGAGCAAAATCAAAGGGGCCGGCATTTGTACCTGGGCCAGCGAGCCACAAACTAATCGCCATAAAAACACCCAGACCAAATAAAGAGCTGGTCACATGTTTCAGCGATGCTTTTGCGCCGGGTAAAAAGTGACTCAAATAGTTTCCGGTGTTAATCTTTTTTACTGCACTCATGGATAAGGGCTGCCTTACATATTGCAATGCAGCAAATAATGAACATGGCCCATATTAGAAACTCTTATATATCATGTCAAGCATATAGAAATGAATTTACATAACTTTTTGTAGGTATGGCTTGCCCTAAGGCTAATCTGACCCCCAAAAAACTAAATAAAAACTATATATATCAATTACTTATAAAAGTTAGTGCCCACCTTTTTTGTTATATGAAAAAGGCTGAATTCCAGGGCATTTTTGTCCTTTTTGCCGAAAAAAGGGGTCACTAAACACCAGATCTAGTTTGCCAGCCCGGCACCAACACCTAGATATAGTTTTTATGCAAATTTAAATCAACTCAATAATTAGCTAACAATAAAGACTGATTCAATCGGTAAGTTACGCACTATCAAGCCCAATCTCCCCTAAAATGGGGCTCCTCTTCTACCAAACACTAACTGGATCGCTGTCACTATGAACGCCTCACTTCAGCAAATTGATATTCGCTCACTCCTCAAAGATGCCACCTTATTTCGGGAGGATGCCTTTATTAACGGCAAGTGGGTTAAAGCTAAATCGGGCGCCACTTTTTCCGTCAATAACCCCGCGACGGGCGACATCATTGCCAATGTAACGAACCTGAATAGCGGAGATGCCGAGTTAGCAATCGCCGCAGCTGAGCAGGCACTCAGCAGTTGGCGCTCAAAGACCGCCAAAGACCGTGCCATGGTGATGCGCAAATGGTTCGATCTGATTATTGCCAATACCGAAGATTTGGCTATTTTGATGACACTTGAGCAAGGCAAGCCCTTAGTAGAATCGCGCGGCGAAGTCGCCTATGGCGCCTCATTTGTGGAATGGTTTGCTGAAGAATCGAAACGGGTTACCGGCGCCATCCTTGAGAGCACTTGGGGCGATAAACGCATGCTGGTTTTAAAACAAGCGATTGGGGTATGCGTTGCTATTACCCCGTGGAATTTTCCGATTGCAATGATTACGCGCAAAATTGCACCTGCGATTGCTGCAGGTTGCACCATGGTTATCAAACCGGCTGAGCAAACCCCTTTATGTGCTCTAGCTTTAGCAGAGTTAGCGCAGCGCGCTGGTATGCCTGCGGGCGTGGTCAATATCATTCCTGCTGATGCTGATCAATCGATTGCCATCGGTAAGGTTGTTTGTGCTTCACCTACCATTCGCCATCTTTCCTTTACTGGGTCTACTGAAGTAGGTCGAATCTTGATGGCGCAATGTGCGCCAACGGTCAAAAAGGTCGCTTTAGAATTGGGTGGGCATGCGCCATTTATTGTTTTTGAAGATGCCGACATTGATGCTGCAGTTGCTGGTGCAATTGCTTCGAAGTATCGCAACTCGGGACAAACCTGTGTCTGCGCTAATCGGTTTTATGTGCATAAAAAAGTACAAGATATCTTTGTAGAAAAATTTGCTAAAGCCACGCAAGCAATTAAAGTTGGTAACGGCATGAACGAGGGCGTTAGCCAAGGGCCATTGATTGATGATGCAGCATTTGCCAAAGTTGAAAGGCATGTTGCCGATGCCCTGAGCAAAGGCGCCAAATTAGTTACTGGGGGTAAAGCCAATGTTAGTGGACACAATTTTTATGAGCCCACGATTTTGTCGAACGTGACGAGCGATATGCTCATTACGTATGAAGAAACCTTTGGTCCGGTTGCCCCAATCATCCCCTTTGACAATGATGAAGCCGTAATTAAATTAGCCAATAACAGTCAGTATGGTTTAGCTTCCTACTTTTATAGTCGCGATATTGGACGTGTTTGGAAAGTCGCCGAAGCTTTAGAATACGGCATGGTGGGTGTGAACACCGGCATTATGTCGAATGAAGTAGCGCCCTTTGGTGGGGTTAAACAATCGGGCTTAGGTCGCGAGGGCAGTATTTGGGGTATGGATGAATACCTTGAAATGAAATATGTTTGCCTTGGGCTCTAAGCATCTAGCTTCTAAATTACTCTTTGATAGACTAAATCCCAGACCCCGTGGCCTAAATTGAGGCCACGGTTTTCAAACTTGGTAATGGGGCGATAGGTGGGTCGAGGTACATACGTTTTAGTTATAGATGTATTGCTCAGTCTGCTTTCGGCGTTACCTACGGATACCATTTGTTCGGCATATTCTTGCCAATCCGTAGCCAAATGAAGATAGCCGCCTACTTTTAAACGCTCTGCCAACAGACTCAAAAAAGGCGCTTGAATTAAACGGCGCTTATGATGGCGTTTTTTATGCCATGGGTCAGGGAAATAAATATGCACTCCATCTAAAGTATTTGGCGCAATCATTTGTTCTAAAACCTCGACCGCATCATGACGCATTAAGCGCAAATTAGTTAGACCCATTTCATCAATACGTTTCAGCAATGCGCCCACGCCAGGCGGATGAACCTCAAGCGCTAAAAACTGGTCTTTAGGTCTAGCTGCTGCAATACTGGCCGTGGTTTCTCCCATACCAAAACCAATTTCTATAATGCGCGGTGCATCTTCACTTAAGGGGACCGTACTTAACCCAAATGCCTGCGCCCAATTGAGATGCGTTGACTGAAAAGGAATTAATAGTGCGGAAGAGAATGTCTCTAGAGCGCGCTGCTGCGCTGGAGTAGTACGCCCTGTGCGTAAAACAAACGATCGAATGCGACTAGTTTTACTTCGAGGCGTATTCAAACGAAGAGACTAAGTAGCCAGCAATTGCCTAAAGTAAGCAATGGTTTCTTTCAGGCCATCTTCTAATGCTACCTTCGGTTGCCAACCTAACTTCGCTTTTGCTAACGCAATATCGGGTTGCCTTTGTTTGGGGTCATCTGCAGGTAATGGTTCAAAAATCAATTTCGACTTACTGCCGGACAACTTCAAAATTGCCTCGGCCAACTCTAGCATCGTAAACTCGCCTGGATTGCCAATATTGACCGGTCCAATAAATTCTGCTGGGGAATCCATCATGCGCATCATTACTTCGATTAAATCATCAACATAGCAAAAGCTGCGGGTCTGCTGGCCATTCCCATAAATAGTAATATCTTTACCCTGCAAGGCCTGCACAATAAAATTACTCACTACGCGCCCATCATTGGGATGCATCCTCGGGCCATAGGTATTAAAAATACGCACCACTTTAATTTCTAACGCATGCTGACGATAGTAATCAAAAAATAAGGTTTCAGCGCAACGCTTGCCTTCGTCATAGCAACTGCGAATACCAATCGGGTTAACTTTACCCCAGTATGATTCAGGTTGCGGGTGTACTTCAGGATCGCCATATACCTCACTAGTAGAAGCTTGCAAAATACGCGCGCGGGTACGCTTAGCCAAGCCGAGCATATTGATTGCGCCATGCACACTAGTTTTAGTTGTTTGCACTGGATCATGTTGATAGTGCACTGGAGAAGCGGGACAGGCTAAGTTATAAATTTGATTCACTTCTACATACAGCGGAAAAGTAACGTCATGGCGCATCACCTCTAAATGGGGGTTACCCAATAAATGTGCTAAGTTTTGCTTACTTCCAGTAAAAAAATTATCGGCTACCAATACTTCATTACCACGCTCCAATAAACGTTCAGTAAGGTGTGAGCCTAAAAAACCAGCGCCGCCTGTAATAAGGATTTTTTTCTTGCCCAACTGACTGCTCGTATTGCTTGCCATGGTTAGCCTAACTTTATTCTGATTAATATTTAGTAAATAAGGGTATTTTAGCTCCTCGAGCTAAGCCCTATCTTGCGGCACATCCCAGCTAGCTGAGCGATAGGCTACGATGACCTCAATGAGAATCATGACCATGGCTGCCATAAAAGCCATAATACCCA
>CAIXDG010000120.1 GCA_903918115.1 uncultured beta proteobacterium
ATCCAAGAAATCACCACTGGACCGCCCATTTTTTGCGATAACTTTGCTGCTTCAGCATAACCATATGAGGCTGAAACTGCCGCAATAATTAGCGCCCAATCAGCAAACTCTAGGCCGCCATGACTTTGCCAAAGTGAATACAGAATGACGATCAGGCTACCAATTGCGGCCGTAATCCAAAACCCAAGCGATGGTCGCTCGCCAAATCGTAAGGCACCAAATAAAGCCGTTAATAAGGGGGTAATACCCAACACCACGCCGCCACGCGAGGAAGGTAAGTAAGTCATTGCCACACTAATTCCCAATGGAAAACCAAAGACAATAAAAACAGTAGTGACTAGTAAAGCTAAGGTATCTTTACGATTGGGCCAAGCCGGCCGCAAATAAAGTAAATAAGCTAAAGCACCTAAACCACCCAAAGTGGCTCGATAAAAAGCTGCTGGGAAGGTGCCGAAGTCAGCGACGACTAAACGTGTCGCCGGCAGCGTAATACTGAAAAAAATAATACCTACTAGACCAAGCCAAAGGCCCTTCGTTTCAGCTTTCATTAAACCTAGTAGTTTCTTTGCAGGTTAGCGTAGGGCTGAATACGATGTTGGCACCAAGATCATATTTTCAATGCGCTCGACAATGGGGCCATTGACCTCAGTACCCGCTTTGGCAGATTTCCATTCAGGATCATTTTGAAATGCATTCCACTTGCTTTCCCGCTCAGCAAGGCTATCCCATTCCAAAAGATAATAGAGAGAATTGCTATTTACACCTACTAAAACCGTCCAAAACCCAATCTGCCGAATCCCATGCTTTTTCCACATCCCCAAGGTGATGCTTTCAAAACGCTTATTCAGCTCTGGCAGCTTGCCAGGAACTGAATGATAAATACGTAATTCATGCAACATAGCCAATCCTTTACTAAACATATACTCTAGTAAGGATAATAACGAAATTGCTAAAGTAATCCCGGAAGTGGGGTAAATTGATCTAATTAATGCCAATCTAGCCCTAATTTAGTATTCAATTTAAGGAAGTTATGCCAATCATTACCAATATTGAAGATTTACGTGTGCTGCACCAAAAGCGCACCCCAAAAATGTTCTACGACTATGCTGATTCAGGGTCCTGGACTGAAACCACCTATCGCGCTAATGAAGCTGATTTCCAGAAAATTAAATTTCGCCAGCGGGTTGCTGTCAATATGGAAGATCGCACCACCAAAACCACCATGATCGGTGAAACTGTGGCAATGCCAGTGGCTTTAGCGCCAACTGGTTTAACTGGCATGCAATACGCCGATGGTGAAATCTTAGCGGCACGCGCTGCTGAAAAATTTGGTGTGCCATTTTGCTTATCGACGATGAGCATTTGCTCGATTGAAGAAGTAGCGAAGCACACCACTAAACCATTTTGGTTTCAGCTATATGTAATGAAGGACCGCGACTTTATCGAGCGCCTCATTGAGCGAGCTAGGGCAGCATCCTGCTCGGCCTTAGTGCTTACCTTAGACCTGCAAATTTTGGGGCAACGCCATAAAGATTTAAAAAACGGTTTAAGCGCTCCGCCCAAACTTACCATTGCAAATATCATCAATATGATGTCTAAACCAAGGTGGTGTCTAGGCATGGCCAAAACACCACGTCGTAATTTTGGCAACATTGTGGGTCATGCTTCTGGAGTTGGCAATATGGCGTCCTTATCGTCATGGACCGCCGAACAATTTGATCCCGGTTTAAGTTGGGATGATGTCGAATGGATTAAAAAACGCTGGGGTGGCAAACTGATTATCAAAGGTATCTTAGATATCGAGGATGCCCGCTTAGCTGCTGACTCAGGTGCGGATGCTTTAATTGTGTCGAATCATGGTGGACGACAACTCGATCATGCTGTCTCAACTATTCACGCCCTACCCGCAATTGTTGATGCAGTTGGTAACGATATCGAAGTCTGGGTTGATGGCGGTATTCGCTCAGGGCAAGATGTCCTTAAAGCTTGGGCCTTAGGGGCTCGCGGCACAATGATTGGTAGAGCCTTTTTATATGGTCTCGGTGCAATGGGCGAAGCTGGCGTTACTAAGTGTCTGGAAATTATTCATCGCGAACTCGATCTATCCATGGCCTTTACAGGTCATCGAGATATTCACAAGGTTACAAAAGCTATTTTGTATCCCGGTACTTATTAGGATATAAAGTAACTACTTTGTTGAATGTTGCTGACGAGAAAATTGATCAATCAACATGCTCGTAATGAATAATCTGGGCTTAATCGATTCAATCAAGATGTATTCAGCATTATCGGTATGGCCACCAAAGCCCTGCAAACCAAAACTCTCTATTACTGCACCGCGACTGCGTGTTTGCGCATAAGCAGCATCAGTACCTCCGCCAGTTGGGGTTTCAAGGATGTCCAAGGGCCATTGAATTTCTTTCGCTATTGACTGCGCTAATTTGGCGACCGCTAAACTTTTATCAGTGGGCTCTAAAGGCGGTCTAGCACGGACAAAATCGAGTGTGACTGTCGTTTCAGGAATTAAATGATGTTGAATCTTTTCCTTGAGCTTTTCCTCCACTAAATCAAAGTCACTCATTTTATTAGCCCGAATATCCGCTGTTGCAGTAGCGCCAAAGGGAATCATATTTCGTACCGTGCCAGCCTGTGCCAACGTCCAATTAAATTTAACACCAGGCGCTATATTATTTAAATCGCGTGTTTGCAAAACTTGATGCGCCATTTCGTATAAAGCATTGCGGCCAAATTCAGGATTGGCGCCAGAATGTGCGGCCTTACCCTGAACCTTAAGATCGGCACGCGCAATACTGGAGGTTGCTAAGCGCACATAATCGGCTTTAGTACCACTGGTTTCACAGGAAATGACTAGGTCGTTTGCTTCACCCAAAGCCATAATGGTTTCTTTAGATCCGGGTGAGCCAATTTCTTCATCAGCATTAATTAATACCGTTAATTCACCAAAAGAATTAATCCCTGCGGTTTTGATAATTTTAAGGGTATGCAAAATGACTGCAATACCAGCCCGATCATCCTGAATACCGAGTCCATAGGCTTTGCCGTCGGCGACTTTAAAGGGTTGCTTCTTGCTATCCCCCTTTTGATATACGGTATCCATATGGGCAATAAGCGCAATTTTTGCCGTTCCGTTGCCTTTTATTTTGACTAAAACCATTGCACCAGTTTTAGTATTGCCGCTACCCTGAATTAGTTGGTAGGGAATGCCAAGTCCATCTAATTTTTTACCGATCGCTGCCTGGATTTTCGCTAAGCCCTCTAAATCAGTGCTGCCTGATTCAATTGCAACTAACTCTTCTAACGTTTTTAATAATTCAGGAGCTTCATTGCTGGCGAGCACCTCGATCTGGCCGACTTGAATAGCCTTTAAATCGGCGGCTAGGGAGGCTGGTATCCAGCATAAACTGCCTAAGCCCAAGGTTAAACCCAAAGTTAAGGGAATAAGCGTGCTTACTTTTTGAAATATTCTCATAGTCTCTTTATATTCTCATGTTTACTGAATGTCACGTATTAGCCCTAGGGTAAATACTGAATATGGTCTATTGGTAAGTCATCCCAATAGCGCTCCATCATTTTTATGTAGGCGGTCTCGATTTGCTGTGCAAATAAGGGCGTATTAAATAAGGGGGCAGTTAAACGTTGCGCAGCTAATTTTGTCCTCAGATGTTGTAGCCTTGCTGAATCATTCGCTAAAGCAATCGCTAGTGACTCATATTCTTGAGAGTTCGTAGTAATTAACTCTGGCAAGCCAATCGCATTGAGTAAGCTTGCTGCAACCCGACTAGCAAAGGAAGCATTCATACAAGTTAAAACAGGTAAGCCAGCCCAGAGTGCATCACTTGCAGTAGTATGCGCGTTATAAGGTAAGGTGTCCAAGAATAAATCGGCAGCCCGATGGCGCGCTAAGTGCTCGGCTAAGCTTAGGCGCGGTGCAAATATTAAGCGCTCAGGCTTAATATTTCTTTTAATCGCCTCTAAGCGCAAGTTTTGCGCAATAAAACGGTTATCTTCTAAGAGCCATAAAACACTACCTTCTACCTGACCCAAAATACGCATCCATAAGTCAAATGTGGGGGGCGTAATTTTGTAATTATTATTAAAGCAACAGAAAACAAAACCCTGTTCTGGTAAACCTAACTCAGTACGCAAAGCTGTTTTTTCTGCAATCTGTTTTTTATTGTCATTGGCCTGATAAGAAAAAGGGAGATAGGCAATTTTTTCTGCGTAATATTGCCGGCAATCTGCGGGAATTAAGGTGTGATCAGCAATGATGTAATCGATATAGTCAGCGCCCATCGTACCTGGATATCCAAGGTAATTTACCTGAATTGGCGCCGCCCGATAAGCCAATAAACCAGGCCGACTATCTTGCACTAAACCCATTAAATCAACTGCAATATCAATTTCCATTTCGCGCGACAGTTTCGCCACCTCAAGGTCACTCATACCCTGAATATCAACTAATTGATCTAAGGATTGATTAATCCGCTGAAAAACTTCGGCATTATTATCTTGTCCAAATGAAAAAGCAATGACTTCAAATTGGGCTTTGTTATGATTTTCAAATAAACCAGCGATGAGTTGAGTAACCGCATGATTACGAAAATCTGCTGAATAATAGGCTAGCCGAATTTTCTGACTACGCTGACGTTTTGCGATCGCTGGTAAAGCTAAATCAGCTTTGGCCCTTTTTTGGGTATATTGTTTTGCGACAGCAAGTTGCAACTCAGGACTACTAGAGATGGCAAGCATTCCAAATGGCGTTATTGCCTTTTCGCCAACGCTAGCCTTACTAAGAATGGCTGCTAAGGCAGCTTCATAGCCAATCCAATTACCCATGGTCATTTTTAGATTAAATGGCATGGCAAATAAATAGTCGTAGTTCGGTTTTATGGCTAAGGCTTTTTCGTAGGCAATTAAGGCTTTATCTTCGTAATGGAGTTGCGTAAATAAGATGGCCGTATTAAGCCAAGCTTCAAAATAATCTGGCTTAATTTGTATGGCGCGCCCATAGGCATTGAGTGCTGCTTCGTTACGCCCCAGAGCTTTAAGCGCTAATCCTTGGTTAAACCAAGCAACAGCATTGGAATCTTGTATAGCTAAGGCTTTTTGATAGCAGCTAAGAGCCTCCTCATAAATGCCTAACTTAAATAAACTAATACCAAAATTAAGCCATGCTGCGGCATTAAAAGGGGTTAATTGAGTAGCTAACTCATGGTGGGCTAAAGCGGCCTGCTCTTGATCAGACTCAGATAAGGCTTTTGCCAAATTAAATTGCAGCCCTGCATCTTGTGGATCAATCTGGACGGCTTGTTGGAAGAAGCTGACTGCAGCTTGATGTTGACCTTGTCTAGCTTTAACCAAACCATAAATCTGCAAAGCTGATAAATAATTGGGCTCGGCTTTTAGTGCCTCATCTAAGGCGAACTCGCAAGCGGTGAAATTACCGGCCTCAAATGCGGCAATGGCTTGCTTTAATAAATCATCCATCATTTCAAACGCAATGCATTAGTGATCACGGAAACAGAGCTAAAACTCATTGCCACTGCTGCAATCATCGGTGATAATAAAAGGCCAATAAATGGGTACAACACACCTGCAGCAATCGGTACGCCTAAGGCGTTATAAACCATTGCAAAAGCTAAGTTTTGTTTCATATTACGTACGGTTGCCCGCGAGATTAAAAATGCTTGGGCAATGCCGCGTAAATCACCCTTCACTAGCGTAATTTGGGCATTGTTAATGGCAACGTCAGTACCGGTGCCCATGGCAATACCAATATTGGCTTTAGCTAAGGCGGGGGCATCGTTAATTCCATCGCCAGCCATTGCGACAATCCGGCCGGCTTTTTGCAGACGTTCAACTAGCGCTAATTTATCGGCCGGCTTTACGCTGCCATAGACTTCGCTAATACCCAGTCTTGTGCCAATCGCTTCGGCGGCCAGCTGATGATCTCCAGAGGCCATCACAATCTTAATACCGAGACTTTGCAGGCTAGCAAGGGCCTCGGCCGAGCTTGCTTTAATAGGATCGGATAGGACGATAGCACCAGCAAACTGTTGGTCGACCCCTAAATACATCACCGTTGCACCCTGCGCCAACGCTTCCTGTATTGCTGAAGAATGGCCAAGGCTTACCTGGTTTGCAGCCATTAATTCAACATTACCAATTGCCAGCTGCTGCCCATTGATAAAGCCCTTCACGCCCATCCCAGGTACAGCTTCAAAATGCTCAACCCGATCTAATCGTAAATTTTTCTCAACAGCAGCCGCCACAATACTGGCGGCAAGGGGATGCTCACTACTGTGATCGACACTCGCAGCCAATTGTAAAATTTCCTGCTCGCTATAGTTGTTCCCAACAGAGATTATGCGCTCTACTTTTGGATGGCCTTCAGTGAGCGTGCCGGTTTTATCAACGATTAAGGTATTCACTTTACAAAGATTTTCAATCGCTGCCGCATCTCGAAAGAGTACGCCTTGCGATGCGGCTTTACCACTGGCAACCATAATCGACATTGGCGTTGCTAAACCCAGCGCGCATGGACAGGCAATAATTAATACTGAAACTGCATTAATTAAACCGAAGACCCAACTGGGTTGCGGGCCAAAGAAACCCCACGCAAAAAAACTGAGCAAGGCAATGCTCACGACTGAGAGTACAAAATAGGTTGAGACTACATCAGCCATCTTTTGCATGGGAGCTTTTGAGCGCTGTGCTTGGGCTACCATTTGTATGATTTGCGCCAACATCGTCTCAGAACCAATGCGCTCAGCACGAATTACTAGAGTGCCATTCGTATTCAAAGTCGCGCCAATGACTTTACCGCCGGCTTTACGGCTAACTGGCACAGGTTCGCCAGTAATCATCGCTTCATCGACATAACTGGCACCTTCCACTACTACACCATCAACCGGTATTTTCTCTCCCGGCCGTACCCGAATTAAATCACCCAGCTGTACCGCCTCCAAGGGCACATCTTCTTCCTTGCCATCAACACCAATGCGCCGTGCGGTCTTGGGGCTTAAGCCCAATAGAGAGCGGATTGCTGCTGAAGTTTGCGAACGTGCGCGCAACTCCATCAACTGCCCAACTAAAGTTAAAGAAATAATGACGGCCGCTGCTTCAAAGTAAACTGAAACCCGCCCCATAGAAGTAAATGAACTTGGAAAAACATTCGGTACGAGGGTTGCAACCAGACTATAAATATAAGCAGCTCCGGTACCCATACCAATCAGCGTGAACATATTGGGGCTACGATTTTGAATCGATACCCAAGCTTGAACAAAGAAAGGCCAGCCAGCCCATAAAACGACTGGGGTAGCCAAGACAAGCTCAAGCCAGCTCGAACTGGCCATCGAGACTAAATGCAAAGACTCGTTAAACATCGCCAAAATAAAAACGCTCAATGTCAGGGGTAAAGTCCACCAAAAACGCCGTCGATAAGAAATTAACTCCGGATTTTCGCCTTCATCAAGACTGGGTATCTCTGGTTCTAAAGCCATGCCACACAAGGGGCAACTGCCAGGGTGGTCTTGGCGAATTTCAAGGTGCATGGGGCAGGTGTAGATTGCTCCCGGCTTTACAGGTTCGGGCTCTTTAGGGGTGGGGTGTAAATAGGCCTGCGGGTCAGCAATAAATTTGGTGCGGCATTTGGCCCCACAAAAATAATATGGATGGTGCTGATAGTCAAAATGATGTACCGACTGATCGGTAACATTCATATTACAAACCGGGTCTTTTAGTTGAGAATGGTCAGAGGAATTCGGCTGACTAGAGGCTTGATGAGTACGATTCATCTTCTAATTCTAGTGCTAAACCTTTTCCCTCAAGTTCTTAGCAAAATTCGCCACCATTGAAAGCGCAGCCAGATATCTGCTTGCTGAAAAGCAACTTGGTGCTGCATGCGGCTAAACCACTGATCTAAGGATGCGCCATTGGCATCATTGGTCACCAAACTATATTCACCAATCATTTTTAGGCGCCCAAATAGAACCGCGGTAACAATATCAGCCGAACTCGGTTTAGCGCCAAATAAAAAATGACTTGGGTTTGGTAATTGATTTAAATAGGTGCTTACGCGCTTACGCTCTACCGCCATCTTGTCTTGCAAGCTAGCGCCTTGAGTAAAGTAGGCAATACGCGATTCGTTCAAATCAATCTTTGCCTGCAATGCAGCAGGATTTTTTGCTGTCGCCAACCGGGCCTGCAGGCCTTTAATAATGCCGCGCAAGGTGCGGGGGAAAATAAAGCTCAAGATTGGTAAATGCATCATGGCCTTACAAAAGGTTAGGCGCTCTATGGGGATTTCATACTGCGCTTTAACTACTGACTCAATTTGAGAGGCTAAATTTACATTAGCGTCCAACCATTGATTGCCAGCTAAGTTTGCTGCTAAGCGTAAGATATCCTGACTATCAATCAAAATGGTTTTGCCATCGACCAAAGTCGGTACAGACATATGGGGGTTGAGCGCAACATACCAGGGCGCAAGCTGCTCTTTGCGTAGATGAATATCCATCTGATGATTTTCAAATGGTACTTGCGCTTCTTTTAGCGCCAAGCGGCCGATCATCGAGTAATAAGATGATGGGGCACTATAAAGGATCATCATTAAGGCCTAACTCCCGGGGCTTCAAGCGGCATGCCATTGGCGCGCATCATTAAAAATAGCTCCAGTTCAGTTAACTCTTTCGAGCCATATGCATAAGGCTCTGCCCGCACGCCGATCATGCAATTACGTAAACGCCGCTGTAATGAACCCACGCTTTGCCAATCAAGTCGATAGATGGGATAAGCAGTAGGATGAGCCTGAGGTATTGGGATACCGGCCAACTTTTCACCGGCACGTTCCTCATGGCATTGCCTACAAGATAAATTCAGCTGGCCAATGCGTTGATTAAAATGGCGCTTACCAGCTTCAAGGTAAGGTTGTGTTGCTGGGGTAGCCTTAATTTGAATTGGCATGCCTTTCGACTGCACTGAAATATAGGCTAACAAAGATAAGAGTTCTTTGCTTTCATAGGGAAGTGGTTTGACTTTTTGTTTTTCGGCACGACACTGGTTAATGCGTCCTTCTAAATTCATTAACTTACCATCCACTAACTGTGGATAGCGGGTAGCTACCCCCTGCATCGATTTTGCTGCGTCACCATGACAACTTGCACATGCTTGATTGGAACTGCCAAGCTTTTCTTGCCAAGCACTTTGGCCATCTAAGATGGCAAATGTTGCCGGATTAAGACTAGGATCATCCTGCATCGCTTTATTTTCAGCTGACATTGACTGATAACCGGATTGTCGAGGATCAGCCGCAGACGATGGAGCAGCGTGTAACAGCATGAACTGTAAACCGACCAGAATCACGACTCGGTAATAAAGGGGGCTCACTTACGTTACAGAAATTTGACTTTGATTGGTAGCCAAATAGCCGTCGTCACCTGCCCAAGAAAACTGAAAAGTTCCACTGGTAGTTGCAATAACCGTAAATATCAGCAGTGGATTAGCGCCAACGGCTGGGAAAAAATCAGCCTTAAAGACTTCGGCGCCATTAAATTGACATGTAAAAACCCGAATAATATCGCGCGGAATTAATTTACCCTGCTCTGTATGGCGAAAACCCGTCTCCATATCGTGTTGCACAATCGCTTTGATCTCGATAATCTCACCTTTACGAGCGGCCTTTGGCATGGTGATTAGGGTGCGCGAAGTTTTGCTCATATAAATCCCTCTGAGCAAGCTGAGCTGGTAATCAGCGTATCTGCATGCGTCTGATAAAAACTACCATCACTCATTTGCGCAATCGCCCAAACCCGTTGCGTATCAGCCAAACGGATGCGGGTTGTGAAGTTCGCAGTTCCAGATTGCGGGGTGAAATAAGCACTCAGAATATTAGGTAAGGGATTTCTTTCCGCCACCAAATGAATTGCTTTAACGTAGTCACTCTGTGACATTGGACTATCGGTGCTAACTTTAATGGTAACTAAATTCCCATTTTCAATTAAGCTGGCCAACTC
>CAIXDG010000121.1 GCA_903918115.1 uncultured beta proteobacterium
AAGGCAGGCGTAATGGCCTGTGACCCACCCCGCGAAATAAGTAAAGTGTAGCCATCGGGCGCAGCATTCCGCACACGCATTGAGCCAATCGTGCCAGAAGCACCCACTACGTTTTGCACGATTAACGTTTGGCCCATTAATTTAGTCGCAGCTGCCGCTAAATTGCGTCCCGAAAAATCACTATCTCCGCCAGCAGCATAAGGTGCAATTAAAGTCACTTGACGATTAGGATAAGGTTGAGCAAATGCCGAATTAATCGTAACTACGGCACCTAAACAGCCGGCCAAAGCCAACAATACAGTTGAACGGTACCAAGACCGACTATCGAATTTACTTGTCATACAGTCTCCTATGATAATTTTGCTCAACCATATCACAGGTAATTCTGAGAAAAAAGCGGGTAAATACTAGGTTTACACGAATTCTGCAAAATTTACCTAAGTCATTGAGATTAATCAGCTAAAAATTATTTCAGTATAGAAAGTGAAAAATAATTTGCGCAATGTTGTTCTCTTGACAGGCTAATTTAAACAACCTAGGATTGCCATGGTTCGCTTGGTATTATCCGCTTAGCGCTCCTCATATTCTATTTAAATTCACTTGAAAAATAACAATGTCAAATATTAATTTTGAAACCGATTTCTGGAAGGATGAACAAAATCGCAAGAACTGGGATGACATTATTCCGGGTGAAGCCAGAAAAACTATTCCTTACACACTTACGCTCGAAGCTATCCAAAAATATTGCAAAGTGATTGGTGATACTCACCCGCTCTACTTTGATGAGGACTATGCAAAAACCACGCCTTACAAAGGCATCATCGCCCCGCCAGCAATTCATATTCTTTTAATGTTTTCTTGTACCCCGGCCGACGATTGGATGAGAAGCCCGGGAACGATTAACGCCGGACAATCGTGGAGCTACAACATTCCAGCGCGCCCAAATGACGTTATCCGCCTGGAAGCCAGAGCGCTAGATAAATTTATAAAAAAGGAGCGTCTGTTTGTCATTCATGACAACGTCTTTTTTAATCAAAATAACGACGTGATCTGTTCCGGCCGCGGTTGGACTATTCGCCCCCAATAAAAAATAATGAGGTCAAGTTGATGAGTAATGCATTAGAAAAATGCCATATTGGCGACAAAATTCAGGGCACGCCGTTCTACCCTACGAGAGAATCAATTCGTGAGTTTTGTGAGGCCTCGCTAGACTTTAATCCCTTGCATCTTGATGATAATTACATGCAAACCCAGTTTGGTAAAACCAAATTTGATGGCATCATCATGCATGGCATGAATAATTTTGGCGTCATCTCTAAAATGATTACCGATTGGGTTTATCCTCAAGGCGGAATGCACCGACGTTTAGAGACGCGCTGGAAGTCGCCAGTGAAACCAGGTGACACAATTACCCCCAGTGCGATCATCACTGCCATCAAAACTACTAAAAAGGGGCATTGGGTCTCGCTAGATATCGTAGTAAATAATCAACGAAATGAAGTAATTGCTCTTGGCGAAGCCTTAGTTGAATTTCCCCTCGCGTCGTAATGAAGCGGCGAATTTACGCATATTCGATTAACAATAAGGAGTTAGGCAATTGAGCAAACTAAATACATTTGTACGCAATCTATTATTAGGTTTCAGTTTGGCAATTGTCGGGGCTAGCGCCTTCGCGCAAAATTTTCCAAATGGTCCAGTCAAAATAGTTGTGCCATTTCCACCCGGTGGAACAACCGATATTTTGGCTCGCATTCTCGCCAATGAATTAACCAAAAAATGGTCACAATCTGTCGTGGTTGAGAATAAAGCAGGCGCAAGCGGTACGGTATTTTCTGAGCAACTAGTAAAAATGCCGGCCGATGGCTATACCCTCATGGTGACAGCTACCCATCATGTTATTAATCCGAATTTATATAAAAATCTGAAGTACAACACCCGTACCGACTTCACGCCAATTGCCTTGGTTGCAAACGTGCCCAATGTATTAGTCGTCAATCCTGCATTTCCAGCAAAAACAGTCAAAGAATTAATTACCTATGCTAAGGCGAACCCTGGCAAGGTTATGTTTGGCTCCTCAGGAACAGGCGGGGCGAATCATCTTTCGGGTGAGTTGTTTAACGCGATGGCTGGCATCAATATGGTTCATGTGCCTTATAAGGGTGCGGCACCTGCCCTAAACGATCTGTTAGGTAATCAAATTTCAGTGATGTTTGATTCTGTACCGGGTGTTTTGCAGCATATCAAATCAGGTAAATTACGCGCCCTTGGCGTAACCTCCCTCACCCGCGCTTCCGCTTTACCAGATGTACCCACCATCAGTGAAGCGGGACTAAAAGGCTTTGAAGCAACGGCTTGGTTTGGCATGTATGCACCGCCAAAAATGGCACCCGACCTATTAAGCAAAATTTCTAGTGATGTCTTGACCGCACTGCAAAGTGTGCAAGTAAAAAATCAATTTGCCGAACAAGGCGCGGATGCGGGCAGCATGAACCAAGCTCAGTATGCTAAGTATGTTGATGATGAAATTAGTAAATGGGCGAAGGTAATCAACGATAGCAATATTAAAATCGATTAATTCATGCCAAAAAAAATCCGTCTTAAGCCAATAGTTGGCGCCTTATCCCATATTAGGGTGCTCGATTTATCGCGCATTCTGGCAGGCCCTTGGTGCACCCAAAATTTAGCTGACCTTGGAGCAGAGGTTATTAAAGTTGAGCGGCCAGGAAGTGGCGATGACACTCGTGGCTGGGGGCCGCCCTGGATTAATCCAACAGAAACCATTCATGGCCAGCGCATTTCTAGCTATTTTGCGGCTGCTAATCGTGGCAAAAAATCCCTTACCCTCGATATCTCCTCTCTTAAAGGAAAAAAAATAATCGAAGACCTGGTTCGAGTAAGTGATGTCTTGATTGAGAACTATAAACTGGGTGACCTAAAACGTTATGGACTTGATTACGCGAGCCTCAAAAAAATAAATCCCCGTTTAGTCTATTGCTCTATTACCGGCTATGGACAAGACGGGCCTAATGCGCATAAACCGGGGTATGACTTTGTCTTTCAAGCAATTGGTGGAATGATGAGCATTACTGGCGAAAGCGATACTTTACCCGGTGGTGGTCCACAAAAATTAGGTGTTGCTATCGCCGATGTAATTACTGGCATGTATAGTTCGGTTGCTATTCTGGCAGCGCTTAATAGCCGTAATGAAACAGGCCAAGGTCAGTATATTGATATGGCACTTCTCGATGGCATTATTGCCCTTGGCGGCAACCAAGTAACAGGATTTTTTGCCGATGGGAAAGTTCCTTTTCGCTATGGCAATGCCCATGCCAGCCTCGTTCCCTATCAAGTATTTGCTGTTAAAGACGGTGAAATCGTCGTCGCAGTCGGCAATGACACCCAATGGCAACGCTATTGCGAAGCTATCAAACGGCCTGATCTCGCCAAAGATAAGCGTTGGAGTAAAGTAACCGGCAGAATTACGGGGCGCTCTGAACTTGTGCCAGAACTAGCAAAAACCATGCTCAAGAAAAAAGCGGCGGCATGGATTTCGGTGTTAGAGCAATTTGATGTGCCCTGTGGGCAGATCAATAATTATCAACAAGTATTTCAAGACCCGCATGTTATTCATCGCAATATGAAGATTGATAACAAATATGCCGATGGCACGACAGTTTCGACAATTGCTAGCCCACTCAGACTCCAAGGTACTCCCCCAAAATACGATCGTGCGCCCCCAAAATTAGGTGATTCTAATCACGAGGTCTTAGTTGGTATTTTGGGGTACTCAGAAAAAGTAGTGCAAGATCTTGAAAAGAAAAAAATAATCTAACTTTATGAACTCAAAAGCTACTCTTCCTGTTTATATCTGCGATGCCATCAGAACACCGATTGGTCGTTATGGTGGTTCGTTATCAAGCGTGCGGCCCGATGATCTGGGGGCAATTCCCATTAAGGCCCTAGTAGAGCGCAATCCATCAGTGCCATGGAATGAGATAGACGATGTCATTTATGGCTGCGCAAATCAGGCCGGCGAAGATAATCGTAACGTCGCGAGAATGAGCGCGTTACTTGCTGGTTTATCGCCGAGTATTCCTGGCGCAACGATTAATCGCCTCTGCGGCTCTGGTATGGATGCAGTTGGTACAGCAGCAAGGGCCATTGCGTCTGGAGAAGCTGAACTCATGATTGCCGGGGGCGTTGAAAGTATGAGTAGAGCACCCTTTGTGATGCCCAAAGCAGAGTCTGC
>CAIXDG010000122.1 GCA_903918115.1 uncultured beta proteobacterium
CACTTGAAACCGGTACTGAAGTAAAAATTTCTGGTTTTGGTAATTTCCAATTACGTAATAAATCTGCGCGCCCTGGTCGCAATCCTAAAACTGGGCAGATGATTCCGATTGATGCACGACGAGTGGTAACTTTCCATGCAAGTCAAAAACTCAAAGATGCAGTAGAAATTCAAACCGATTTAGCTCAGGCTTAAATTTAAACAGGCTTTGTTCATCATCCTGAATTTATCTTGACCGATTTATTGCCACCCATACCAACTAAACGCTATTTCACGATTGGTGAGGTAGCCAGTTTATGCGGTGTTAAATCTCATGTATTACGCTATTGGGAGCAGGAGTTTGTGCAACTCCGTCCGCAAAAGCGGCGAGGTAACCGGCGTTACTACCAGCATCACGAGGTAATCTTAATCCGTAAAATTCGTTCTTTGCTCTATGAAGAGGGCTTTACGATTGGTGGTGCTCGCAATCGTTTGGAAGAGGCGCGGGGTAGTTTAAAACTGCGCTCAGAGTTAGAGGCTGTAGTACACATCTTGTCGCTATAGTTGCTTGGCAACTGATACAATTTTAGTTTCGTCGGGGCGTAGCGCAGCCTGGTAGCGTACTTGCATGGGGTGCAAGTGGTCGGAGGTTCAAATCCTCTCGCCCCGACCATTCTCATGTTTCAGCCTCTTATTCAAGATTCTCTGTATGCAAACTTTACCCACTAAAAACGTCTCGACACCGCAGGATTTCTTCGGACTGACGATTCCCTTTCTCGATTTTATTGGTGTCATTCCCGAGTATGCAGAGGGCGGTAAGTCGCGCATTCGGGTTGATTTGCGTCCCGAACTACACAATAGCTTTCAGGTTGCCCATGGTGGCTTGATCATGACCTTACTCGATTTTGCGATGGCCGCCGCCGCCCGCAGCATGCATGAACAAGCCCTGGGGATGATCACTATTGATATGACAGTGAGCTTTATGCGACCCTCAACTGGAATTTTGATTGTTGAGGGTAAATTACTAAAAAGTGGTAAAACAGTAAATTATTGTGAGGCTGAGGCTCTCAATGAAGCGGGTGAGGTAACTGCAAAGGCATTGGGTAGCTTTATGCTACGTCGCTAAGCCGGCATCTTTACTAACTTATACTTGATCTTCGCAAGTTTAATTAATAACTATTCACTTTAATATAATATCCTAAGTTATTGTTTTAATTTAATTTATTATTTTTATAGTCGATTAATACAAGGATTAATATAATCCATTGAATAATAGGGTAATTCCTAAAATCCTATATATATTTTTTGATTGATTTACAATTGAAAATTAATCTTAATAATTGCATTTATCGCCTTTAAGGTTATAGTTATTTTATTCATCCGTATTTAAAATTTGGAGTAATAGCAATAATGGTAAGTTACACCGATTTATTAGCTCAACGCGATCAATTAGATCAACAAATTAAAGATGCAATACAACGCGAAAAGGCTGAAGGCATAGCGCAAGCTAAAGCCATTATTGAACGTTATAAATTAGAGGTAGGCGATTTATTTAACCGTAAATCTGCTTCCCGTGGAGCCAGTGGCAAGGTGGCTCCAAAGTACCGCAACCCTAGCACCGGAGATACTTGGACTGGGCGCGGCAAAGCCCCCAAATGGATCGAGGGCCGTGACCGCACCAGTTTTACGATCTAATAAAGCGCATTTAGGCCCAGTCGTATTTTTTAGATAAGCCCTCAATAAATATCTGTTCAAGCTGTTGTTTTGTGGTTTGCGAGTTATCCGCTGGATACCCCAAAATGAGTGGGTTTTTTAAGATATCTTGATTTTGGGCTGAGTTGGCGTTTTCTGCGCTAGGCTGAGGTTGGATCACTCCTGAATTTTCTCCGGCCAACTGAATAACACCCGGGTGAAGCTGCGCAAAACCCTCGTCAACCAAAATAGGAATGCGTTGGGTAAGTTCATTCTTGCTTAAATAATGAATGATATGTAGCTGCTCAACCGGGGGAATGAAAGCGTCAAGATAAATCAAATCTGGGGCACTAGATACTGCTTGCATTAAGCCCTCAAGGCTATCGAGCGACCAGAGCAGGTCAACCTTTAGAGTCCAGTCACGACAAATTTCCAGTAATTCTTCGCGGTTTTCAATGCGTCGGAAAATTGCCATGACGAGGCAGTTGCCAGATACCTTTTGTCGCATCAGTTGTTTGCGACGGGTTAATTGTTTTTCTAAGGAGGCTGCCAGGATGCGGCGATGACCACCGTAGGTTTTCCAGGCAATAAGCTCACCAACTTCAACCATTTTTTGGACAGTACCTAAGGATACTTGGAGGATTTTGGCGCTTTGGCGTGTGCTGAAATAGTCTGCAGCTTGGTTAATGGCTTTCATTATTGGTAAATTTCTTTCTGATTTATGAAGGTTCAAGCATATAAATCATTTTGAGCGGAAGCAGTCAGTTTTGGCTGAAAGGGGCGTAGGAAATTTCTTATTCGGCAGTCAGAATGTGGGTAGCTCATACCTAGAACCCACAAAACCCTGTTAGTAACAAGCTTAATCATGCTAAAATTAAGGTAATTAGTAGATTTAATCAGTGATCAGTTCGCAATTTGGTGAAGCCAAAGCGCGGATGGTTTAAACCACAGTTTTTTTCGGGATACCCGATGAAAGGTGAGCATCATGATGGAAGCTTCAATAGGCTCGTCCTATTTGTTTGGCGGAAACGCGCCCTATGTAGAAGACTTGTATGAGTCTTACTTACTCGATCCCAATTCTGTATCTGACCATTGGCGTACCTATTTTGATAATGTCAATCGTGTACCCTCCGTCGATGGCGGTAACCACCCTGATATTGCCCATGCACCGATCGTAGCTTCTTTTGCCGAGCGCGCGAAGCAGGGCCCGATTCGTAAAGTCAGCGACTCAGTAGATGCTGAAATGGGCCGCAAACGGGTTGCGGTTCAACAGCTAATCGCTGCATATCGTAACGTCGGTAATCGCTTGGCCCATATTGATCCGTTAAAACGGACTGAGCGCCCGGACATTCCTGAATAAAATCCTGCGTTCTAGGGATTTAGCGATGGGGATATGGATATTGTCTTCAATATTAGTAATACGTATTTTGGCAAAGATACGATGACCCTGCGCGATTTATTGCAAGCTTTACGCGAAACCTATTGCGGCACGATTGGCGCTGAAGTCATGTATATTGCCGACCAAAAAATTAAAAAATGGTGGCAAGAAAAATTAGAATCAGTACGCTCAACCCCCCGCTTTAATCTTGAAGAGAAGCGCCAAATTTTAGATCGCGTAACTGCGGCTGAGGGCCTTGAACGCTATTTACAAGCAAAATACGTAGGCCAAAAGCGATTTTCTCTTGAGGGCGGTGAAAGTTTTATCGCCAGCATGGACGAATTAATTCGGGGCGCAGGAATTAAAGGCATACAAGAAATCGTCGTGGGTATGGCACACCGTGGCCGTTTAAATATGCTGGTCAATGTTTTAGGCAAGATGCCGAAGGATTTATTTGCTGAATTTGAACATACGGCACCAGAAGATCTGCCGTCGGGCGACGTTAAATACCATCAGGGCTTTTCTAGCGATATTTCAACGCCAGGGGGCCCAGTTCATGTGTCTTTGGCATTTAATCCCTCTCATTTAGAAATTGTTGATCCGGTTGCTGAGGGTTCAGCGCGCGCTCGCATGGAGCGCCGCGGAGATTTAAATGGTGATCAAGTCTTAGCTGTTTTGGTTCACGGTGATGCCTCGATTGCTGGGCAAGGCGTAGTGCAAGAAACTTTAGCGATGTCAGAGGTAAGGGGTTATTCCACTGGCGGCACGGTACATATTGTGATTAATAATCAAATTGGCTTTACTACCTCGGATCCACGTGATTTACGTTCTAGCCTCTATTGCACTGACATTATGAAAGTGATTGACGCACCCGTCTTGCATGTCAATGGCGATGATCCAGAGGCTGTTGTACTGGCGACGCAGTTGGCTTTGGATTTTCGCAGTACTTTTAAGAAAGATGTGGCGATCGATATTGTTTGCTTTCGCAAGCTAGGCCATAACGAGCAAGATTCACCAGCAATGACCCAGCCCCTGATGTATAAAATTATTGCGGCTCACCCTGGTACGCGCAAAATGTATGCCGATAAATTAGAGACCCAAGGCATCATTGCTGCTGGCAGCGGAGATTTGATGGTGAAAGAGTATCGCGCGGCAATGGATGAAGGTAAACAGACATCCGATCCGGTTTTAAGCAATTTCAAAGGTAAATTTGCCGTTGATTGGTCGCCATTTCTGAATAAAAAATGGACCGATCATGCCGACACTGCAATTCCTTTGGCTGAATGGAAGCGCTTGGCAGCCCGTATTACAACTATTCCAGCTGACTTTAAAGCACATCACTTGGTCGAGAAGGTGATTGCCGATCGCGCTGCTATGGGTCGGGGTGAAATCAATGTTGATTGGGGTATGGGTGAGCATATGGCCTTTGCCTCATTAGTGGCTAGTGGTTACCCAGTGCGCTTATCGGGTGAGGATAGTGGCCGCGGAACTTTTACGCACCGCCATGCCGTCTTACACGATCAAAATCGCGAGAAATGGGATATTGGCACTTATGTTCCTTTGCATCATGTCGCTAAAGATCAAGCCCCATTTACCGTGATTGATTCCATTCTTTCCGAGGAGGCTGTGCTTGGTTTTGAATATGGTTATGCATCTGCTGAGCCCAATACGTTGACAATTTGGGAAGCCCAGTTTGGTGACTTTGCCAATGGTGCCCAAGTTGTGATTGACCAATTTATTGCCTCAGGCGAAGTGAAGTGGGGCCGAGTGAACGGTTTAGTGATGATGCTGCCGCATGGCTACGAGGGACAAGGACCAGAACACTCTTCAGCCCGTTTAGAGCGTTTTATGCAACTCTGCGCGGATACGAATATGCAGGTAGTACAACCCACTACGGCCGCACAAATTTTTCACGTCTTACGTCGTCAAATGATTCGGCAGTTTCGCAAGCCACTGATATTGATGACTCCAAAATCATTATTACGCAATAAAGAAGCGGCTTCGCCTTTAGTTGAGTTCACCAAAGGCCAGTTTCAAACTGTCTTGCCTGATACCGATGCATCTCTTGATCCAAAGCAAGTAACACGCTTAATTATCTGCTCGGGTAAGGTTTATTACGATTTAGTGAAAGTGCGGGCCGACAAGAAGTCTACCGATACAGCGATCATTCGCCTCGAACAACTCTATCCATTTCCGCATAAGGCGATCGCAACCGAGCTGAAGAAATATGCTCAATTGGAAGAGGTTGTGTGGTGTCAAGATGAGCCACAAAATCAAGGCGCCTGGTTTTTTGTACAACATAATATTTTAGAAAATATGGGCGACGGCATGCGCTTAGCTTATGCGGGTCGTCCCGCATCGGCATCGCCGGCAGTTGGCTATGCGCATTTGCATCAAGAGCAGCAAAAATCATTACTCAACTCCGCTTTTGCAAAATTAAAAGGTTTTATCGTTACAAAAAATAAATAAGTCGATTGATCAATTTTAGGAAAAGATATGTCTATATTTGAGGTTAAAGTTCCGCAACTTTCTGAATCTGTTACAGAAGCGACTTTATTAAAGTGGCGAAAAAAACCTGGCGAAGCAGTAGCTCAAGATGAAATTCTGATTGAGATTGAAACTGATAAAGTTGTTTTAGAGGTGCCCGCGCCTTCAGCTGGAGTGTTAACGGAGATACTGCAGCCGGATGGTGCTACGGTTGTAGCTGAGCAATTAATTGCCAAGCTGGATAGCACCGCTACTCCTTCCGTGGCTGCACCTTCCCCAACTACAGAAGCAAAGTCTGCGCCAGCAGCTTCTAAGGGCGCATCCGCTGCAGTAAGCGCAGCCCCTTCAGCAGCAAAATTAATGGCTGAACAAAACTTAAGTTCTACTGCTATTAGTGGCAGTGGCCGTGATGGTCGAATTACCAAGGGTGATGTTCTTACTGCTGTAGCTAGTGGTGCAACCAAGCCAGCAAAATCGACCCAATCATCTTTGCCTCCTGCAGCAATGCCCTTGGGTGATAGGCCCGAAGAGCGGGTACCAATGAGCCGCTTGCGTGCCCGTATTGCAGAACGTTTACTCGAGTCACAAGCCAATAACGCGATCTTGACCACTTTTAACGAAGTCAATATGGCGCCAGTTATTGCGATGCGGAATAAATATAAAGAGGTGTTTGAAAAAACCCATGGGGTAAAGCTTGGCTTTATGTCTTTCTTTGTTAAGGCAGCTACCCATGCTTTGAAAAAATTTCCCTTACTCAATGCATCGGTTGATGGTAACGACATTATTTATCATGGTTATTTCGATATTGGTATTGCCGTTAGCTCGCCGCGGGGATTGGTAGTGCCGATATTGCGCGATGTAGATCAAATGAATCTAGCGCAAATTGAATTAAAAATTGCTGAATTTGGTGTGAAAGCCCGCGAAGGAAAATTATCGATCGAAGAATTAACGGGTGGCACGTTTTCGATTTCAAATGGCGGTGTGTTTGGCTCGATGTTATCGACGCCGATTATTAACCCCCCGCAGTCGGCTATTTTAGGAATTCATGCCACTAAAGAGCGACCGGTAGTAGAAGACGGTCAAATTGTTATTCGCCCCATTAATTACTTGGCACTATCTTATGACCATCGCATTATTGATGGTCGTGAAGCAGTGTTGGGCTTAGTGGCCATGAAAGAGGCAATTGAAGATCCTGCCCGCCTATTGCTTGATCTATAAGAAAGATAACCATGAGTCCAGTTTTTGATGTGGTGGTGATTGGAGCTGGCCCAGGCGGTTATATAGCGGCAATACGCGCGGCACAATTGGGTTTTTCAGTGGCTTGTGTAGAGGCTAGCTCCTTTAATGATCCAAAGGGCGAAATCCGCCTTGGCGGCACTTGCCTTAATGTAGGCTGTATTCCGTCAAAGGCCTTGTTAGCTTCGTCAGAAGAATTTGAAAAAATTGAACATAGTATTGCAGACCATGGCATTACTGTGGGGCAAGTGAGTATCGATATTAAAAAAATGCTTGCTCGTAAAGACGCTATTGTGACGAAAATGACAGGCGGTATTAATTATTTATTTCGCAAAAATAAAGTGACTTTACTGAAGGGGCATGCAGCTTTTGTAGGTAAAGAAGCTGCGGGCTATCAACTGCAGATTGATGGCAAGACGCCGATGACTGTTACAGCTAAACAAGTGATTATTGCTACCGGTTCAAAGGCGCGGCATATACCAACAGTCAAAGTAGATAACGTCATGATTTGCGATAACGAAGGTGCGTTGCAATTTGATACTGTTCCCAAACGGTTGGGCGTGATTGGCGCAGGCGTGATTGGCCTTGAGTTAGGTTCGGTGTGGCGCCGCGTCGGTTCGCAAGTAACCATTTTAGAGGCTTTGCCTACTTTTTTAGGCGCCTGCGATGCAGGTATTGCTGCCGAAGCCCAGAAAATTTTTACTAAACAGGGCTTAGATATTCAGCTCGGAGTAAAAATTGGTGAAGTAGTCAGTACCAAAAAAGATGTCACGGTCAGTTATCAAGATAGCGCGGGTAAGGCGCAAAAATTAGTGTGTGAACGTTTAATTATTTCAGTCGGCCGAGTGCCCAATACCGATGGTCTAAATTTGGCAGCAATTGGTTTGAAAACCGATGAACGCGGCTTTATACCAATCGATAACCATACCTGTGCCACCGCTATGCCCGGGGTGTATGCAGTTGGTGACGTTGTGCGTGGCCCCATGCTGGCACACAAGGCTGAAGATGAAGGCGTATTGGTGGCCGAAATAATGGCCAGCCAAAAACCCCATATTGATTACAACTGCATTCCATGGGTTATTTATACCGATCCGGAAATTGCTTGGGTTGGTCAAACTGAGCAGCAACTAAAAGAAAGTGGCAGAGCTTTTAAAGCAGGGCAGTTTCCGTTTGCAGCGAATGGCCGTGCATTAGGCATGGGTCGCTCCGACGGTTTCATTAAAGTGCTAGCTGATGCAAAAACAGATGAGGTGTTAGGGGTTCATATTATTGGCCCAAATGCATCTGACCTGATTGCTGAGGCAGCTGTGGCAATGGAATTTAAAGCTGCCGCAGAAGATATCGCCCGTATTTGTCATGCACACCCAAGCTTATCTGAGGTAATGCGTGAGGCTGCCCTTGCAACCGATCAGCGCGCATTAAACATGTAATTGAAAGTTGCTGAGTATTACCGCCATGAATTACAGTTGCATGGCTATCAAACGGATTCTGCTCAAGAGCGTGCAGTAGCTCGCTTGCAACTCTGCGAGGATGAATGGGTAGCCTACAAAGAAAAGCGCGCAAATGCACTGAAGAAAAAACTTTTTCATCCTGACTTGCCCAGGGGTATTTATTTATGGGGCGGAGTAGGGCGGGGAAAATCTTTTTTAATGGACTGTTTTTACGCTGCTTCCCCAGTTGAGAAAAAGATTCGCATTCATTTTCATGAGTTCATGCGCGGAGTACATCATGAATTACATGAGTTGTCGGGCTTAGTGAATCCGCTAGATGAGTTAGCTAAACGCATTTCTGAACGCTACCGCTTAATTTGTTTTGATGAGTTTCATATCAATGATATTGCCGATGCGATGATTTTATATCGCTTATTAAAGGCTTTATTTGAAGATCGGGTGCAATTCATTATGACCTCGAATTACCAGCCTGATGATCTGTATCCCAATGGCTTGCATCGCGATCGTTTACTGCCGGCAATTCAATTATTAAAAGATAAGTTAGATATCTTGAATGTGGATGCTGGTTCGGATTATCGCCAGTTGCAAATGGCGCAAGTGGAGGCCTATTTATGCCCCCTAACGGCACAAAATCATTTAATTTTATTGGATACATTTAAGCGTTTGAGTGGGAATCGTGAAGAGATGTCATGCCCTGTACTCTTTATTGAGTCGCGGCAAATTCGCCCATTTCGCCTGGCTGAAGGAGTGGTATGGTTTGATTTTCAAACACTGTGCGTGGGACCGCGCTCACAAAACGATTATCTTGAGCTGGCCACGCGCTTTCATACCATTATCCTGTCTGAGGTGCCTTATATGCCGCCCCGTATGACCAATGAAGCGCGGCGGTTTATTTGGCTAATCGATGTTTTATATGATCATAAAATCAAGTTGATCATGTCGGCACAAGTTCCTGCAGCTGCACTGTACCCTGAGGGCCCGATCGTGGCTGAATTTGGTCGGACTGTATCGCGCCTAGTAGAAATGCAATCGCGCGCCTACCTCGATGCGCCGCGTCGAGTAATTAATACCAGCTTGACCTAAAATAGCCTGATGAACACGCCCCCCGTGCTAAATGCAGATTTGCATTGCCATTCTGTTGTTTCCGATGGAACCTTATCGCCTGAGGCTTTGGCTGAGCGTGCACACCTTAATGGCGTGCAATTGTGGTCATTAACCGATCATGATGAGCTGGGTGGTCAGGTGCGTGCCCAAGCTGCAGCCGCAATTTTAGGTATTGACTATGTGGCGGGAGTAGAAATTTCGATTACCTGGTTAGACCACACAGTGCATATCGTTGGTTTGGGCATTGATCCTACCCATGCGGGCTTAATTGAGGGGCTACGCCAAACGCGTGATGGCCGCCGTAATCGGGCTCAGGCGATGGCAGAGCAATTAGCTAAAGTGGGGATTAAGGGTAGTTTTGAAGGCGCACAACTCTATGCTGGTAATCCGGAATTAATTTCTCGTACCCACTTTGCGCGGTTTTTGGTTGAGCAAGGGTTTTGTCGAGATACCGAGACGGTATTTAAAAACTATTTAGTTGCTGGCAAGCCTGGTTATGTGCAACATCGCTGGGCAACCTTAGACAATGCCGTGCAATGGATTCGTAGTGCAGGTGGCGTTGCCGTGATTGCTCATCCGGGGCGCTATCATTTAACTCCGCTACAAATGACGGAGTTATATGCGCGTTTTAAAGATTTAGGTGGATTAGGCATTGAGGTGGTAACCGGCAGTCATAGCCCTGATCAGTATCAAACTTTTGCCAAAATTGCGGTTGATTATGGTTTTATGGGTTCGCGGGGTTCTGATTTTCATGATCCGCGCGAAAGTCATACCGATCTTGGGCTGCTGCCGAATTTGCCTTCTAGCCTTAAGCCTATTTGGTCGGTTTTTCATTAACAATGGTAATTTTTATACTTCATTATTTAGAAAAAAAGAATCATGTTTGCTGAACGCGTACTTTCTGGCATGCGGCCTACCGGCGCTTTACATTTAGGTCATTACCATGGTGTGCTTAAAAACTGGGTACAGTTGCAATCGGAATATCCCTGTTTCTTTTTTGTTGCCGATTGGCATGCACTAACTACCCATTATGAAACCTCTAGCGTGATTGAGGAATCGGTGTGGGAGATGGTAATCGATTGGTTAGCAGCTGGAGTTGATCCTAATCAAGCTACTTTATTTATTCAAAGTAGGGTGCCCGAACACGCAGAACTTTTTTTATTGCTGGCGATGGGTACGCCGTTAAGTTGGTTAGAGCGGGTACCAACTTATAAAGATCAAATTGAAAAATTAAAAGAAAAAGATTTACAGACGTACGGTTTTTTAGGCTACCCCCTTTTGCAGGCTGCTGATATTTTAATTTATCGAGCGCAATTTATTCCCGTTGGCGAAGACCAAGTGCCCCATGTCGAGATGGCGCGAGAAGTCGCTCGACGTTTTAATTATTTATATGGCCGTGAGGCCGATTTTGAAGCCAAAGCCCTTGAAGCTGTGAAAAAATTAGGTAGTAAACGGGCCAAGATGTATGCGGAACTTCGCGTTGCATACCAGGAGCGGGGCAATGCGCAGGCCCTGGAGCAAGCTCAGGCACTGCTACAAGATTCTCAAAGTCTCTCGATGGTTGATCGGGAGCGTTTATTTGGCTATTTGGAAGGCGCGCGAAAAATTATTCTGCCTGAACCTCAAGCCCTCTTAACCAAAGCTTCGCGGATGCCTGGACTCGATGGACAAAAAATGTCCAAATCCTACAATAATACGATTGGCATACGCGAGCAGCCTGCAGAGATTATTCGCTTAGTACGGACGATGCCTACAGATCCTGCACGGGTGCGACGAACCGACCCTGGTAATCCTGAACATTGCCCTTTATGGCAATTCCATTTAGTTTATTCGGACTCAGTGACACAAGATTGGGCTAAAAAAGGCTGCATTTCAGCGGGCATTGGTTGTTTGGAATGCAAGCAGCCCGTAATTGATGCCATTTTGCGTGAACAGCAGCCGATGTTTGAGCGGGCACAAATGTATTTAGATGACCCCAGCTTACTGCGTTCAATTATTGCTGATGGCTGTGATAAGGCACGTAAAGTTGCCCAGGAAACCATGCGCGAAGTGCGCGAGGCGATGGGGCTAGCGTATGACTAGCGGTGCTTGAGCCTGCTCACTGGGTGCAGCGATTTGCTAGGCTCATCAAGCCTGGCGGCAGAGTGCTCGACTTAGCTTGTGGTAATGGTCGACATAGTATTTTTTTGGCTAATTTAGGCTTCGAGGTTCTCGGGGTTGATAGCAATCCAGAGGCTTTAGCCTTAGCGCGGGAAAATGCGGGTCATACGCGACATGGTTCTGCCCAATTTCTAGAAATCGATTTAGAAGGCGCCATTTGGCCCTTGTCGAACGCTGATTTTGGCGATTGGGATGGCATCGTCGTAACCAACTATCTCTACCGACCCTACTTAGATGTATTGCCCAGTTTGCTTAGTCAGCAAGGTTTTTTAATTTATGAAACGTTTACCCAGGGTAATGCCGCGCTTGGTAAACCAGCGAGCCCCGCATTTTTGTTAGACCCAGCAGAATTGTTACTTTTAGCTGAGCGAACAGGCTTGCGGGTAGTGGCGTACGAAGATCTTTATACGGATCAGCCCAAGCCAGCAATGGTGCAGCGGCTATGCGCCCAAAAACCAGTCTAAAGGGCCTATCCGTTACAATTTGATGGATGAATACGCCTAATTCCTCCCGCGCTAAATTGCTCGATAAGCCGATTAAAGGCAGTATGGTGGCAATTGTTACCCCCATGTTGGCAGATGGCGCTTTAGATTTTCCTGCTTTACGAAACTTATTAGATTGGCATGTAGCTGAAGGAACCTCGGCGATCGTCATTGTCGGTACTAGCGGCGAATCGCCGACTGTTTCGGTTGAAGAGCACTGCGAATTAATTCGCGTAGCCGTTGAGCAAATTGCTGGGCGTATTCCAGTGATTGCTGGTACAGGTGGTAATTCAACGCTTGAAGCAATTGAGCTAACTGAGTTTGCGAAAAAAGTAGGCGCTGATGCCAGCTTACAAGTGGTGCCGTATTACAACAAACCGACTCAAGAAGGGATGTTTGCGCACTTCAAAACCATTGCTGAGCGGGTTGATTTGCCAATGATTCTCTACAACGTTCCCGGCAGAACGGTAGCTGACTTAGCTAATGACACAATCTTACGTTTAGCTTCCGTACCAGGGATTACCGGCATTAAAGATGCCACGGGGAATTTAGAGCGGGGTTGTTTGTTATTGGCCGATTTAAAGCAAGCCGGTTTAGGTAATTTTGCGGTTTATTCAGGCGATGACCTGACTGCTTTTATGTTGATGCTAATGGGTGGCCAAGGCAATATTTCAGTTACTGCAAATGTAGCCCCACGTTTAATGCATGAATTATGTTTAGCTGCCATGAATGGCGAGTTAGCGCGCACGCGCGATTTACAGTTTCGCTTCTTTGCCCTGCATAAAGCCATGTTTATTGAGGCAAATCCTATTCCTGTGAAATGGGCTTTACACGCTATGGGTAAAATTACACCAGGCATCCGCTTGCCTTTAACCCCATTGAGTCCCGCTTTGCGAGAGCCCTTGGTAACCACCCTAAACCAGCTTGGCCTTTTATGATTTTTGACGTTCAGTTTTGTCAGTCGCTGTTTAAGCCTATGCAGCGCATTTTTTTCGCTCTACTGACGCTGGTATGCATAAACCTAACGGCCTGCACTTCTTCTACAGTCAGCTCTGATAAGGTTGACTACAAATCAGGCGGTGCGCAGCGGGGCCCTAATTTGACCTATCCGCCTGATTTAGTAACTTCGCAAGCCGACCGGCGTTATTTGGTCCAAGATGGTAGCGCAACGATGTCTGATTACAATGCGATCCTGAAAAAGGGTGGTGAGGTACGTAAAACACCTCTAACAGGAATTCCTGGCATGCGCATGGTACGCGAAGGCGATAAACGCTGGCTGGTGATTGATAAGCCGGCAGCTGAGCTTTATCCACAGGTAAAAGATTTTTGGCAGGAAAATGGCTTTTTATTGTTAGTCGACTCACCTACTACCGGCATTATGGAGACAGATTGGGTTGAGAACC
>CAIXDG010000123.1 GCA_903918115.1 uncultured beta proteobacterium
GGGTCTGGTCCAGCCCTACCGGTGTACAAAGAGGAGTTGGGTGGCAAGGATTTTAGGTACTCGGCCATGGCATTTAAATCAGCGTCGGTCATGAATTGCATGCTGTTATGCACGACTTCTCCCATGGGGCCTAACACTGCTGTCTTGCCTTTGTAAGAGCCGGTTTTTAAGTATTTAGCAATATCTTCAGCCGTCCAAGCGCCCAGGCCGGTAGTGATATTGGAGGTTAGGTTGAGGGCAAACCAGCCATCAATTACTGCGCCGGTATACGCTTTTTTCTTCTCGATACCGCCGGCGATATCTCGAGGCGAATGACAATCGCTACAGTGACCAAAGCCCTCAACGAGATAAGCACCGCGATTCCATGAGGCAGATTTACTGGGGTTGGGTTGATACGTGCCTTCTTTAAAAAAGAGTTCCCGCCAACCAATCATCGACAGCCGAATATTGAAGGGAAAATCAAGGTGATTCACCTCCACTTGATTACTTACAGCCGGCACAGTGCGTAAATAAGCATAAATTGCATCAATATCTTCGCGCGTAGCCTTGGTATAAAAATCGTAAGGCATGGTGGGGTAGAGGTCTTGATGCTTTTTATTAATGCCATCATGCAGCGCACGATAAAAATCATTCGCCGACCAAGAGCCAATGCCAGTTTTTACGTCTGGGGTGATGTTGGGCGAAAGCATATAGCCAAAGGGAGTATCGATTCGTAGGCCGCCAGCAAATGGCTTACCGCCAGGCGCTTGGTGGCAAGAAATACAATCTCCCGCGCGGGCTAGGTACTCACCTTTTTGTAATTGCGTTTGGGGTGTGGCGATTGGTGCCACAGTCTTTTGGGCAAGCGCGGGCGCGATACTCAGCGCCACGATGGCCGGAAAAAGCAAATACACCAGACTATTTAAAAGGGATAGCACAAAGTTACTTTTCTTTGCCTTCACTAAGGCGCAAAAAGAACTAGCAATGGAGTGGGACGGTTGGTTTAGCAAGGCATTCTGCCATTCATTAAAAAGATTTAATTACGCGAAACATTATGCCTAAGCTAAACAAATTTACAAAATGGTGTCAGCATTTAGGGGTTTTCCCCTAGAGGTGGTTTGTTTGCCCACTATTGATTTAAGATTATTCAAGCACTCAATTAATCCCATATTGAAAGATCGGTATGAAAGAAAGCTATCCACAGTACGTAAAAAATAGATCCGCTAAGATTTATTTGGCAGGCATCGTGATCTTTTCAGGCATTATTTTGACGATTGTATTTTTAGGTAGCCTGAACTTTTCTTAATTGTTTAATCGCATTGAATGGCTTTTGTTTAGAGCAAAGCCATTACTCCATATTCAGTACATCAAAAGCCGCTTTTAATCGTTTGGAATAGAGTGCAGTGGTCGCTTTAATTTCTTCGGGCGTCCAACTACGATAGCCAGCACCCGCCTTCATCCCTGTTTTGCCTTCCGCCATTAATTGCGCCAAGCTTGGGGGAATGGTTTGACTATTCGCAAGCGAAGGGTAAATTTCTTTTGCAGCGTTGGCCATCCCATCCCATCCAGAAATTTCTTTTTGCGTCATTGGGCCAATTGCCGCATAGCGAAAGCCAAAACTATAGCGAACTGCATCATCTATATCGGCGGGAGTCGCGATACCAGCATCTACCAGAGCTAAAGCTTCACGCATCAGCGCATGTTGTATTCGGTTAGCTAAAAACCCGGGAATATCGCGTTTCACCAAGACAGGTTTTTTATGAATTTGACGATACAGTGCACATACTTGTTCCGCAATCGCAAGAGCCGATTTTTCTCCAAGCACAATCTCGACTAAAGGCACGATTTCTGCGGGCATAAAGTAATGCGCGCCAATCATGCGATTGGCAGTAAGTAAATTATGGGCAATTTTTGAAATCGGAAAACCAGAGCTATTGCTGCCAATCGGAATATGTGGCGGAACACGCTGATCAAGCGACTGGAAAATCGCTTGCTTTAGTGCAAGATCTTCAGCAACAGTTTCAATGACCCAAATACAATCTTGCCAATCAGCCCAGGTATCGAGGTCGCCACCCCGTTGTTGCGCCAGTAGTGCGCTAGGACTTTGCTCACGAATAGCAGCTTGGGTCGAAATAGTTTGCGCTAAGGCTACCGCTTTTTGCAGACACTGTGCGACCTTCTCTTGATTGCGACCCAAGACTAAAACTGGGTATTGCTCCGCAATAAAGCCAGCAGCAATTCCTGCGGCCATCGTGCCACTACCAATCACTGCAATATAAGTCATGACGTATTCATCCAAGATGGGTAAGGGCTAATTTTAAGTCGAAGTTGGCTTAAGGCTGAATAACTGGGTAAGACACAGAATGGACGTAACTAAGTCGCTAGCTAGGTGGATAAGACCATAATTATGTTTAAATAGTCTGCTCAATTTGTATCATTTAAGGAAAATTTGTAATGTCCATGCATAACCCGTTTCAGCCAGTAGAAAAAATTAAAGCCGAAGTTTTTATGTCGATGCCGGCCAAGTTTAGAAAAAAATCTCTCACTGGTTGGTCAGACCCGAATCGTCAAAATGCCGAAGTCGAATGTTTTTTAGAGGGGCCTTCGTTTGATCGTGAAGGAAATTTATGGTTTGTTGATATTCCTTTTGGCCGTATTTTCCGCATTACACCTAAAGGGGATTGGGAGTTAGTTACCCAATATGATGGCTGGCCAAATGGCTTGAAGTTTCATCAAGATGGCCGCGCCTTTATTTGTGATTACAAAGCGGGCTTGCTGGCATTAGATCCGAAGACGGGCAAGTTAGAAACCATTTTGGGTTCGATGTATAGCGAAAACTTTAAGGGCCTGAATGATTTGCACTTTGCTTCAAATGGCGATTTATATTTTACTGATCAAGGGCAAACCGGCATTGCCGATCCTACTGGGCGTGTCTTTCGTTTGCGCGCAAATGGACAGCTTGATCGCTTAGCCTTAAATGTACCGAGTCCGAATGGGATCACTTTAAATACACAAGAAAAACATGTTTTTGTTGCCGCCACTCGCTCCCAGCAAATTTGGCGCTTACCCTTAATGGCAGATGGTTCAGTATCAAAAACTGGGGTTGCGATCCAATTAACCGGTGGGGTTGCTGGCCCCGATGGCATCGAAATGGATGCCGAGAATGGCCTGTTGGTCTGTCATTTAGGAATTGGTGTGTGGCGCTTTGATAGCAATATGTTGCCAACCCATTTAATTTATTCAGACAATCCGCATCATCATCATTTAGCCAATTTATGTTTTGGTGGTGATGGTAAAGATGTTTACATTACTGAATCACTCTCAGGCGATATTTTAAAAGCACGCCTACCCGTAGCTGGTAAAAAAATGTTTGGTTTGACTTAGTTTTTATTGAATTTGACGCCACTGAAAATGCAGTACATTTCCTTAGCCACTGCACAACGTTTCATTACGGATATTTTTATGGCGGTGGGCGTGCCGCCTGCTGATGCGGCGAGAGTCGCACATCTCATGTTGCAGTCTGATTTAGCGGGCGCCGATGGTCACGGCTTATTTCGTTTGCCCTCCTATGTGAAACGAATTCAAGCGGGCGGGGTTAATTTACATCCCCAGATGCAAGTTGAAAAAGATTTCGGCGCCACCGCACTGTTGAATGGCGATAATGCGCTGGGTCATTTGGTAATGGCACGGGCCGTTGAGTTAGCTCAAGTAAAAGCGCAGCAGTTTGGTGTAGCTTGGATTGGTAGTCATCATGGTAACCACGCGGGTGCAGCAGCAGTGTATGTGCGCATGCTGGCTGAGCAAGGCTTAATCGGGATTTATATGGCCGTTGGCAATGCGAATCATATGGCACCATGGGGCGGTATCGATTTATTACTGTCTACTAATCCCCTCGCGATTGCTGTTCCTGCGGGTAAGCAGCCCATCGTGTTGTTGGATATGGCAACCACGATAGCCGCCTATGGCAAGGTCAAATTAGCGGTGCAACGGGGCGAGTTGATGCCTGATACCTGGATGATTGATCGCAGTGGTAAGCCGATTACCGATCCAAAGCGCGCTAGCGAAGGCTCGCTTTTACCAATTGGGGAATACAAAGGTTATGGTTTAGCACTGATGATAAGTTTGTTAGCGGGTAGCTTAAACGGCGCCGCGGTTGGCAAAGAGACGATTGATTTTAATGCGCAGCAGGGTAGTGCCACTAATACGGGCCAAGCTGTTATCGCGCTCGATCCCTCTGCTTTTGGTGATCGTGATGCATTTATTGAACGGGTCAATCAAGTTGTTCGTGATATACAGCAATCGACTCCCATTCCTGGCGGATCAGGAATTCGTGTACCAGGGGAGGGCGCTGCGCGAACCAGTGAACAACGCCAGCGTGAAGGCATTCCTTTACCATTAGAATTATTTAAAACTTTAGATGCATTGGCCATAGAACATGGCGTACCACTTTTACTTTAGGAGCATCATGAAAATTCAACTATGGCGCAGGATTCCATTTGCCAC
>CAIXDG010000124.1 GCA_903918115.1 uncultured beta proteobacterium
ACGTCAGTAGGGGTTAAGTGTTCTTTCGTGCGGTCAAGAATATAACCCTGGCTTTCTTGCGCCATTTGATCTTGTTCTGCAATGCCGCGTATGCCAGTAAAAGATTCAGTGCGCTGTTCCTCACGACTTAATAAATAATTATTACTCCGATTTCTTAAGGGCAAGTAGCCAGGTCCGAGAGCAGCAAATTGCCCGTATCCGCCTTGGTCAAAACGGGCGCGCTCCTCTGTAGTAATAGCCCGGTCAGGATGCCAAGCATAGACATACATCCAGCACGCTTCATCGGTAATCGGCGTCCAGCTATAGCCATAATAAATTTCATTCGGCATGGAAGATGGGGTGATTGAATGATTAGGCAATAAATATTGCGTTAAGCGCCAATAGTGCTCATCCGCATCGGCATGGCGGGCGCCACCGATAACAAAGCCAACTTCATGGTCAACAAAAGTAAAGCGCGGTGTCGGGTCATTGCGAAGCCACCGTAAGCGCTTCACATCAGCAGCGACATCGGGATTGTCATCATTGATTTGCGAAGGGGCGGGCATATGTAAGAAAGAAAAATGCGCTGTATCGAGCGCACCTTCCATTGAGTGCGCCCAATTGCACTCGATTAAACGCTTGGTTACATAGCGATTTTCTGGTGGCACTAAGCCAACTTCTAATTGTGGGACAAGTGCGGGCATGGATTCTGCTGGGCCCATATAGGCCCAAACCATATCGGCAAATTCTTGGGTTGGATAGGCTTTAATTTGAATCGTGTCATGGTAGGCCGCTCCTGGAGGTACATTTGGCATCTCGATGCACTTACCTTCGGTGTCATATTTCCAGCCGTGATAAATACAACGGATACCGCACTCTTCATTGCGACCAAAAAAGAGATCAGCACCGCGATGGGCACAATAACGATCAATTAAACCTACTTTGCCAGCCGAGTTGCGAAATAACAGTAACTCTTCGCCCATTACGGTAACCCGAATTGGGGGGCAATCAGGCAGAGGAATTTCTTCGCTTAAGGCAACAGGCTGCCAGAAGCACCGAAAATATTCCCCTAGAGGCGTGTTTTGATTGGTGCGAACCAATAATTCATTGTCAGCAGCAGAAAGCATCGTTGTCTCATTACCTTATTTGAATAAACAGCTTTTTCATATTCTAACGAGCTTCTGAGCGGGGTAAAGTTTTACCCCGCAAAAGGCATCGTTAGGCTTCCCTTGGAGGGAGGTGTAATAAAATGGTGATATGCCTCAATTTACCTTTGAAACCACGCCAAAAATCATTTGCGAGCAGGGCGCCGCAAAGCGTCTTGGTGAAATAGCTCGCGGCTTAGGCATGAGCCAGGTATTTTTGGTGACTGATATTGGCTTGATGAAGGCCGGCTTAATCGATGGCGCTTTAACTTCATTAAGTGAGGCAGGGGTGAAGGTCACGGTATTTTCGGATGTACTCGCTGATCCACCTGAGGTGAGTGTGCAGGCGGCCGTGAAAGCTGCAGCACTAGTTCATGCTGACGGCGTTATTGGTTTTGGTGGCGGTAGTTCACTCGATACAGCTAAATTGGTTGCGCTATTAGTTAAGACCCCACAAGAATTGCCGACGATCTATGGTATTGGTCTCGCACGAGGACCCCGGTTACCCCTCATTCAAGTGCCAACCACGGCGGGAACGGGTTCGGAAGTAACGCCAATTGCTATTTTGACCACACCAAGTCATGAAAAAAAAGGGGTAGTTTCGCCATTACTGTATCCCGATGTTGCAGTCCTTGACAGCTTACTAACCTTAGGTTTGCC
>CAIXDG010000125.1 GCA_903918115.1 uncultured beta proteobacterium
AAAGTAAAAAAAGGTTCAGCAGCAGCTGGAATTCCCAATTCTGCTTGTGATTGGACATTAATATTGAGTGGCGCTAATAATTGTCGAAACTCACGCACTTTACCAGCGTTGTGAGATGCGATTAATAGTTGTGTTAGCGGTATCAAAACTGCAACCAAGCGTTAACTGGGAATGACTTTTTTACTGAGGGCATTTTTTTGCTCTTGAGTTAAGAGCAAAATACCCTGTTGTGCTAAATCGAGTAAAGCATTTAATTCGTCTCGAGAAAAGGGCGGACCTTCAGCGGTACCTTGCACTTCGATCATGCCACCCTGACCATTCATCACCACATTCATATCCGTATCGCAAGAGGAGTCTTCGGCGTAATCTAAATCTAATACGGCTACGCCTTGATAAATACCTACTGAAATAGCAGCGATACTATCTTTAATCGGATCTAACTGTGGATCTGCACTAATTTTGCCGTTTTGAATTAACTGGTTGACTGCATCGCGGGCGGCGACATATGCACCCGTAATAGCGGCAGTACGCGTGCCGCCATCGGCTTGCAATACATCACAATCTAAATGGATGGTGCGTTCGCCTAGCAGTTTTAAATTAAAAACACTGCGCAAAGCTCGCCCAATGAGGCGCTGAATTTCTTGCGTGCGACCGCTTTGTTTGCCACGCGCTGCCTCGCGATCGCCGCGAGTATGCGTGGCCCTTGGCAACATCCCATATTCTGCAGTGACCCAGCCTTCCCCAGAACCTTTTTTATGAGGGGGAACCCGTTCCAAGATGCTGGCCGTGCACAGCACTTTGGTATCACCAAATTCAACCAGTACCGACCCTTCAGCATGTTTGGTGAATCCGCGCGTAATCGTCACCTGACGGAGTTCATTCGCCAGCCGGTGGCTTGGACGCTGGCTAGCTTGATTTGCTGGAGTGGTGATGAGACTCATGACTTTAATTCCTTATAGGGAGAATGCGATTTAGTAATTACAATGCCTACATGATATCGAGCATGACTGGTTATGGTAGCGCTTCTCGGCAAGTATCCCTTGGCGGCGGGATGGTAGCTGATTTGCAATTGGAAGTGCGGGCGGTGAATAGCCGTTTTTTAGACCTGAGCTTTCGTTTGCCTGATGAGTGTCGTGCTGCCGAGCCTGCTTTAAGAGAGCTTGCAGTTCAGCAATTGACCCGCGGTAAAGTGGAGTTCAGGGCAGTATGGCGGATTAATGCCACCGGCAAATTACCCGCTGCAGCGGCGGAAGCCGCCCAAAGCCTGAGTCAAGACCGCTTAAACGCCCTACAAGTACTTGCGGCTCATGTGCAAACTACCTTTACTAACGCAGCACCCATGAGCGTAGCCGAGGTTTTACGTTGGCCAGGGATTGTCAGCGAACCTAAAGGCGATGAAGAGGCATGGGTGGCAGCAACCTTAGCTGCAGGAACTGAGGCCTTAGGGGCTTTAGTGGAAACACGGGCTGCCGAAGGGCGGGCCTTGGCGGCAGTACTGCAGCGGATTACGACCCAGATGCGCAGCATTGTTGAGCAAATTGAACCGCAGATTCCTGAATATGTGCAGCAATATCAACTGAAGTTAACCGCACGCTTGGCTGAGGCCTTGGCTAGCCAAGCTAGCTCAAGTCAAAATGCAGCAACTGTTAGCGCTGAAGTATTAGAGCGGATTCGTCAAGAAGTTGTTCTTTATGCAGTCCGAATTGATGTGGCTGAAGAATTTGCGCGTTTGAAAACCCATTTCGAAGCAGTAGAAACAGCATTAAAAAGTAAGGGGCCCGTGGGTAAGCGGCTGGACTTTTTAATGCAGGAATTAAATCGCGAAGCAAATACCTTAAGCTCAAAATCGGTGGCAGTGAATTGCACCACAGCTGCATTAGAATTAAAGCTCCTGATTGAGCAAATGCGCGAACAAGTTCAAAATTTAGAATAAGCATGAGTACGCAAAATTACCTTGGCAGCATGTTGATGATTGTGGCGCCGTCAGGTGCAGGTAAGTCATCGTTGGTACAGGCCTTACTGCAAAGCGATTCCAGCGTTAAATTATCTTTATCGACGACAACACGCAAACCGCGTATAGGTGAAGTAGATGGTCAAGATTACCGTTTTGTTACCGCAGCCGACTTCCTGCAGCAAAGGGCTAATCATGATTTTTTAGAGTGGGCTGAAGTGCATGGTCATTTTTACGGGACTTCACGTTCATGGCTTGAAGCGCAAATGCAAGCAGGTAGTGATGTGATTTTAGAAATCGACTGGCAGGGCGCACAGCAGATTCGTCAATTGATTCCCTCGGCGCAGTGGATTTTTATTTTCCCGCCCTCGTTTGAGGCTCTTGAAGCACGTTTACGCAATCGCGGTAAAGATGATGAGCAGACTATTGAGCGTCGTTTGGCAGCAGCGCACCTCGAACTGCAACATGCAGCAGAAGCTGATTACATTGTGATCAACGATTCTTTTGAGCAAGCCCTGGCTGATTTAAGTAGTATTTTGGCGGCCACGCGTCTTCGTTCCGCAGCTGTTATGTCGCGTAACCCAGCCCTTTTAAGGCGCCTTGGGGTGTAATCAGGTATCCTATAGGCATTAACCCTAAATAAGTGAGTACAGCATGGCCCGAATTACTGTAGAAGATTGCATGAAAACCATCCCCAATCGATTTGAACTCGTGTTGGCAGCCACGTATCGCGCTCGTCAACTGGTTCAAGGTCATTCTCCCCGAGTAGAGTCTAAAGATAAAGCTACCGTAGTTGCTTTGCGTGAAGTAGCTGCAGGCGTTACCGACCGGGATATGTTGACCAAAGTACCACTGTAATTTGAAAGCCCCGCTGTGGCGCCTATGCTAACCACAACGGGAGATCAAGGTAAGCGCTCGTCTAACGAGATTAGCGATGCCATACTCAGTAATTCAGCTGCCTCGCCCGAGGTCATCGCTGAAGCGAGTGCCAAAAAATCCATCATTGCTTCACTGCTCACCCAGTCAAGCCGCTATCTGTTTGGCCCCACCTCACAACCTCAGCTGCCACCCAAGCAACAAGTTGTTTCAATTACGGGGCTTACGGACAAACTTAGTTATTTAAAAGCAAATGAACGTGAGCTCATTAAA
>CAIXDG010000126.1 GCA_903918115.1 uncultured beta proteobacterium
AAAAATATGTATGGTAAACAAGTGCGTGGCGTAGAACGCAGTACCTTTTTATTTGATTCATCCGGCAAACTTTGCAAGGAATGGCGTGGTCTTAAGGTGCCTGGCCATGCAGCTGAAGTTTTACAAACCGCACAGGCCATTCAATAAAATCGGTAATTTAGCCCTTGCATTGCAGTTAATTTAAGGTAAAGTAAAGGCATATGCACCGGAAACGATGGTATGGCTTGATCTTGCAACTTGGCGAAACTCAGCTAAGTCTGCTCAAGCTCCCCCGAATTTTTGCCCACTATTTTCGTTTTTCTCTCGACCGCCAACGCGCTTTGCTAGGCGGTTTTTTCTTTTAGGAGCCTTGCATGCCTTTGCCCCCACTACCGACTCAAATTGCCGATCAAGTCAAATTGAACCGTAAGGAAACCCCAGATTTAAAACAAAGGCCTGTCCCCGTCGTTCGTAATCCTGTTGAAACTCTCTTAGATAACAACGTTGATCTGGAAACGCTAGCTTCAGCTGAATGGGCCAATAGTGCCCAAGTCGATTTATCTGCCGCAGAATTAGCACTTGAAAAAATTAAAGGCGATCATCGGCTGAAGCAAGCTGAAAATAAAAATTCAAAACGTATTATTCGTAGTGGGCCACCGACGTTATTTGTGCTTGATACCAATGTGCTAATGCATGACCCAGCATCGCTCTTCCGTTTTGATGAGCATGATTTATATTTACCAATGACGACTTTAGAAGAGCTCGATAACCATAAAAAGGGGATGAGCGAAGTCGCGCGTAATGCCCGTATGGTCAGTCGTTCGCTTGATCAACTCATCGCAGGTACTACTGGCACCCTGGAGGAGGGAATCCCGCTGAATAAGCTGGGACACTCGGATGTTTCAGGCCGGCTGTTTTTTCAAACCCAATTATTTACCCATGTACTCCCAGAGGGACTGCCCGAAGGTAAAGGAGATAATTTAATTCTGGGGGTCGTTCGCGAACTCAAGCAAACAAAACCTGAACAAGAGGTGGTCTTGGTATCGAAAGATATCAATATGCGTATTAAGGCACGCGCTCTAGGTTTGCCAGCTGAAGATTACTTTAATGATCAAGTCTTAGAAGATCGAGACTTAATGTATACAGGCGTCATGCATTTGCCGCCTGATTTTTGGCCCAAACATGGCAAAGCTATGGAAAGCTGGTCTGACGTCAAGTCTGGCTCAATGTTTTATCGGGTGACTGGCCCACTGGTTCCAAGTATGTTGGTTAATCAATTTGTCTATCAAGAAAACCCCGATGGCTCTACACCCTTTTATGCCCAAGTAAGAGAAATTAATGGCAAGACTGCGCTTTTACAAACGCTGCGCGATTTCTCCCATCAAAAAAATAATGTCTGGAGTGTCACCGCGCGTAATCGTGAACAAAACTTTGCCATGAACTTGCTGATGAATCCCGATGTTGATTTTGTTACCTTACTCGGCCAAGCGGGTACAGGAAAAACCCTTCTAGCCTTAGCGGCTGGTCTTGAACAAGTTCTCGATAGTAAGCGGTATAACGAAATTATCATTACCCGCGCCACCGTGCCAGTGGGTGAAGATATCGGATTTCTACCCGGTACTGAAGAAGAAAAAATGCAGCCTTGGATGGGTGCCTTTGATGATAATTTGGAAGTACTCCACCGCAATGAAGATAATTCAGGAGAATGGGGTCGCGCCGCCACCCAAGAACTGATTCGTTCGCGCATTAAAGTTAAAAGTATGAACTTCATGCGGGGTCGTACCTTTGTAAGTAAGTTTGTCATTATTGATGAGGCGCAAAACTTGACGCCCAAGCAAATGAAAACCTTGGTAACACGAGCTGGTCCTGGGACAAAAATTATTTGCTTAGGCAACATTGCGCAAATCGATACGCCCTATTTAACCGAAGGTTCATCTGGCCTGACCTATGTTGTTGACCGTTTCAAAGGTTGGCGTCATAGTGGTCATGTGACTTTAGCTCGTGGCGAGCGCTCGCGCCTTGCCGATCATGCTGCAGAAGCCTTATAACTATCGCTTACGCCTACTGATTGGTCTTGCTGTTTTTGGTCTAACGGCCTGCGGCATGTTTGGGGGACGCTCCAACCAACCAGCGTCATTTTCTTCGGCACGGGTTAGTCAGTTTAAGGAAGATACCAGTGTAGGCGCGGAGGATATTTCGATTGCAGCAGTTGGCTTAGTCGATGTGCCCTATCGCTTTGGAGGCAATACTCCAAATGGTGGCTTTGACTGCAGCGGCTTAATTGTTTATGTTTATAACAAAGCGGTTTCGATACGGCTGCCGCGCACGATTGAAGAAATGAGTAAAAAAGGGAGCGGTATTGGTCAACAAGCACCAGCGCCAGGCGATCTCATCTTTTTTAATACCACGGGGGAAAAGTATTCGCATGCTGGTATTTATGTGGGTCAAGGTCGCTTTGTCCATGCGCCTAGCGCTGGAGGCACAGTTCGCCTAGACCGCATTGATACCCCGTATTGGGCTGCACGCTTTACTGAAGCTCGGCGCATCGTACCCAATAACTAAGCTTGGTAATTAAAAGGGTTCGTACCCAGTAAAGCCGCCACTTGAACCATTGGGGCTGCTTGATGAAAAGCCGGACGCTCCTAATGCCAGATTATCAAATTTCGTATAAGGTCCTTGCCAGCTGAGACGGATAGTCCCAATCGGTCCATTCCGTTGCTTGCCAATAATAATTTCCGCTACGCCTTTATCAGTAGTGGTATCGGGGTGATAAACCTCATCGCGATAAATAAACATAATTAGGTCGGCATCTTGCTCAATCGCGCCCGATTCACGTAAATCAGACATAATTGGACGCTTATTGGGGCGTTGTTCTAAGCCGCGATTTAATTGTGACAATGCCAACACAGGGCATTGCAATTCTTTTGCGAGCGACTTTAAAGAACGGGAAATTTCTGAAATCTCAGTAGCGCGATTTTCAGAACTCGACCCACCACTTCCGCTCATTAATTGTAAATAATCGACGATTACTAAGCCGAGCGTACCGCCAAAATTACGGGCAATCCGGCGCGCTCTAGCACGTAACTCAAGACTTGATAAAGCACCAGATTCGTCAATTAAAATCTGCGTATTACTTAAACGCGCAATCGCATCAGTAACGCGTGGCCACTCATCATCTTGTAATTTCCCAGTGCGCATGCGCGATTGATCTACGCGTCCTACTGAGCCCAAAAGACGTGAAGCTAATTGCGTACCCGACATTTCCATTGAGAACACTACTACTGGCAAACCTTCTACCAAAGCGACATTTTCAGCAATATTTAGGGCTAACGCAGTTTTGCCCATCGACGGTCTACCGGCAACAATGACTAAGTCACCTTTTTGCAAACCACTTGTTTGCTTATCTAGATCAATAAACCCAGTAGCAATCCCCGTAATGTCGCTGCCACCTTGCCGGTTATATAGTTCATCGATTCGAGACACCACTTCTTGTAAGAGTGGCTCAATTTCTAGGTAATCACCTTTACGGCTACCTTCTTCACCAATTTGCAGGATGCGTGATTCAGCCTCATCTAATAAAGTTCGCACTGAACGCCCTTCGGGCACAAAGGCGGAATTCACAATACTGTCAGAAACGGCAATCAGTCGGCGCAAAATACTGCGGTCGCGGACAATTTCGGCATAGCCTTTAATATTCGCAGCGCTGGGAGTATTTTGAGCCAATGAATTTAGGTAGTCGATGCCGACTAATTCGCCGCCCTGCTCGGACTTAATTGCCTCATGAACTGTAATGACGTCAGCAGGGTGGTTGTCGCCAATTAAGTTTTGGACAACACGAAAAATTAAGGCATGTTCTGGGCGATAAAAATCGACTTCGGTGAGGATGCCGCCGAGGCGATCCCAAGCTGAATTATCTAGGAGTAAGCCCCCCAGTAGCGACTGTTCTGCCTCTACCGAATGGGGGGGTACTTTTAACGCTTGCAGTACTGCATCCCCTGAACCCGCCATATTAGGATTAAGCGTAATGGAACGGGAACGAGATTCAGCCATAAGGCTATATTAAGCCTGTTCGCCAATCACACGAATCACGATGTTTGAAATCACATCGGTATGAACAGCCACCGCTACAGGATGGTCACCCACAATTTTCAAAGGTCCAGTTGGCATACGTACAAACGATTTTTCAATCTCAAAGCCTTTGGCTTTTAAGCCATCAGCAATATCGTGGTTCGTTACCGAGCCAAACAAGCGGCCATCGACTCCAGCCTTTTGATTGATTTCCAGAACTAGGCCGTCGAGTTTTTGGCCAACGATTTGCGCAGCAGCTAGTTTTTCAGCAGCTAACTTCTCAAGCTCGGCACGACGCGTAGCAAAATCGGCAATCGCTGACTCAGTGGCACGACGCGCTTTACGCTGCGGAATAAGGAAATTGCGTGCATAGCCATCTTTAACTCGCACGACATCACCAAGGTTGCCCAAATTAGTGACTTTTTCTAAGAGAATGATTTGCATTTAGGGCTCCCAATTATTTCTTGTGTTGATCTGAATATGGCAACAAAGCCAGGAAACGGGCGCGCTTAATTGCAGTATCTAATTGACGCTGAAATTTTGCTTTCGTGCCAGTTAAACGGGCAGGAGTAATTTTTGCATTCTCACCAATAAAATCTTTGAGGGTGTCGATATCTTTGTAATCAATTTGCTCGACGCCACCAACAGTAAAGCGGCAATACCGTTTCCGCTTGAACAATGGGTTCTGTGCGGGCTTCTTTTTGAAATCGGGTTTCTTTCCAAACGCCATAATGATTTCCTCTTTAATCTTTCAATTGAATATGGGTAATATGAAATACAAGACGCTGATTACGCAGGGTTTTGGGGGCTAAAAATCCTTCAAATACCGCCATGCTTCCTAAATTCATTTGCTCTAAAGCCCGTTGTATTGGACCAATTGCAATTGCCTCAACGCTCATCTGAATTTGCCTGGGCATATCTACTTCGCTGACCTCGCCAACATAGTGAAGTTGGCAATGCATGACGGGTAGACCTGCTGGTGTAAATCGAATCGCGTCTTTGGATACCAAGGAAGCAGTTAGGGTGAAGTGATTCAACGCCGTTCCGCAACTTGCTTACGCTCTATCGCCTCCGCATTTCGCTTAAATTAATGATCTAATTCCGCCGCAACAGGTGCGTCGGTTTGAGCTTGCTTACGCGCATCTTCACGTTGCACTTCTTTCATCATGATCGAAGGCTCTACTTCGGCCTTGGTCGCTTTGATGATGAGGTGACGCAAAACAGCATCGTTAAATTTGAATGCATGCTCAAGTTCTTCCAACGTTTTCTGGTCGCACTCAATATTCATACAAACATAATGGGCTTTGGCAAGCTTGTCGATCATGTAAGCCATCTGGCGACGGCCCCAATCTTCGATGCGATGAACTTTTCCGCCTGCTGTAGCTAACACAGCTTTATAACGTTCAATCATCGCGGGCACTTGCTCGCTTTGGTCCGGATGGACGATAAAGACTATTTCATAATGACGCATCTAACACTCCTTCTGGATAAAGTCATCTGGGCGTCTTGCTAACTTCAGATGGTATTGAAGTCGGCAGCCAGTATGACAAGGGTGGAAACAAATTGTAGGTAAAACCGCAGTAAAAAACTGCTATGGGTACTTATCAAACTGCAGATAAGAGCGCTATTCTAGCAAAAAACCCTACTTCACGCTCAAATTCAGCAGCCTCCAGACTCAAAAATCCACTTTAGCAGGGGTTTCAGGCTGAAAATGAGGGGTTGGGCAGAGTATCTGTCGTTTTAAGCGCCTTTAACTCACAAAAGTTCTTGATCTATCAAAACTACTGTATACAATATCAGTATGGACATAAATACAGTCGAATTCATCGATTTACCCAAATTGACCCCCCGCCAGGGTGAAATTTTGGCCCTCATCTCCCAATCGATCGAGGAGAGTGGTTTACCGCCCACCCGGGCTGAAATCGCTACCCGACTGGGCTTTGCCTCGGCCAATGCCGCTGAAGAGCATCTCCGCGCCCTGGCTCGCAAGGGTTATGTTGAGCTAAGCCCTGGTACCTCTCGCGGCATTCGCATTCCCCCCAAACATACTCAAAGTCGTGCTCAGAATGCTTATCAAATGGCCCTGCCCTCAGGCGCTTTACAGCAATTAACGCTACCACTCATTGGGCGAGTAGCTGCAGGCTCGCCCATCATGGCAATAGAGCATATTGAAAAACATGTGCCCATTGACCCGGGCTTATTTAGTAAAGGTGCCGATTATTTATTAAAAGTAAAAGGTATGAGCATGCGCGATGCAGGTATTTTTGATGGTGATTATTTGGCCGTGAAAAAAACCAGCGAAGTACGCAACGGCGATATTGTCGTAGCTCGGCTAGATGATGAGGTTACTGTTAAACGTTGGCATCAAAAAAAGACTGCGCAAGGTTTCGTGATTGAATTACAAGCAGAGAATCCAGACTTTAAAAACATCTTGGTCGATGCACGCCAGCCTAACTTTGCCGTCGAAGGTCAAGCAGTTGGCCTAATTCGCTCGCAAGGTTTGTAAGCCGAAGTTAGTCGAAGTCAGTTTTACTTCTTGGTCGGCGAAACGACATTCGCATTTTTTGGCGATGAAGTGAGGATGATCTGTGATTTTGGTCCCACCATCGAGCCATCAGCAACTTCCACCATCACCGTACGGTCTCCCTTAGTAAAAACCAAAATGCTCCATTTCGCTTTTACCGCACTGACGGTAGTCCAGCCTGCTTTAGGAAATTCAGACTGAAAGAATGCATAGATATCGGTTGGGGTTTGCAGACCGCTTAAGACTACGCGCCCTACCCAACCATCGCCTCTACCAATAATCAGCGATTCAGCACCAATAATACGAGCGCCAACGGGCAATGGTAAGCCGCCTAATAATTCCGCTTGGGTTTGATTGATTTCGTCAGGGGTACCAGTGGCCATGTCACCCGAACCCGAACTTGCGCAGGCTATTAAAAAGCAGGGGAACAAACAACTCAACAGGATCTTGCGCATCACCATGACTTTCATTGAAATAGAAAAAGGGCTAACCCTATTTTAGGGGGCATTCGTATTTCGTCAAGCGCCTGTAAGTAAGCGCGGCTATTGTGCAATAGGTAAAGACTGGAGGTGCGTGAGGGAATCGAACCCCCGTAAGAAGCTTTGCAGGCTCCGGCCTAACCACTCGGCCAACGCACCAAATTCTCGAATCGAAAATGGGAAGCTTTTTAGGGCTTCCCATCGAACTTGGAGCGGGAAACGAGGCTCGAACTCGCGACCTCAACCTTGGCAAGGTTGCGCTCTACCAACTGAGCTATTCCCGCGTAATAGGGCGTTAGTTTAGCAAATAATCCCTTAGCCTGCCTCTTTACTGCTTATCAACCAGTTGGGGGAAGGCTTTTTGTAAATAATAAAACATCGACCATAGCGTTAATAGGGCAGCGACCCAAATTAACCATGTACCTACCCGGGCACAATTTAGCCAGCCAAACAGAGTGTCGTTGAGCAGTAAAAAGGGAATTGCCACAAGCTGCGCACCTGTTTTCAACTTGCCGATGAAATGGACTGCCACGCTCCGTGAAGCCCCGACTTGTGCCATCCACTCGCGTAAAGCTGAGATCGTAATTTCGCGCCCAATAATCACCAGTGCGACCCATACTTGCACACGATCCATGTTCAATAAAACTAACAGCGCAGCAGCGACAATTAATTTATCTGCTACTGGATCTAGAAAGCCACCAAAAGCCGATTCTTGATCCCAACGACGGGCTAAAAAACCATCTAACCAATCGGTTAATGCAGCTAAAACAAAGAGAATCGTGCCGAGTAAATTTTTTTCAAAAGGAGTGAGCCAACTATTGGGTAAATAGAATATTCCAACGATGATTGGAATTGCTCCTACCCGCAACCAAGTTAACGCAATCGGTAAATTAAAAGGCATCTTGCAAGCATAAACTAAACCTTGTCGGCAGTTAGAAATACCTTCGGGTTAATGAAGCTGACGGTAAATTTGTTCGGCCAAAACCGCTGAGATCCCTTCTACCCCGAGCAACTCTTCGATGCTGGCGTTCGCCACACCGCGCAAACCCCCAAAACGGGCTAATAGTTTTTGCCGCCGTTTAGCGCCAATGCCTTCTATTTCCTCAAGTCGCGAAACGGTGCGGGCTTTAGCCCGCTTGGCCCGCATTCCCGTGATAGCAAAGCGGTGAGCCTCATCGCGAATTTGTGCAAGCAACATTAGCGCTGCGCTATCGACTCCTAAAGTAATAGCAGCTCGATCGTCGGCAAAAATTAAGGTTTCTAAACCGACTTGGCGATTCTCTCCCTTCGCTATGCCAACAAGCAAACTAATATCCATACCAAAGTCGACTAGTACTTGGCGAGCCATTTCAACCTGACCTTTGCCGCCGTCGATCAAAATCACCTGCGGCATACGGTCGGATGGAATTTCTTGAAAATTAGCGTAGCGGCGTTGCAATACTTGGCGCATGGCGGCGTAATCATCCCCTGGGGTAATGTCTTTAATATTAAAGCGCCGATATTCGCTGGCTTGCATGGCATTTTTTGCATACACCACACAAGACGCTTGAGTTGCCTCACCAGCCGTATGACTAATATCAAAACACTCGATGCGTAACTGCTCTAAATTATCCACTTCCAAGGCCAAAACATCGGCTAATGCGCGCGCTTTTGCGAGCTGCCCACCTGCTTCAACCAAGCGCTTGGCGATGGCAATTTTTGCATTGCCCTCAGCCATCACCAACCAATGACGTCTTTGGCCGTGGGGCTGATGGAGAAATTGAATTTTACGACCCGCTCTCGCTTGCAACATCTCAGGCAAATCAATGGCTAGTTCTGCGTCGTCTTCATCTTGTGTCAAATGACTCAAAATAATCGTTGGCGGGATTAAATTGCTCGCCGGCTCTTCCTCTCCTTGTAAATAATGTTGCTGCATAAACGCTTCTAAAATTTCTGCTGGATCTGGTAATTCACCAGCCACCGAGCGCAAGGTCTTCGGAAAATAAGCGCGGTCGCCCAAATGTCTTCCACCGCGCACCATCGCTAAATTAACGCACACCATACCCTCTAGTTCGGCAACCGCCAAAATATCTACATCACCTTCGCCGTCAGCAACCGTATCCATCGATTGCTGTTGTAGTACGCTAGATAAATCAGCAATTCGATCCCGCAACACTGCCGCCATTTCAAACTCCATAGCAGTGCTATGGGCTTCCATTTCCTTTTCCAACTCTGCCAAAACCTGACTATGGTCCCCTTCTAAAAAGCGCATTGCTTGGGTCACATCTTGACCATATTGTTCAGCACTCAAGCGGCCAACACAGGGTGCGCTACAACGATGAATTTGATGTAGCAAACAAGGCCGAGTACGATTCTTAAAAACCGAATCTTCACAAGTTCTCAAACGAAATACTTTTTGTAAAATTTGGATGCTATTGCGTACTGCCCAAGCATTGGGAAAAGGGCCAAAATACCGATTACGCCGGTCGACCTTGCCGCGATAAGAAGCTAAGCGAGGAAAGGTGCTGCCACTCAACATGAGATAGGGGTAAGACTTATCATCCCGAAACAAAATATTAAATGGTGGAGCCAATTCCTTAATTAAATTATTCTCTAATATCAAGGCTTCAGACTCTGTTCGCGTGACGGTGGTTTCATAGCGGGCAATTTTCCCCACCATGCGTTCAATCCGCGGCGATAATTGAGTGCGCTGAAAATAACTGGAGACCCGTTTCTTCAGATCGCGGGCTTTCCCGACATACAAAATATGTCCTGCCGCGTCAAAAAAGCGATAGACCCCCGGTAAACCAGGGAGCTGTTTAACATCTTTTTGTAGGATTTCGAAAAGCGAATCACTCATGCGTTGGGATATTTTCTGTCAAATTGTTGATAACTTTGGCGATGCTGGGGTTTGCTGGCGTCTTGCCCGCAGTTTAGCAATTCGCCACAAACAAGCAGTTCGTCTTTTTTGTGATGATCTACCAACCCTTAATTTACTCGTTTCAGGTCAACTGCCGATGAGGGGGCTCTCAATCCATTCGTGGGAGGCAAGCCATCAGCAAATCCTGAATAACACCTCCGCTCAAATGAGCCCAAATGTTGTGATTGAAGCCTTTGGCTGCGACCTGCCCCAATCCTATCTGACCAACCTGATTATTACCAATCCCCAAGCGATCTTAATTAATTTGGAATACCTCAGCGCTGAAGCCTGGGTTGGTGATTACCATGCGAAAGCCTCTCCTCAAGGAAATGGTTTAGCAAAATATTTCTTCTTTCCAGGCTTTCAAGCAAATACCGGTGGCCTCCTCCTTGATCCTGTTTTTCCAATCCCTGCTTCAGCCGAGCCCCCTCCCAGTCTTTTAACACTCTGGCAGCAATTACGCCCCGCGGCGAAACGCGTCAGTATTTTTTGCTACCCTTCTGCACCCTTGCAGGAATGGCTTATGGAACTTGCTACGCTGGATGGCGAATGCGATGTTTTACTCGCCTTTGACCATGCCTCCTACTTAACACAGTCGCTAGTATTACCTGAGTCGATGCGTCTGCATTACTTATCTTTCATTCCGCAAGATGACTATGACTGGCTATTAAGTCAATGTGATTTCAATATTGTGCGGGGTGAAGATTCATTTATACGCGCGCAACTCGCCGCTAAACCATTTTTCTGGAACATCTATCCGCAAGACGACTTAGCGCATGAGGTCAAACTAAAAGCATTTCTCGATCTCTATTTAGAAAATGCCTCACCTGCGCTGATTTCAGCTTGCTGGGAAGCCTCTAAATGGGTATCACCTAGAGTCTGGTGGCTGCAATTACCCGCTTGGGAAGCGCACGCCAAATTATGGCGTACAAAGCTACTAAAAGAGCAAGCTGATGGCGGTTTAGCGGCCCGTTTATTGCACTTTGTAGAGTAAACGTCGCCAAATGGGTAAAATGGTGGGCTTTTGCTTCAACCAATCTCAATTTGTTATTAGGATCATTAGGAACACCCAAGATGAAAACAGCTCAAGAACTCCGCGTTGGTAACGTAGTTATGGTCGGCACCGATGCCATGGTAGTGGTGAAAGCCGAATACAGTCGCTCAGGACGCAACTCGTCAGTGGTGAAAATGAAATTAAAAAATTTGTTAACAGGCACGCCGAATGAAGGCGTTTATAAAGCGGATGACAAATTCGATGTGGTGATCTTAGATAAGAAAGATTGCACTTATTCCTATTTCGCCGATCCCATGTATGTATTTATGGACGCCGAATACAACCAATATGAAGTTGAGTCAGAATTTATGGGTGATGCCTTGCATTACCTTGAAGAGGGCATGCCCTGTGAAGTTGTTTTCTACGAAGGTAAAGCACTATCGGTAGCAATGCCAAACTCCTTGGTTCGCGAAATCATTTATACCGAACCCGCAGTTAAAGGTGACACCAGTTCGGGCAAAGTTCTGAAAAACGCCAAATTAGCTACCGGCCATGAATTACAAGTGCCGCTGTTCTGTAATACGGGTGACAAAATAGAAATTGATACTCGTACAGGCGAATATCGTAGTCGCGCTAATTAAACGCCAGATCAATCAGCATTGCTTTAAAAACGGAATGCGTTTAAATTAGCCGCAGCTGGCTGAGTAACTTTTTCGCCTGGATATATTCTACCTGCTGCTGCAATTCATCCCAATTTAAGCCGGAAAATTTTGGCATTAACTGCTGCAAACGCTGTCTGGAAGATAGCAGTTTTGCATTTGTCACTTGTAACTCTGCCAGCAAGCGATCAGCTAAATCAGGACGATTGCAAATAAGTACTGCATCGCAGCCTGCTCGCAAGGCCATGTGCGCTGCTTTAACTACATCTCCAGCTACACTGGCGCCTTCCATAGCTAAATCATCACTAAAAATAACGCCCTGAAATGCGAGCTGCTGGCGCAAAATAGCCTGCAACCAAATTGCTGAAAATCCTGCCGGGTGTTGATCGACTTGGGGATAAATTACGTGTGCAGGCATGACAGCCGCTAAACTCAAATGCAACCATTCATAAGGCTTGACATCATCATTGAGGATTTTTTTTAAGGGCCTCTCATCTACTGGTATGGCAACATGGGAATCGGCTTTTGCCCAACCATGTCCCGGAAAATGCTTCCCGCAATTAGCCATACCCGCCATTTGTAGTCCTGCATTCAAGCTTTTAGCCAAGGCAAAGACAATTTGGGGGTCACGCGAAAAAGAACGATCGCCAATGACGCCACTGCGCTGAAAATCGAGATCGAGCACCGGTGTAAAACTAAAATCAACACCACAAGCGCGTAACTCAGCAGCCAAAACATAACCGCAAGCGGTGGCAGCTTGCATAGCTGCAATGGCTTCGCTAGCCGGATAGCTGGTCGCACTCGCTTTTTTACGATTAGTCAGCCACAGCTCGCCTAATCGACCCATTGCTGGTAAATGTGTAAAGCCATCTTTTTTGCAGCGCTGAACTCGACCGCCCTCATGATCAATCGAAATTAATACATCGGGGCGTAAAGTCTTAATACTCGTAGTCAACTTAAGCAGCTGTTCACGATTGCTAAAGTTTCGAGCAAATAAAATCACCCCTCCCGTTAAGGGGTGCAAAATCCGCTCGCGATCTGCTGCCGTCAAACTCAGGCCAAGAACATCTAAGGTAATGGGTCCTGGGGAAATTGCTTGGGCTGATTTTTTCATTCTTGGGTACTCACAATCACAAAGGCAATAACCATATCTTGTTCATCACTAACGGTAACCTGCGCTTGCCATTTACGCTCTGCCATCCAATGTGCTAGCAAACCGGTGTAATGCAGTATCGGTTTACCGCTCGCTTCATTCAATGTTTCCACTGAACGCCAGGTCATCGGAGTATGCATACCCAGGCCAATGGCTTTTGAAAATGCCTCTTTGGCGGCAAAACGGGTTGCCAGATAGGCCATGCCACGGCGCTGATTACGTGCCAAGCGCTGACCAAATACGATCAACTCTTGTTCACCTAAAATACGCTTCGCTAGACGGCCCTGAGTACGCTCATATGCCGCAACTAAACGGGGTAATTGCAAAATATCAGTGCCGATTCCAATAATCATGTTTTATCCCCTGCGCTGCGGGCCTTAAGCATGATTTTTTTCATCGCCGTAATGGCGGGTTGCCAGCCTTTAAAGAGAGCCTCTGCCACGATGGCATGACCAATGTTGAGCTCAGAAAATTCATTAATTTCAGCAATTGGCGCTACATTACCTTCATGTAAGCCATGGCCTGCATTAACCCGCAAGCCTATACTTTTAGCTAATCGAGCCCCCGTAACCAATCGTTGTAGCTCCACTGCTTGCGCAGCGCCTTCAGTATCCGCATAGCGCCCCGTGTGCAATTCAACCACGGTAGCGCCAACTTCTTGGGCTGCTTCTATTTGCGAGGGAGTGGGGTCAATAAATAAAGAAACCCGAATTCCTGCTGCTTGTAATTGTTGAACTGCTGCTTGTACTTCCGTTCTCTGTCCAATCACATCCAGCCCACCTTCGGTCGTCAATTCGCTGCGTCGTTCGGGAACCAAACAAACATCATGTGGCTTTACTTGACAGGCAATTGCGAGCATTTCAGGCGTGACTGCACACTCTAAATTCATGCGGGTGGTAATTAAGGGTCGTAGGGCTAGTAAATCAGCATCTTTAATATGCCGTCGATCTTCACGCAAATGCAAGGTAATTAAATCAGCTCCTGCTTTCTCGGCTTCGAGCGCAGCACGAATGGGATCAGGATATGGGGTACCACGGGCATTTCGTAAGGTAGCCACGTGATCAATATTGACACCCAGCTCAAGTGTCGAACGATTAGTGTGCAAAGGAGAACTCATACGACAAGATTAACTGATTTATAAAATGGTCTAGATTTTTTTGAGATCAATCAAGATTTGCCGCGTGGTCAAGACTTGATCTTGTAAATGCAAACTGAGTAAAAACCGCATGAGTTGCTTACTTTCAGAAAGCGTATCCGCTCCTGCGTAATCTCCTGCTGCAATCTGCACCAAGGTATTACCGCTCAATACTGGCCAATGTCCTGGGTCATCCGCTTGCCAAGGACGAATACCGCGCTCGGGCTGGTATACATATTGTTTATCCGTTTCGGGGCTGGCATTCGTTTCAACACAACGGTCTAAAGCTGCAGCATAGCCAGTTTCCTGCAACAGGCTTAACTCAAAAGGCCGGAGAATTTGCTCGATACCCAAATTCGCTGCTTCTAATTCTGCTAAAGCATGAATAGTTTCGGCATAGCGATCGTACAGTTTTTCATAAGCATCTTCGCGGGCTAAAAACTTCACCAAAAGCTCGTTGAGATAAAAGCCGCACAGTAAAGCATCACCCACCAATGAAGGTGTACCGCCAACCCATTCCGATTTAATCAAGGTGCGTAATTCAGAGCGCCCACTCCAAGATACCAATAGAGGTTGAAAACGCTGCAATACCGGGCGTAAGACGGAATGCGGACGTTTAGCCCCCTTAGCAATTAAGGCCATCCGCCCATGCTGGCGAGTGAACACATCAAGGATTAAGCTCGTTTCTTTATAGGGAATACTATGCAATACAAAAGCAGGCTCATCGATGATACGAATAGACGCCATTTATTCCAAGCCCTGAGCTCGCAATTCAGCGTGATCATCAGCCCAACCGCGCTTCACCTTCACCCAAGTTTCTAAAAACACTTTGCCGTCAAAGAGTTTTTCCATGTCAATTCGGGCTTCGGTCGAAATTTTCTTTAAGCGCTCGCCCTTCTCACCAATAATCATTGGCTTATGGCTATCACGATTTACTAAAATAGTCGCCGCAATGCGACGCATCCGGCCGTCCATTTTAAATTGGTCAATGATCACTGAACTAGCATAGGGCAATTCTTCGCCGGTGTAACGAAAGACTTTTTCACGCAAAATCTCGGCCGCCAAAAATCGTTCGCTACGATCGGTTAAGGTTTCTGGATCATATTGAGCCTCACCAATGGGTAAATAATTTTCCAAGAGATCTAGCAGGCGTTTCACATCATCAGGATTTTTGCCGCTCATGGGCACAATCTCAGCAAACTGTTGCGTTTGATCGGGTCGTCCACCCAGCTCATTCCATGGCAAACCCATTTGCTTCATAAAATCGAGTAAGACTAAATCGCGTTCACCAGGTGTTTGATAGCGCCGCGAAAATAAATCCAATTTATTAAGCACCAAAATAATCGGCAAATCAGGCGGTAAAAGTTGTAACACCTTGACGTCATCTGCCCCAAAGTAGCCCGCCTCAACCACAAAGCAAGCGACATTAACGCCCTGTAATGCGCTGGTAACCGTACGATTAAGGGCCTTATTCAGCGTGTTCATTAGGCGGGTTTGAAAGCCCGGTGTATCGATAAAAATAAACTGTGCTTGTGGGCGATTTTGAATACCGAGAATCCGGTGGCGAGTGGTCTGCGCTTTACGTGAGGTAATACTAATTTTCTGACCCACTAAGGCATTTAAAAGCGTCGACTTACCCATATTGGGCCTACCAACAATGGCAATCGTGCCACAGCGAAATACGCCATCCGTATTCGCCTCTATAGATATATCTGTTCCGCCTTCAATTGTCATATTAGCCTTTTAGCTTCAGCTTCAACTGCTCATCAGTGGAAGCTGATTTAGCGGCTTTTTTCTTGGCTGAACGGGTTTTCTTGGGTTTGCGCGTTTCTTGGGGCAAAGCTTTTTGCAAGGCACCCAAGGCTAATTTAGCAGCAGCCTGTTCGGCAGCGCGGCGCGATGCCCCGCCACCCTTAACTTGAATTTTTAAGCTCGCAATCACACACTCCACTTCAAATTGCTGACTATGCGCAGCACCGGTCGTCCCGGTGACGTTATAGGCCGGCAAGGGCATTTGAAAGCCTTGCAAATATTCTTGCAAAAGGGTTTTATCGTCTTTACCCAGCGTTTTTGGATCAACATGCGCCAAAATCGTGGAATACAACTTACTTAAACTTGCTCGAGCAGCATCAAATCCACCATCAATAAATATCGCTCCAGTGACTGCCTCTAAAGTATCGGCCAAAATAGAGGGTCGATGAAAACCGCCACTTTTTAACTCCCCCTCCCCTAGGCGCAAATAATCGGAGAGCGATAACGATTGTGCAATCTCATACAGCGCTTGCTGTTTGACCAAATTGGCACGCACCCGCGATAAGTCGCCTTCATCTAAATCAGAATACCGTTCATATAACAATTCAGCAACGACGCAATTGAGGACCGAATCACCCAAGAACTCTAAGCGTTCATTATTTTTCTTGCTATGGCTGCGATGGGTAAGCGCCTGATTTAACAGCTCAGGTTTTTTAAAGCTATAGCCTAAACGCTCTTGCAGAGGTCCATTGTCGATCACAGCGCGAGCGTTCATAACTTACTCAAAGCTTCCAATGCGGCTTAATGCGCCTAAATTAAGCCAAACAAAAAAAGCGCGTCCAACAATATTTTGATCCGGAACAAAGCCCCAGAAGCGTGAGTCGGCACTGTTATCGCGGTTGTCGCCCATGGCGAAATAATGTCCAGCCGGTACTTTACAGGTCATACCAGAGCTTTGATATTGGCAATTCTCAATCCCTGGAAATTTTTCAGGCTGAAAAACACTAGTAGTCCGCTCGGGATCATTTAAAATTTTATGTGCTAAACCGCCTAAATTTGCTGGATAGGTTTCCGTAAATTCTTTTTCATAGCGCATATTTTCTGGATCTAAATACGGTGCACCGCCGCTATATAGAAGGGGCTCGCCATTAATAATCAAGCGCTTATTCTGATACTCAACCACGTCGCCTGGAATTGCCACTACCCGTTTGATGTAATCCACTGACTCATCGCGGGGATAACGAAATACCACGACATCGCCGCGTTTTGGAGTACCAAGCTCGACCACTTTACGATTGATAACGGGCAAACGAATGCCATAGGTGAACTTATTCACCAAAATAAAGTCCCCAATTTGCAAGGTCGGAATCATTGATCCTGAAGGAATTTTGAACGGCTCGAATAAAAAAGAACGCAAAAAAAACACTGCACAAATCACCGGGAAAAAACTCGCTGAATACTCGACCCAAAGTGGGACGCGATGATCACCTGCAGCAATACGTCGGGGCGCAAAATAAAAGCAGTTCGCAATCCATGCGACCCCAGTGACGATCACTAAAATAAAAAGGATTAAAGCAAAATTCATTTATTCCACCTGCAAAATAGCTAAAAAGGCTTCTTGCGGAATTTCTACATTACCAACTTGTTTCATCCGCTTTTTGCCTTCTTTTTGTTTTTCTAAAAGTTTACGTTTACGCGAAATATCGCCGCCATAGCATTTAGCTAATACATTCTTACGCAATGCTTTAACGTTTTCGCGCGCCACAATATTGCTGCCAATTGCCGCCTGAATAGCCACATCAAACATCTGCCGCGGAATAATGCCCCGCATTTTTGCTACTACATCCCTGCCACGAGATTGACTATTGCTCCGATGCACAATGACGGAGAGCGCATCAACCTTATCGCCATTAATTAAGATATCGACTTTCACTACATCGGCGGCCCGATATTCTTTAAATTCGTAATCCATTGATGCGTAACCACGGGAGACTGACTTCAAGCGATCAAAAAAATCGAGCACAATTTCAGCCATAGGTATTTCATACGTTAACTGCACTTGGCGGCCCAAATAATTCATATTGGTTTGGACGCCGCGCTTACCAGTACACAAGGTAATAACCGAGCCCACATATTCCTGTGGCATGTATAAATTCACGGTCACAATCGGCTCTAGAATGGCCTCGATCTTGCTAGGGTCTGGCATCTTCGATGGGTTATCTACGGTGAGAATGCTACCGTCACGTTGCTGTACTTGATATACCACTGTCGGCGCCGTTGTAATGAGATTCATGCCGTACTGCCGCTCTAAACGCTCCTGCACAATTTCCATGTGCAATAAACCTAAAAAGCCGCAACGGAATCCAAAACCTAAGGCCTGTGATACTTCGGGCTCATAAAGTAAGGAGGCATCATTGAGTTTGAGTTTTTCTAATGACTCGCGCAATACATCGTATTCGTTAGCCTCTACAGGATATAGCCCAGCGAAGACTTGCGACTTCACTTCTTTGAAACCGGGAAGTGCAGTGGTAGCCGGCATGCGATTTTGTTGCCCGGACGCATGGGTTACGGTATCGCCCACCTTGGCCGCTTTTAATTCTTTAATGCCAGCAATGATGAAGCCTACCTGACCAGCGCTAAGCAAAGGCCGATCGACTGATTTAGGACTAAAAACCCCGACATGCTCGACTAAATGCGTTGTGCCGCTCGCCATCAGTAAAATTTTATCTTTGGGTTTGAGAGTGCCATTAACCACTCTTACTAAAATGACAACTCCCACATAGTTGTCAAACCAGGAATCAATAATTAGTGCCTGCAATGGAGCGGTAGCATTCCCTTGTGGCGGCGGTACTCGGCGAATCATCTCTTCTAAGACTTCAGGAACGCCTAAACCCGTTTTAGCTGAGCAAGTTAAAGCATCCGTGGCATCAATACCAATCACATCTTCAATTTCTTGTTTTGCGCGATCAGGATCAGCCTGCGGCAAATCAATTTTATTTAATACGGGTACGACCTCAACTCCTAGTTCGATGGCGGTATAGCAATTAGCCACGGTTTGTGCTTCCACGCCTTGGCTAGCATCAACCACTAATAAAGCACCCTCACAAGCAGAAAGCGAACGACTCACTTCATACGAAAAATCAACGTGACCGGGTGTATCAATGAGATTGAGGTTATAGGTTTTACCGTCTTTAGATTTAAAACTAAGCGCTGCCGTTTGCGCTTTAATCGTAATGCCACGTTCGCGCTCAATATCCATTGAATCAAGCACTTGTGATTCCATTTCACGATCGGATAAGCCGCCGCACAATTGAATAATTCGATCGGCCAAAGTCGACTTGCCATGATCGATATGGGCGATGATTGAGAAATTACGGATTAAATCCATTGCGCTTTAAGAAATCCATCAGAAAACGCCTTGCTGCAACACATCAAAATGATGCGCTGCAAAAAGCCGTCTTACCCGCATTGTAATGGTTGCACAGAAACCCTACTTTGCAGGGCTAGTGTGGCTACCCCAAAAGCAGAAAAACCGGCTTTTGGGGTGATTTAGGGCTTATTTGGACGAATTGGCAAGACTAGGGTGCTATCGGTACGGCGCACAAAAACAGGCACTGAACGACTTGGATCTAGGCTCTTGGCAAGGGCTTCAAATTGCTTCACCCCAGTAATATCAGTATCACCAATTCGCACAATGACATCACCTACGCGCACGCCAGCACGCGCCATTGGGCCATCATTAATAGCCGTAATCTCGATTCCATTCTTGATACCTAAACTTTGTTTTTTGGCATCCGTCAATTCTGCGACTGCAACCCCAAATGCTGAATTCAAAGCGCCACTTTGCGGGGCTGAATTCTCGGCTTTTTTGCTTGCCACTTTTTCACTAGGCTCGGCGTCGGCCACCACCACAGATAAATCTTTGGCAGCGCCCTTCCGCCAAACTTGGACTGTTGCACGCGTACCCGGTTTGGTCTGGCCAACTTGGCGCGGCAAATCAGTTGATTTCTGAATCTCCAAGCCATTGAAATTCAAGATCACATCGCCTGCCTCAATTCCACCAAGCGCTGCTGGGGCACCTGGCTCAACATTTCGTACATACGCGCCCCGCGGCTTGCCAAGACCCAAACTTTCAGCAGTCTCTTTGGTGATGTCGCCGATTGAAACACCAATCCGACCGCGAACTAATTTCCCGTTTGCCCTTAACTGATCAGCAACGCGCATTGCCTCATCAATGGGAATGGCAAATGAAATTCCCATATAACCACCAGAGCGACTAAAAATTTGTGAGTTAATGCCAATGACTTGCCCAGCAGTATTGAGCAAAGGTCCTCCAGAATTTCCTGGATTAACGGCCACATCAGTTTGAATGAAGGGTAAGTAATCGCCAGTATCACGGCTTTTCGCTGAAACAATGCCAGCTGTGACGGTATTTTCCAAGCCAAAAGGTGAGCCAATCGCGAGCACCCACTCGCCAACCCGAACCTTAGAAGAATCTCCTAATGGTAATTTAGGTAAGCCACTGGCCTCAATTTTAATTAGCGCGACATCGGTACGCTTATCGGCGCCCAACAATTTGGCTTTTAATTCACGCTTATCGGTTAAGGTAACGTAGATTGTTTCTGCGCCCTCGATGACATGCGCATTGGTGAGGATATAACCATTAGCATCAATAATGAAGCCGGAGCCAACGCCACGATCGTTTTCTTGGGGCGCTCCAGGACGATTCTGACCTGGGTTAGGCGCTTGATTTGGTCCCTTGGGTGACCCAGGCATGCCTGGAATATTGGGAAAAGGAATACCGAAAAAGCGCCGAAAAAACTCTTGCTGCTCATCCGCACCTCCGGGGCCATTAGCGCCCGCTTGTTGCACAGCGACTTTTTCAGTGGTGCGAATATTCACTACAGCCGGACTGGCTTTTTCGACTAAATCAGCAAAATCAGGGATCGACACCCGGGGGGCTTGCGCTAAAGCAATCGGTGCAAAAGACAATGGTGCAAAGCCAATAATGGCAATAACACTCAGGGTATGAAGTAATAATTTTTTCATCAGGATCAACTTAGTAGTGAACTTCGTAGTGAACTTCGTAAAGCGAAGATAACTCTATATCAGGTCAACTTACCAAAAATCAAGGTGCCGTTAGTACCCCCAAAGCCAAAGTTGTTTTTCACTGCATAGTCTATCGGTAGATCCCGCGCTGTATTGGCGCAGTAGTCCAAATCGCACTCGGGGTCTTGATTAAAGATATTGATGGTGGGTGGTGATTTTTGGTGATGTAAGGCTAAAACAGTAAAAACTGCCTCTAAGCCGCCAGCACCGCCTAATAAATGGCCCGTCATCGACTTGGTGGAATTAATAACCACCTTTTTAGCGTGAGCGCCTAAGGCAGCTTTAATGGCCTCAGTTTCATTTTTATCGCCCAGCGGGGTCGAGGTTCCGTGCGCATTAATGTAGTTAATTTGGTCTGGGTTTAAGCCTGCATCGCGCAAAGCGTTCAACATGCAACGGCGTGGGCCATCCATATTGGGGGCGGTCATATGATAAGCATCCCCACTCATTCCAAAGCCGACGAGTTCGCAATAAATCTTGGCGCCACGTGCACGAGCCTGCTCATATTCTTCCAAGACCATGACGCCCGCTCCTTCACCCAGCACAAAACCATCGCGATCCTTATCCCAGGGGCGTGAAGCGGTAGTTGGGTCATCATTGCGGGTTGAAAGCGCGCGGGCTGCAGCAAACCCACCGACACCTAAAGCGGAAATAGTCGATTCGGCACCACCCGCAAGCATGACATCTGCATCACCTGCCTGTATTAATCGGGCCGCCAAACCAATGCTATGTAAGCCGGTAGTGCAGGCAGTAGCAGCTGCAATATTGGGCCCTTTTAAATTAAATAAAATACTTAAATGGCCTGAGATCATATTGATAATTGAGCCAGGCACAAAGAAGGGAGAAATCCGCCGCGGCCCGCGGGCTAAGAGCTCGGCGCCAGTATCTTCAATCATCGGCAGTCCGCCGATTCCGGACCCTACCATGACACCAATCCGCTCGGCATTCGCTTCGCTTACTTCAATGCCGCTATCTCGTAATGCTTGAGTTCCAGCAGCAATGCCATAGTGGATGAAATGATCCATATGGCGAGCCTCTTTAGCAGAGACGTAATCTTCAACATTAAAATCTTTAACCTCACCCGCAAAATGCACACTCAGCGGGGCATGATCAAACTTCGTAATCGTAGCAATGCCTGATTTACCGGCAAGTACATTCGACCAAGCAGTTGCGACAGAATTTCCAACTGGAGAAATAAGACCTAAGCCGGTGACTACGACCCGGCGTTGGTGTTTTAAAGCAGTCACAGCGAGTCCAAATAATTAGCCCTGTGACGCTTTAGATTTTGCGAAATCGATCGCAAGCTGAACAGTCGTAATTTTTTCAGCCTCTTCATCTGGTATTTCAATGCCAAACTCATCTTCTAAAGCCATTACCAACTCTACCGTATCAAGTGAATCGGCGCCGAGGTCATTTACAAAAGAAGATTCATTCTTAATATCTGCTTCTGGTACGCCCAATTGCTCAGCAACAATTTTCTTAACACGTTGTTCGATGTTGTCCATCAAGTCCCCCTAGGGTAGTAAAAAACAATTTAAGGATTTTATCAGTTTGGCAAGGCCACCTGCCGATTACCGCGCCCAGCTTCTAAAACCCCATACTATAAATCAGGCTAAATACAGGCCCCCATTGACGTGGAGGGTATTTCCCGTAATATAGCCCGCTGCTCCTGAAGCTAAAAAGACCACTGCCTGCGCCACATCTTCAGGGCTCCCTAAACGGGCCAAGGGAATGTTCGCTTTGAGGGCATTTTGTTGCTCTTCACTTAAGGCGCGGGTCATATCAGTATCAATAAAACCCGGAGCCACGCAATTCACGGTTATGTTGCGACTGCCAATTTCCCGCGCTAATGCCCGAGTCATCCCAGAAACCCCCGCTTTTGCTGCCGCATAATTTACTTGCCCTGGATTACCCATATGGCCGACGATCGAGGTGATATTAATAATGCGCCCGAAACGGGCTTTCATCATCGGTCGCAAAACCGCTTGGGAAAGTCGAAAGACAGCACTCAAGTTGGTATCAATCACATCTGCCCACTCCGCAGTTTTCATGCGCATCGACAGTTGATCACGGGTAATGCCAGCGTTATTCACCAAAATCTGAATGCCGCCAAATTCTTTACAAATAGCCTCAATCATTTGCTCGCTAGCGGAAGCTTCATTCACATTCAGTATTTCGCCCCGCCCACCAAAACTCTGTAATCGCTCTGTAATAGCCAATGCGCCAGCTGCAGAAGTGGCGGTACCAATGACTGTAGCGCCCGACTGGGCAAGCTCTTGCGCAATGGCTGCACCAATGCCGCGCGATGCGCCAGTAACCAAGGCAATTTGTTTGCTTAGATCAATTTTCATGCTGTTTGTCCTAAAGCGATTTTTACTTCATGAAGGCTTGCATCGTCAAATAATGCTAAGCCCTGTAATTGAGCATCAATCCGCTTAGTCAAGCCTGCTAACACTTTGCCTGGGCCGCATTCAACCACTTGAGTGATACCTTGCGCCGCCATCGCTTGAATAATTTCTTGCCAACGCACAGGTTTAGCCGCCTGCCTGACAAGGGCATCTTTAATAGCCTGAGGATTGCTCAAGACACTGACATCAACATTATTAATCAAAGGGATCGAAGGTGGATGAAAGGTGATTTTTTCTAAGTAGATTGCCAGCTTTTCTGAGGCCGATTGCAATAAAGAAGAATGGAAAGGGGCTGATACGGATAATGGCAAAGCCCGTTTTGCGCCAGCTGCTTTGAGTAACTCACAGGCTTTAGTGACTGCTGCATTGGCACCTGCAATCACTACCTGACCAGGGGCATTGAAATTGACCGCCTCAACCACTTCATTCGTCAAGGCGCTCGCCTCAGAGCAGACCGCTTGTACTTGGGCACCGTCTAAACCCAAAATTGCTGCCATAGTTCCTGTACCTAAAGGCACTGCGGTTTGCATCGCCTCAGCACGATAGCGCACGAGTGGCACAGCATCTTGAAAGGAAATGACTTCGGCAGCAACTAAAGCTGAATACTCACCTAAGCTATGGCCAGCAACAAATGCAGGCTTTGCACCGCCAGTTGCTAACCAAGCCCGATAACAGGCGACGCCAGCCACTAACATCACCGGTTGCGTATTGGTTGTCAGTGCCAGAGCTTCTGCTGGACCAGCAGCAATTAAGTGCGTGAGATCTTCGTCGAGAGCTAGCGATGCTTCGGCAAGAGTGGCCTGCACTTCGGGGCGATCGGCAAGCGAGTTCAGCATACCTACTGATTGTGAGCCTTGACCTGGAAAAACGAATGCAAATGTCATTAAATAAAGATCCGCTTAATATTTTAGGACTACTGCGCCCCAAGCAAAACCGCCGCCCACACCTTCTAACAAGAGATGCTGACCACGCTGAATTTGACCATGACGAATCCCAAAGTCTAAAGCCAATGGAATTGAGGCGGCAGACGTATTGCCATGCTCGGCAACAGTCACAATCACCTTATCCATAGATAGCCCTAATTTCCGCGCCGTGCCTTCCATAATACGAATATTAGCTTGGTGCGGCACTAGCCAATCAATTTGTTCAGGCTTTAATTGAGCGCGCTCCAAAGCTTCATGGGCAACCTGCTCTAAAACCTTAACTGCAAATTTAAACACCGCTGGACCATCCATAGTTAAGAATGGGGTACCTTCAATGCCGCCGGCAATTGCGCGACCGGGTACACACAAAATGGCACGTTGCCTGCCGTCCGCATGCAGGGCCGCAGCTAAAATACCGGGCTCATCAGCAGCCTCTAGCACTACTGCACCTGCACCATCACCAAATAAAACGCAGGTCGTACGATCATTAAAATCTAAGATGCGAGAAAAAATTTCCGCCCCAATGACCAAAACCTTACTGTACGTACCGGCGCGAATAAATGCATCGGCAATGGCGAGTGCGTAGGTAAAGCCAGCACACACTGCTTGCACATCAAACGCCGCACAGCCATTATGAATACCCAGTTTGTCTTGAATCACACAAGCTGTACTTGGAAAACCGCCCAAATGATCTGGAGTTGAGCTGGCTAAAATAATTAATTCAATTTGGTCGGCGCGAAGATTGGCGTCTAGCAATGCAGCCTGTGCTGCCAACATGCCTAAGTCACTAGTTAATTCATTGTCAGCGGCAAAATGGCGCGCCGAAATACCACTGCGCGTTTGAATCCACTCATCACTTGTCTCTATTCCTACTTGCGCTAAACGTGCAGCTAAATCAGGATTACTTAAGCGTTGTGCGGGTAAATAACTTCCTGTGCCTGCAATGCGTGAGTAAAAAGACCTTGGGGTCATTGCGTCACCTGCGCACTAAACGCTTCGGCAATGCGCTCAACCATGCGATTCTTGCCAGCTTCATACGCACGCTCCAGAGCGGCAGCAAACGCAAGGCGATCGGCCGAGCCATGACTCTTAATCACGCAACCGCGCAAACCGAGCAGCACTGCACCGTTATAACGCCGATGATCAACCCGATTTTTGACCCGCACTAATGGCAGCATGGCACACAAGGCCATGAGCTTGGTTAACCAAGAGCGATTAAATTCAGTGCGGATCATGCCAGTCATCATTTTTGCCAGCCCTTCGCTCGCCTTTAAAACAATATTACCAACAAAGCCATCGCAAACAACGATATCTACAGTGCCTTTAAAAATATCATTGCCCTCGACATTGCCAAAGAAGTTTAACTGGCTATTACGCAATAATTCGCCAGCTTCCTTAACGACCTCATTGCCCTTAATTACTTCCTCACCAATGTTTAGCAACCCAATTGTTGGCGAAGACTTGCCATCAACTACGCGTAACATCACATCAGCCATTTGCGCAAACTGCAATAAATTAATCGGCAAACAATCGGCATTAGCGCCCAAATCGAGCACGGTAGTGCCAGTACCTAATTCATTGGGTATGGCGGTAGCAATCGCCGGGCGATCAATACCATCGAGGGTTTTCAGCAGATAACGTGAAATAGCCATCAAAGCGCCAGTGTTTCCAGAAGAAATAACCGCTTCCGCTCGGCCTTCTTTTACTTGCTCAATGGCGAGACGCATCGATGAATTTTTTTTGCGCCGCAAAGCAATCTCAATCGGATCATCCATTAGCACTACTTCGTTAGCAGCAACAACCTCAATCCGTGTCATTAACTCCGGCGCCGCCTTAGCTAACGCTTGGGCCAGCAACTGGGGATCACCGACTAAAATAATCTGAGCAGTGGCATGTGCTTGGAGAAAATCCAGAGACGCAGGCACGGTGACTGCTAACCCATGATCTCCGCCCATTGCATCCACTGCAATCCTGACGTTTATCAGAGAATTAATGGGCGCTGGGGTTGCCAAATTTGCTTAGCCAAGAAAAAAGCGGCCAATTTAAAGCCGCTTCAATTGATTAAATGAAAAAATTAATCGTTCTTTGTTTTAACCACTTTCCGCCCACGGTAAAAACCGTTGGGGGAAATGTGATGACGCAAATGCGTTTCGCCGGTGGTTGCTTCAACTGCTAACGCACCAACGGTCAAAGAATCATGGGCGCGGTGCATGCCACGCTTTGAGGGGGATTTTTTATTCTGCTGAACGGCCATATTGGACTCCTAAACAAGGGGGCATTCTAGCATAAAAACGCCTCTAAATACGGGATTCTGGGCAATGATGGGCAGACATTGCGGGCGCCAACAAACCCGGCCACGAGAGCTATTTCTTGATATTTTTCAAGACCTTAAAGGGGTTTTCGGGCTCTTCAATTATGCCTAAGAAGGGGCTTGTGGAACAGCTGGCTTCAGGGTGTTTTGGCACCAATGGCAAGGATAAAAGAATTTCATCTTCGATTAGCGCCAATAGGTCGAAATGGGTGCTGCTGACCAAGGGATCGAACAGGTCATCTTCCATTGGATAGGCATCCGCGGCTGCTTCATCGGCTACAAAAATAAATAAACGCTCCACATTCAATGCATACTGAAAAGCCTGTAAACACCGCTGACACGTCATTGATGCTTGCCCCTTGAGCTTCAAACGCAAGGTTTGCTCGAGAGCGCCGACCTGATTAGCCGTAAACTGGGTTTGGATTTGCCAATCAAAGCCATCGTCTGGATTACTGATATCCAGCTCTAGAGCCACGCGGGGCAAGGCGCCCACTGACAGCCTACCCTCACCATGGTAGGTCTGCAGCGCACAAAAATCCACCGCCCGTAATGCATGCGGAGTTGCAGAAAGTTCAACTTCAGGTAAAACTTGTTTACGATTCATCTCATCAGTCTAATTCAAGGCGCTATTTTTCATGACCAATTCCGTCGTTACAACGCACCCAGCGCCAATCATTTTGGCCTCAAGTTCGCCGTATCGCCGTGAATTACTCACCCGTTTAGGCTTACCTTTTAGCTGTCAAACACCTGCAGTTGATGAAACCCCGTTGCCCCATGAAACTACCCTTGCTCTGGCCTTGCGTTTGGCTGAACTGAAAGCAAGGACGATAGCGCAACAGAACCCGGGGGCATGGGTGATAGGCTCAGATCAGGTGGCTGATTTATTTGGCGCGGTATTAGGTAAGCCAGGTAATTTTGAGCGGGCCTTAGCCCAATTACAGTTAATGCGCGGCAATCCTGTCCAGTTTCATACGGCACTGTGTTTCATGCGCGACGAGCAGTTCACCACCCTGAGCGTGCCAACCACAGTGCAATTTCGCGATCTACCTGATGCGATCTTAGAGGCCTATTTACATTCTGAGCAACCCTATGATTGTGCTGGTAGCGCAAAGGTAGAAGGGCTTGGCATAAGCCTACTCGAATCTGTACAAAGCGATGATCCCACTGCCCTCATTGGTTTGCCACTCATTGCTTTAAGTGGCTTATTGCGTAATGCGGGCTTTGAACTGCCTGCAAAACCATTAGCACGCAAACAATAAATGGCTATCGGTACACTTTTTCTGATCCCCAATACCTTGGGCACAGAAGACCGTCTCGAGCAATTGTCATGGGTTTTACCTGCAGCGACGATCACTCAAGCGGCCGAGTTGAAATACTGGATTGTGGAGAATGCCAAAACTGCGCGGGCTTTTTTAAAAGCCATTGATTCTGTTTCATCGCTCTGCACGCCTTTGCAAGAATTAGTGCTGTTGGAATGGCGTGGCGCAGCACAGAATGCAAAATATAATTCGCAAACACGGCCCGAAAGTTTGTTACAAGCCTTAGTGGATGGGCACAACATGGGGCTCATGTCAGAAGCAGGCGTGCCTGGAGTAGCAGATCCTGGAGCCGAATTAATTTTAGCTGCGCATGGTTTGGGTGCATCCGTAAAACCCTTAGTTGGCCCTAGCTCTATTTTGTTAGGACTGATGGCAAGTGGTTTAAATGGCCAACAATTTGCCTTTCAAGGCTACTTACCTAATCAAAACCAAGAACGCCTTAATCGCCTCAAGCAACTAGAAGCGGAATCACGGCGCTTGCAACAAACGCAAATTTGGATTGAAACCCCCTACCGCAATGCTGCAATGTACGACGCTTGTTTGCAAGCATTATCCGCAGAAACCCGTTTATGTATTGGCGTCGATTTGAGTCTAGCGAGCGAAGCGATTCATACTTACACGCTCTCAGAGTGGCGGAAACGATTTCCTAGTGAAAAAATGTCCAGTGAATTACAAAACCGTCCAGCGATTTTTTTATTATTGGCATAAAGGCGCAGCAAAAAACAAATGGCTTATTTCAGACTGGCATCTTTCATTAGCGCTTGACCCATTGAAGCGCCCATTTCTGCACCAAATTTTTTAGCGACCCGTTCAGCAAAATTTTCTTTTAAGGTGTAATCCAAAACGTCTGGGGCCTTAAAAATATCGCGCGCGACTGAATCCACGCTACCAAAACCATCGGCTAGACCTAATTGAACTGCCTGCTCGCCATTCCATACTCGCCCGGAAAACAATTCTGCATTTTCTTTTAAGCGCGAGCCGCGGCCTGCTTTCACAACGGTAATAAATTGCTGATGGATTTGATCTAACATCGACTGCACCATTTCGACCTGCTTCGGATTTTCTTTGCTAAATGGATCGAGCATGCCTTTATTCGAACCCGCTGTGATCAAGCGGCGCGAAATCCCCAATTTATCCATTAAACCAGTAAAGCCAAAGCCTTCCATGACCACACCAATGGAGCCGATTAAGCTCGCTTTATCAACTAAAATTTTGTCGCCTGCTACTGCCACATAATAGCCGCCGGAAGCACAAATATCTTCTACCACTACATAGAATGGTTTTTGCGGGTACAAAGCCCGTAAACGCCGAATCTCATCATTGATCATCCCGGCCTGCACTGGTGATCCGCCCGGGCTATTAATACGCAATATCACGCCGGCGCTACTGGTATTTTCAAAAGCTGCATCGAGGGCGGCGTTCACATCGACTGCATTCGCTGTTGAAGTTGGCGAAATGATGCCGTCCAAACTAATTAAAGCAGTGTGCTTTTCAATATTCATCCCCCGTCCTGGTATATGTAAATCAAATACCTGGGCAATGATGCCAATAACTAACACCAGTAGTGCTAAGCGGAAAATGGTTTTCCAGCGCCTAGCTTTACGCGTTTCTTTTAAATTTTCAAGCAGTAAATGCTCAAGAGCCTGTCGCTCCCAGTTTTCCTTCTGATCCATCACCGCTGTACTTTCTTGGTTAAGTTCGCACTGTTTCGTACAAATGTTGCTTGCACCACTGCGCTAATTCGTGAACATTATCAACGCAAATTAAGGCGTTGGCAGCGCGCAGCTCCTCTGGCGGATGAGCGCCATAAGTCACACCAACACTATCAACTCCCGCATTTTGCGCCATGAATAAATCATGCGTGGTATCGCCAATCATCAGCATACGCCGCAATGGTACTTGCAAAATATCAGACAACTCTAACAGCATTGCGGGATTCGGTTTCGAGGCGGTTTCATCGGCAGTACGGCTAGCATGAAACAGTCCATCTAGTTCATGAAAATCTAATGAGCGATCTAAGCCGCGACGTGATTTACCGGTTGCTACCGCTAATAAGAATCCTGCTTGGCGGAGGTGCTCGAGCAATTCACGAATCCCAATAAACAAATGTAATTCATGGTCGCGAGCTAAATAATGAAACCGAAAACGCTCTACTAGTTCAGGATACCGTGCAGGCGCAATACTAGGTACAGCGCGCCGCAAAGAATCGTCGATGCCCAAACCAATTACTGAGCTAGCTAACGTATCGTTGGGCTCTGCTAAATCCAAATCTCGACAAGCCTGTTGGATGCATTGCACGATGGTTGGAGTTGAATCCATCAGGGTGCCATCCCAATCCCAGACAATTAAATCGTAACGTCGCTCGCGGTCCTGCTGCAGCATGTTGTTCAAACGGTCATTCCTTCACCAACCTAAAATTAAATAACTTCTCACTATACCGATTTGTCGCTTAGGGCGTTGCTACTTTGTCGTTTATGACTGCGCCGATCTTAAGCGCCTTTAATAAGGCGTTGAACTCCGCCGGCAGAGGCGACTCAATGCGCATTTTTTCGCCGGTGCGCGGATGAATAAAACCGACCAAATGGGCATGCAAATATAACCGTTTGGATTTTAAGCGGCGGTCCTCCTCTTCTAGCCCATACTTATCATCGCCTAAGATCGGGTGGCCAATACGCTGCAAATGCACGCGAATTTGATGGGTTCGACCAGTTTTTAATTGGGCCTCTGCTAAGCTAATTGCTACCGCATCACCCTCAAATACCTGCTTAACCCTCACTGCAGTGTGACTCGGAAGTCCTTCGGCATCTACCCGAACCCGCCGTTCACCATTGGCTAAAAGATATTTATGTAAGGGGAATTTCAGTTGCATCACCCGTGACCCTGCGTCAATTTTGCCGTGCGCCATCAACCAATATCGCTTGTCAGTTAAGCCTTCGCGAATCTGGCGATGCATCTCAACCAAGGCACTTCTGCGTTTCGCTAATAACAATACACCCGAGGTATCGCGATCCAGGCGATGCACTAATTCCAGAAAATGGAGCTCTGGCCTAGTCAATCTCAGCGTTTCAATCACGCCCAAGGCAATTCCTGAGCCGCCATGCACTGCTAATCCTGCTGGCTTATCGATAATCAAGAGCACCTCATCTTCATACAGTATTGGCATTTGGGCTGCATATTGCTGTGCCCGCGCGGCATTTTGACCTGACTCTACGCGCTCCGGTGTGGCAATCCGCACGGGAGGTAAACGCACGATATCGCCCTCAATGAGTCGAGTAGCGGGTTCAGCCCGCTTTTTATTTACCCGCACTTCACCAGAGCGAATCAGGCGGTAAACATGGCTTTTAGGTACGCCTTTGGCCCAGCGCAGCAAAAAGTTATCGAGACGCTGACCGGCCTCATCGGGGCCAATGGTTTGTAATACGACGGTTGGCGCAATTGGCGATTTAGCGGAGGAAATAGAAGTCATGAGTATGCTTATTATGAACTTCTGCCTTATAATCAAGGCACTAGCCAATTTGGCTCAGACTGGGCTCAACTGAGAATATCCACTTGAATCCCCAATCGTGGCGTTGGAGTCAACCATCAGAAATAGACTCCCAGGGTTGCCCCTCCCCTGTTTAACGAGGCGCAGGGTTGGCGTGCCGTATGCCGCGACCAGCGATTAGATGACAGTTTTCAGGCGCGCGCCTACATTGATGACCCTAAAGGAGGGTAACTGTGGCGAGTGTTCGGTGTGGCAACGATTCCCAGTAATGGGCTCGATTCGAACTAACTGATTTAGAGCTTAGTTCTCTTTTAAACCACGCCCTGTAGGGGCCAATAGAACCTAGTTCTTTGGATGCCCCTAATTTCATCTCCATCGCGCCGCGCATCGACCTCCCGCCCCATTTGGAGAGAATTATGAAACGCATGCTGTTTAATGCAACTCAACAAGAAGAGTTGCGTGTCGCGATTGTCGACGGTCAAAAATTAATCGATATTGATATCGAAGCTGCTGGGCGTGAACAACGCAAAGGCAATATTTACAAAGGGGTAATAACCCGCATTGAGCCATCCTTAGAGGCCTGCTTTGTTAATTATGGTGAAGAGCGTCATGGCTTTTTACCGTTTAAAGAGGTCGCTCGCACCTATTTCAAAGAAGGCGTTGACGTTCGCACTGCATCTATTAAAGATGCCTTGCGTGAAGGTCAAGAAATCATTATTCAGATTGAAAAGGAAGAACGCGGCCAAAAAGGCGCAGCGCTTACTTCTTTTATTTCTTTAGCTGGGCGTTATCTGGTCCTCATGCCTAATAACCCCCGGGGGGGTGGTGTATCCCGTCGCATTGAAGGCGAAGATCGCCAAGAACTCCGTGAAGCCATGGGTCAACTCGAAGTTCCCGAAGGCATGAGCATCATTGCGCGCACCGCCGGAATTGGGCGAGATGCGGTAGAGCTGCAGTGGGACTTGAATTACCTCATGCAGCTTTGGAAGGCTATTGATGAAGCAGCCAAAAGCAACTCTGCGCCGCTGTTAATTTATCTTGAATCTAGCTTGGTGATTCGTGCCATTCGCGATTATTTCCAACCCGATATTGGCGAAATTCTAATTGATACTGACGATATTTTCGAACAGGCTCAAGCCTTTATGTCGGTAGTAATGCCGGATAACTTACCCCGCGTCAAGCGCTATCAAGACGATGTCCCGCTCTTTTCGCGCTTTCAAATTGAGCATCAAATTGAAACAGCGTACTCGCGTACGGTACCGCTGCCGTCAGGCGGTGCGATTGTGATTGACCATACTGAAGCCTTAGTTTCGGTTGACGTGAATTCAGCTCGCGCTACCAGGGGGTCAGATATTGAAGAAACCGCCACCCGCACTAACCTAGAAGCTGCTGAAGAAATTGGCCGCCAAATGCGTTTACGCGATTTAGGGGGTTTAATCGTCATCGACTTTATCGATATGGAGTCTGCGAAAAGTCAAAAAGATGTTGAGAATCGCTTACGCGATGCATTGCGCCATGATCGAGCCCGCGTGCAAATGGGCAAAATTTCTAAATTCGGCTTGATGGAGATGTCACGGCAACGCTTGCGCCCAGCACTATCGGAAGGTAGTCATGTTACTTGCCCTCGCTGTAATGGCACTGGCCATATTCGCGATACCGAATCATCTGCTTTGCAAGTATTGCGCATCATCCAAGAAGAGGCGATGAAAGACAATACTGCAGCGATTCATACGCAAGTACCTGTTGAAGTGGCAGCTTTCCTTCTTAATGAGAAGCGGGCTGAAGTCATCAAAATTGAAAGTCGTTTTAAGGTCAACGTCTTGATGGTTCCCAATAAACATCTTGAAACACCGCATTACAAGTTAGAGCGCTTACGCCACGATGATCCCCGTTTGGATGATCAAAAAGCCAGCTACATCATGGCACAAGAAGCCGCTACCGAATTAGAAGCCGATACGATTGTGAGTCGCAAAGAAGAGGTCAAAGTAAAGCCTGAGGCTGCGGTTAAAGGAATTACGCCAAGTCAACCGGCGCCAATGAACCAACCCCGTGCGGCGCGTGCATCTGCCAGTAACGAAAAAGCAGTGGCAGAATCAAGCGGTGGATTTATGGGTTTCATTAAGAAACTATTTACTTCGACCCCAGAAATAACTGTCGCCACACCTGAAGCACGTCCTCGTCCTAGCGGAGCACGTGAAGGACGCAATGGCAATGAACGTGGTGGTCGCAATCGCCGTGGTCGCAATGAACGTCCAGCTGCAGCAACTACTAATGAAGCAGGTGCTCCTGCAGAGCCCAATGGGCGTGAAGCAAAACCCCGTCAAGATGGCCGTGGACGAAACCGTAACAACCGTCCCGAACGTCCCGCCAACCCAAATAGTAACGACAATGTAGAAGGCAGCGCAAGCGCTACTAATGCTGCGACGACTGATCTAGCCAGCGCTGATAGCGCCCCCGTAGTTAACGCCAATGGCGAAGATCGCCCTCGTGGTCGTAATCGCCGTGGGCGCGGTCGCGGTCAACGTGAGCGTGGTGATAATCGTGCTGATACTGCGCCGAATGAAGCCGAACAAAATCCAGTAGTTGCCCGTGAAGCCAATGTTGGTTCACCTACAAACTGGCCACCAGCAGGTATGGCGCATATGGCGGGTAATTCTGCTTCTTTGCCCCTGCACGATCTGCAAAATAATTTAAGTGGTGTACCCATCACTCAGCCTCCTGCTAGTTTTGTGCCGGCATCGAATACCCCTGCTGTTACATTACCAACGCAAGCACCTTCATTGGCACCGAAGCCTGCCGCTGTTTTACCTAAGGTCTCCTTCTCACGTTTAGAAGAGGCACCTTTAGTACAAGTCGTGCAATCAGCAGGCATGGTCTGGGTTGGCACTGATGCGTCTAAATTAGCAGAAGCGCAAACACAAATGAATGCCGAACCTATTAAACCGCGTACCGAACGTATTCCTAAACCACCAATGAACTTGCCGAGCGGTCCAATGGTTTTAGTAGAAACGGGTGGCCAAGAAAAAATGATTGATAAAAACTAGCCTGTTATTTCTAGGTTAACTAGGTATAAACTTATTTAGGTATGGTTGATCGAGCCAATCCGCGCATTATTCCCATTAGCAATGCTGTTGGCGCCCAAGCGGCGATTCCAGCAGTATTGCAAGGGGCGCATGCTGAAACGACTGACTTACGTCAGCGGCACTTACGTGATTTACGCATCTCGGTAACCGATCGTTGCAATTTTCGCTGTACTTATTGCATGCCGAAATCGATCTTCGACCAAAATTATCCCTATTTATCTCAAGATGCATTACTGCGTTTTGAGGAAATCACCCGTATGACAAAAATCTTTACTAGCTTGGGCGTGGAAAAAATTCGCCTGACTGGTGGTGAACCGCTTTTACGCAAAAATTTAGAGTCTTTAGTAGCAATGCTGGCAGAAGTTCGCACGCCATCAGGACAAAAATTAGACCTTACCCTCACGACCAATGGGAGTCTCTTAAGAAAAAAAGCGCAACAGCTAAAAAATGCCGGTTTACAACGCATCACGATTAGTCTCGATGCACTCAATGATGCCGTTTTTAAAAAGATGAACGATGTTGATTTTGCGGTTGACGATGTACTAGATGGTATTGAGGCGGCAAAAGAAGCTGGCTTTGAATCCATTAAGGTCAATATGGTCGTCAAAAAAGGGGCGAACGAGCAGGAGATTTTGCCGCTGGCACAGCATTTCCGCAATTCTGGCATTACCTTACGGTTGATTGAATTTATGGATGTAGGAAGCTCGAATGGCTGGAACATGGCTGAAGTGATGCCATCCCGCGATGTCATCAAGCTAATTGATGCGCAGTTTCCCTTGCAATCACTAGAGCCAAACTATATTGGCGAAGTGGCTCAACGCTGGCGCTATGTCGATGGTGGTGGTGAAATTGGCGTTATTTCTAGTGTTACCCAAACCTTTTGCCATACCTGTACCCGCGCTAGACTCTCCACTGATGGGCACCTTTTTTTATGTCTATTTGCACATCAAGGCGTCGATTTCAAATCATTACTACGCTCGGACAAAAGTGACTTAGAAATAGCGAATGCCATCATGAATACGTGGGCTAAACGTGACGATCACTATTCGGAAATCCGCGGGTCACTCACGCCAACCGAAAATTCAAGTGGGCGTAAGGTTGAAATGTCTTACATCGGCGGCTAAGATCATTCCTGTATGGCCGCAATCCTAGCTTCATTACCACCTGCAGTAATTACTGGCTTAGTCTTAGCGGGTGGTCGTGCAGAGCGGATGGGTGGAAGTGATAAAGGCCTAATACCCTACCTCAAAAAACCCTTGATCGAAACTGCACTTACGCGCCTAAAGGGTCAGGTTAGCACCGTCCTCATTAATGCTAATCGCAATCACACTAATTATGAAAGCTATGGCTATCCCGTTATTGCTGATGACAATGCAGCAGAATCAATGCCATCGTATTTTGGTCCATTAGCCGGTTTTATGTCGGGTCTGCAGCATTGCCAGACTGAATATCTGCTCACGGTACCTTGCGATTCTCCGCTGTTTCCGCTGGATTTAGGTTCCCGCTTAAGTACTGAGTTACTGCGTGGTCAATTTGATTTAGTGTATGCACGTACTGTGGACTCTACAGGACATCGATGGAATCAAGCTGTTTTTTGTCTGATGAAAAAAACAGTGCGCTTGTCGCTTGCACAATTTTTGGCTAGTGGTGAGCGCAAAATTGACCGCTGGTTTGAGAAGGTGAATAGTAGTGCAGTACTTTTTGAAAATGAACAGTGCTTTGCGAATGCCAATACACCGGCAGAATTAGCGTCACTAGAAGCCTTGGCCTACCTCGAAGCGCAAAATAAATCATGACTCTTAATACCCGTGCTGGATCCTTATCTGTTATCGAGACTCGCCACATTCTCAGCGAATTAATTAAGCAATTAATCGCCGAGGAATACAAAAAAAATGGGGGTGTCGCGCAGGAAACGATTCAACTTGAAGACGCAGTTAATCGTATTCTGGCCGAAGATCTTTTATCGCCAATGCATGTTCCTAATGCAGATAATTCAGCCATGGATGGTTATGCCTTCAAAGGTGGCAACAATGACCCCAGCAATGCAGCGCAGAAAAAATTAAAAATTGTTGGTACCGCGTTTGCTGGCACACCCTATGTAGGCCAAGTGGGTGCTCAAGAATGCATCAAAATAATGACCGGCGCACTCATGCCTGCCGCATGCGACACCGTTATTCCCCAAGAACTCATTACCGAAATTATCACTAACGCCGCGCAAGAAAATGCCTTGTTATTTCCAGCGAATGCCGTCAGGACGGGAGAAAATCGCCGCTTGCAAGGCGAAGATTTACGTTTGGGACAAGTTGCCATTCCTGCTGGGCGT
>CAIXDG010000127.1 GCA_903918115.1 uncultured beta proteobacterium
AAAAACCGCTGGGTCGAATCGCCAAATCGCCATACATAGGCGGCACAATATCGATGACAGTATCGCCTAGGGGTGGAGTGATGCCAAAATAAAAATTGAGCCCTTGGGCAATATCGAAAAGAAAAAAGATCCAAATTCCCAACTGAGCAGCACTTACAAAAATCGACTCAGAATCCGATCGTGTGGTCAATACTTTCATCAATGCATATGCGGAAAAAATATTGAAAATTAAGAGCAAAAAACGATTTCGCGAAAGGATACTGTCCCCGCTTTGCGCCACCGAGATAAGCAAACAAATACATAAAATTAAAATTAATAAGCCATATACTTGTTCAGACTTGCGAAAAATTTTACCTTGATTGCTAAATACAAAGACCGTAAAAAAATAAGCAATCAATAGACTGCTTAACGCAATGTATGGAGTTAAGCGAAAGTCTAGGCTGCCGCCTGCCAAATCAATGCGGTCAATCCCCACGCTCGAGAGCAACAAAATTAAGAGTAGGCGTATCACAAAGACCCCCCTTAGCGAACCAAAGCTTTAGCGATGATCGATAGCCTAGATAACTGACCACGGCGCACCCGATTGAGTAACGCGATCAGTAAGCCTAATTTAACACTCCAAATCTTGTTTGGATAAAACTTTTTGGTAAAAACAATTCTATTAATTAAAGAGTAATAATCAGACAATATACTTTTAAAGCGTGCATTAGCATGAGAGCCCGCACTGGCGCCCTCTTTATGTAACACCGTAGATTGCCAGCAATAGCCAATCTGCCAGCCATGCGCTTTACCCCGCAACGCCCAATCGATTTCTTCAAAATATAAAAAATAGTCTTCACTCAACAAGCCTACAGACTCAATAAATAGCCGCGGCACGAATAAGGCAGCCCCTACGGGGTAATCTAACTCTTTTGCGAATACATCATCATCAAATTGGCCAGCGTCTAGCTCCCCTTGGCCAAGATGTGTGGAGGTTGCAAAGAAAGTATTGAACTTTGCGCCTATAGCTTGTATGTAGTTGGGGTTGTGATAAAACATCAATTTGGAACCAATAATGCCCGCTTTGGGATATTTTTTAGCATAAGCCTCTAATTGAGTCAGGCTATCGGGCGCAACAATGACATCATTATTTAAAATCCACAAGGCACTAGCTTGTGGATCTCGCAGAGCAAAATCTATGCCTACATTATTTCCTGCACCATAGCCGCGATTACTCCCAGTTTGAAGCAAGCAAAAACGAAAAGTCGGATCGGGAGTTGCCCACGGTTGTGCTTGAATATCCACAAATTGGTAGGCGCCGCCGATCGTTGTTATCATGGGCCTCTCAGCCTCTTGAAACAATGTTTGCTCAGTTGGCAATGCACCAATCCAAGATCCAATGTGGGCAAGAGAGTCATCACTTGAATCGTTATCACATATCACAATTCGATAAGAGCAAGAGCGTAGTGCTAACAAGCTTTGTAAACACTCAATCGTGTCACGCCAACCATTCCAGTTGAGAACAATGATATAAACCACGAAGATTATTTACTCCATCTCATCTTTGTGTAACACGAATGAGGTACTGGAATTCAAAAAACGGTCGCAAAAGACCTAGGGTTAAAAAATTAAGCCAACGTGCCTTGCGACCCTTCTCTAGCCCACTACCAATAATGCGATCACAATGTAAGCCGCTCGATTGCATTAATTCAATTGCTGTTTTTCTAGTGAAAAAACGTAAATGGGTTCGATCTAAAATTCCCTCTTGCTCATAGCGCCAGTCGCCAAATACAACCAGGCCTAAAGAAGCCCTAAAAAAACGGATGTTCGGGATGCTTGCAACAATGGCTCCGCCAGGCTTTAGTAAGGCATGCAATTGAGCAACTACTTTCCAGGGATTAACCAAATGCTCTAGTACATCTAAGCACAAAATTAAATCGAGTGATGCTTCTTCGATCGGTAAATCAAGTTCTTCAATATTGCCTGCACAAAACCAATCTAAGCGTTGCTGAGCAACTTTTCCGGATTCGGGGAAAAGTTCAACCCCCCCGATCCATTGACAATTGCTTTGGCTATTTTTAAGCCAAAGCAATGTGTCGCCTTGACCGCACCCAATTTCTAAAACTCGCTCGCATTGCTCTGGAACCAGAGGGGCAATTTCACGGCGCACATGACTGTAATATTGCACCCCTTTATCTTCGTACATTGTCTGCTTTCTATTCTGCGTTCTATCACATTAAAACTGTTTTATGCCCTTAATGGACCTTCACTTCAAATTCTTTTTTCACCACGTGTTTTAGCAGTACCAAGTCCATTGCCACACGCAGCGTCCAGGCCAAGGCTGCACCCGGTAAGCCCATCCACTTAACTAAACCATATAAGACCACAAAATACACGCCCAGTTCGGCAATATGGATAAGCGCAGTAATTTTAGTGCTCCCAGTACCATGCAAGAAAGTATAGGGAATAGTGGCCATAGAGTTGAGCCAAATTCCCACACTTAAAATCACTACGATAGGCCATGCTTCCTGAGCAAAATCAGGAGAAATCCAAATCTGAAATACAGGATAGGCTAAAACTGCAGCACTAGCGCAAACAGCCAACATGCCCCAGGTCACCCGCTTGAGATTGCGTTGGTATTGTTCCCATAATGGCGCCCCCGTCAAGCCTACGATTTTTGGTAATAATGCATTAGTAAAAGCATTGGGAAGTATTAGGAGGCGCTGCAATGCTTCTTGCG
>CAIXDG010000128.1 GCA_903918115.1 uncultured beta proteobacterium
GACAAGCGTGATGGTGAAACGAACTGGGATCCTGCATTATTAAATGCGCATGTCAATGTGCGGATTGATGATTTTTTGGTGTTTGATGTATCGAAACCGATGACCAATGATAGTCTTTTGGAAATTGAAAAAAGTACGATTGCGGGCAAGCTCTACACCACAGGTGGTGGCAGGACAGTCGACGCAAACTCTATCGATATATTGGTGACATATTTAATCAATCGCGATCAAGGTAAGTTTTATCAGAGTGAAGCAACCCAGGCGACTCAACCAGGTTTGAGTGTGTTCCCTTATCTGGCACCACCGAATAAAAAAATACTTCAGTTTTCTCACCAAGTAGAGCTGCTCGCTCAGCCTGCAGAAGTGTGGTCCTTAGTTGGTCAATTTGATAGTGCCTGGAGTCCGCTCATCGCTTCACTTCGAAAAACGGGGACAGGTATTGGTCAGCTCAGAGAAATTGAAACAGTAGATGGCAAAACCATCGTTGAGCGCTTAGAAAGTTTGGATGCTGCGAATCAAACACTAATCTATTCTATGGTGAGTGGCATACCTGCCAAACCCTATACCGGCAAGATTCAGGTTGTTGCGAGTGGTGCAGGTAGTCGCGTTAGTTGGACTGTCGACTATCGGCCATCTGGTCAAGGGGAGTTGATCGTGCGTTTGATCATTCAATCCTTGGTTGTGCGCAGCTTAAAAGCATTGCAAGAAAAATTCGGTCAGCCTAAATGATTGAGGTTCAGGATTTTCTGCCAGAGGCAACCGATGGCGGACTGTTCACAATCAATCTGCAGAGCTCGCTTGCGCATCAATGGTTTTTGTTTCAGAACTATCCTGACAGACCTGGGGTGCTTGCTTCGATATTAGATGGTGAATCTAATATGGCCCAATTCTTTGGGGATTACACCGCACTGGATCGACTAGAGAGCTTAGCCAATACCCTGTTGATTTCACAACCCGATTTTGCGTCCTCTCATATGCTGGCTGCACGCGTGAACTCCGCGCGACATCATTTTTTGCAGGCGAATGAAAATTTGACTCGAGCTGAGACCTTAGGGGCCGAGCGTCAAGAAGTCCAGCGCATTCAGCTTGGTATTCAGCAAGCGCTCGGGGATGATCTTCATGCCGTCCTGGAGCAGCGCGAGTTTTTGGTCAGTCAAGATCGAGGCGCGGAGCATTTGGTTCCTTTAGGTGCATTACTAGCTGACCTGGGTCGCTATGATGCAGCACACGATGTTTACTTGGAGGCGCTGAGATCTTCTGTAGGCCTATCGCCGCTTGGTCCAGCGTGGGCTTGCTTTCAATTGGGTTTTTTGTGGGGCGAGTTACACGTTGACCCTGACCTTGAGCAAGCGGCGTATTGGTATGCGCACGCAGTCAACTATTTGCCAGGCTATACACATGCGGTAGTTCATTTAGCTGAAATTCATCTTGAGAATCGCGCGTTTGATAATGCGTATAAGTTGCTGGCTTCTGTCCTGCATAGTGGCGATCCTGAGGTCAGGTGGCGGCTCTCTGATCTATTGGCCGAACGGGGCAATCTGAGCGCTGCGGCTACTGAAAAGGAATTCGCTCGTACGAGGTATGAAGAGCTCTTATCGCGTCATGAATTAGCTTTTGCTGACCATGCCGCAGAATTTTATTTAGGCAGTGGCGCGCATCCAGAGCGAGCACTGCAATTGTCTTTAGCTAATTTAAATAATCGCTCCACAAAACGCGCATACGCACTTGCACTTGAGGCCGCGCAAGCAACTGGGCAGCAAGATATTGCAGCAAAGTTGTCGCGTGATGCTGGGGCTAGATGGGGAGTTTTGCATGACTAGTCGTCGATCTTTTTTACTTTCATGTTCGTCTGTCCCGATCCTGTCCGTGGCGGGCAATCTTGTCATGGCTAAGTCGTTTGAAAAAAATGACTTTTCAGTTAATGGTCCGATACAAGTTGGTGCAGACTCGAGTCAGGCTGAGATGGGTATTTATGGCTGGCATGAACCACATATTGATGACGCTGCGCAAACGCATTTGATTTGCTTGACTGCGTCTTGGAAAGCAGATTGGCTTTAAATCGGCAGCAAGTTGCCTGTTACCTGAATGTTCATTTGCTAACTATTTACTTGTTGCGCATCACCTAACACCCACGCTAGAGTCTTAACTATTTCATGGCCGTTGTGTGATCTAAAAGCAGATTTGCCATAAAAAAACACCTCGTGAGAGGTGTTTTTGGTTACTGGCGGGCCAGCCCTGACTAAATCACAAACCGCCTGAGGTGCTGAAATC
>CAIXDG010000129.1 GCA_903918115.1 uncultured beta proteobacterium
AAGCATAGTTGCTTATCTTCTGCGGCCATAGCGTTGGAAGTGATGCCAATCGCCAGTGCGCCCATAAGTAGGAATTGTGATAATTTTGTTTTCATATAATATTTCATACCTTTACCCTTATTACTCTAAAAGAGAACACCGACTAATAAATCATTTATAAGTCAAATATATTTATGCAGTTTTAAAATTGCAAAAATTACTATCCCATGCCCTCTCAGTTAAGGCAACACATAATTACCTCATCCTATATATTGTTTAGTCCAAACTTACAGATCACTTGAAAATGGTGTCAACCATGTCCAAATATGCCGGTATAAACTTTCATCTCTCGTAACTATCCTTCGAAATCGGTTCATCTCCAAAACCCACATCGATAATTCCAATCGGATGAAAAGAAGACAGGAATATCCCCTAAACACAAAACCATCAGACATAAAAAAGCCCCCAATCAGATCGGAGCCTTCAGGATGCATGTTGACCGGTGTAATAACAGCATTTTCGACATGAGGATTTTCAGTCACTGGCTCTAAAGAAATTATTGATAAGGCATATTATTTCCGAACTGCAACTCGTCATGAATGTCCGGTTCAGAGAAGCCTAAATTCGTAGCTGACAGGCAGCTATGGGTCGGGTGGCGACTGTGAACTTGCTAAAAAGATTACAAATATGAATGGGGCATTGAGAATGTTTTAAAGAAGTGCATTGCCTCGGATTACATGAATTTTGCGGCCCAATAAAAAATCCAAAAAAGGAATATTTATACGGTTTTGACTTACTATTCTTTTAAGCAGGGCGACACGAACAGATCACCTCGCCACGCACCAAGAACAGTGCGAGTGCCCACAATCAACCAGAGTCCAGCTAGAATGATAACCATACCAGCGCCAAGAAATGAAAAAATCGGCATAGGAAGCATTGTCGCCAGTCTAAGCGTCGCTACGCAGTAAACACCAATCGGGAATGTGTAACCCCACCAGCCGAGATTGAAGGGCAGGCCTTGCAGCAGATAGCGCAAGGTGATAACGCTGGCTATGGCGACCCACCATAGACCATATCCCCAGAGTAAAATACCACCAACCAGGCCGATACCTTGTACTGAGCTGCCGTAAGCACCGAGGCCATTCGCATTAAAAATTTCCGGCGTTGCCGAGCCCAAAATGAGTAACCCCAGTGCGCCCGTTCCGATCGGGCCGAGCGCTAGCCAACTTGTGGCGGCCATATTGGCGGGCGGCAGCTTATGTACGACCATACGCATTAGAAGAATGACGAGAATACCCATGGCAATCGGTACAGAAAAGGCCCAAAGAGCAAAGCTGGTAATGATCATGTTGAGTTGTTGGTGGGCATCCGTCAGGTATGGCACCAGAAGACCACCACTCACAGCGGCTACCTCAGCGGCAACAAAAGGCAGTAGCCAGACGCCTGTCATCTGCTCGATACTGTGGTTCTGTCGTGTAAACATCATAAACGGGATTGCGATTCCACAGAGAACGGAAAGAGCAGCGTCAAGCCACCACAGCCCTTCAGCAATTTCGATTACCCCCTTGCCCCATAAAGGAATACCGAAAATAAGTAATCCATTGATGATGGTCGCCAAGCCCATCGGGATGCAACCAAAGAACATCGAGATAACCGAGTGACCAAAGACGCGTTTTGCCTGGTTGTAGAACATGAGCCATCGCGCTGCATAGAGGCAGGTGAACAGGCTAAAAAGCCCCATATTTAGAAACCATAGACCTTGCGCTACCAGTCTGAGTCCGGGAATAGGCATCGGAAAT
>CAIXDG010000130.1 GCA_903918115.1 uncultured beta proteobacterium
GGCGCCTCCGATCAAGATATTCAGAATTTGGCTAAAACCGAAAAGGGCCAGTTGAATTTAATTATGCGCTCACCCTTGCAGGGTGTAGTTGTAAAGCGCAATGTTGATCCTGGAGCCTTTGTGAATTCAGGCGATGTTGTTGCCACCCTGGCTGATCCTAAGCAGTTATGGTTTTTAGGGAACGTATATGAGCAAGATATGCGTTTAGTAAGTCGCGGGCAAAAATTAGTTTTGCGCACCGAGGCTTATCCTGATAAAGAATTTGTTGCTTATGCAAACTATATTGCCCCAGCAATTGATCCAGTCACTCGTGCTCTTTTAATTCGTTGCGACGTTGATAACTCCGAAGGTCTGCTTCGTCCCGATATGTATGTTTCGGCTAAGCTCACTACGGGAATGGCCGAAGCTTATGTGCTGCCACAAACTGCAATTATTCGGGTGCGTGAAACCAAGTATGTGATTATGCGTATCGCTAGCGACACCTTTAGACGAGTGCCCGTGAAAGGTTATGACATCGATAGTAAAACCTATGCTGTTACCGAGGGTTTAATGCCTAATGCCAATGTGTTGATCGATGGCGCTGTGCTGCTCAATGATCGTTTTGCAAGGCAAGAGGACTAAGTGAGTCTGTTTACTTCCTTTATGGGGGGCGTGCTTGAAAAGCGCGTCATCGTCATTGTTGCCTCAATTGGTTTATTGGGGCTGGGAATGTTTAGTCTTAGTCAGCTGCCCATTCAGCCCTACCCTGGAGTAGCCCCCTTAACAATTCAGGCAATTTCGCAATGGCCTGGGCGTAGCACTTCTGAGGTCGAGCAGCAAGTAACCATTCCAGTTGAAAATGCCCTCGCTGGTATTCCAGGTGTGCAAGCTTTTCGTTCGGTTTCCTTGTTTGGCTTATCGGTTGTTACCTTAAAGTTCACCGATACCACTGATCCCTTTAAAGCGCGCCAAACGTTTATTGTCAATCTGAGTAACGTGACCTTTCCCGTAGGCGTTTCATCGAGTATCAGCCCCGACTCCGATGCGACTGGTGAAATTATGCGTTATCACGTGCAATCGGAATTTGCATCGCCAACCCGCTTAAAAACCTTACAAAATTATGAGATCTATAAAGAGCTAAAGCAAACTCCCGGGGTGGCTGATGTGTCATCTTTTGGTGGCAAGGTGCGGCAATATCAAGTGATTATTACGCCGGAGAGCTTGCAAGCAAAAGGGGTGACCATTACCCAAATTATTGCTGCTTTAAATAATGCTAACAGCAATGCTGGCGGGGGCTTATTACCAGCAGGAGAGCAGCAGTTCGTGGTGAGGGGTGTTGGCCTCATTAAAAATATAGGCGACATTAAGCAGGTGGTGGTGGCTGTAAATCAGGGTATTCCCATTCGCATTGGCGATGTCGCGACAGTAGAGATTGGTTTTGCTCCGCGTTTAGGCATGTTTCAATACGGAGAGAACGCTGATGCAGTAGAGGGTATTGTGTTTTTGCGCCGCGGCGAAAATGCTACTGAAGTATTGGCTCGGGTGCGCGACAAAATAAAAGTCATCAACAATCATATTTTGCCGCCAGGCATACAAGTAATGCCCTTTTATGATCGGCAAGCACTGCTAGACATTACCATTGGCACTGTTAAGCACACCTTATTTTTTGGTATTTCTCTAGTGCTAGCAGTATTATTTTTATTCTTAGGTAATTTGCGCGCCGCCGCTGTTGTCGCAGCTGTAATTCCTTTGGCGTTATGTGTCTCGTTTATCCAGATGCATATTTGGAGCGTGCCAGCCAACTTAATTTCCTTAGGCGCTATCGACTTCGGGGTGATTGTTGACTCAGCAGTCATTTTGACTGAAAACGTGATGCGCCATTTAGAGGAGGGTGGTAAGCGCTTAAATCAAAGCATCATTATTGCCACCAGCGAAGTTCAGCGGGCGATGATTTATTCCACCAGTATCATTATTGTGGCTTATTCCCCCTTATTCTTTATGGGTGGCGTGGAAGGGATTATCTTTAAACCCATGGCCTTCACCATGGGCTTTGCGCTGATTGCAGCAATGATTTTGAGCCTCACCTTTTTGCCTGCAATGATTTCCCTTATTTTTGGGGAAAATTTACATCACAAGCCGCCCAGCTTCATTACCCGTTTATTAGCAGGATATAAGCCTTTATTACGGCGCTGGATGGACCGTCCCCGCACCGTAGTAGCGATTGCAGTTTTTATTTTAGGATTAACGCTATTTAGTATGACTAAGCTTGGTACGGCCTTCTTGCCTACCTTGGAAGAAAATAATATTTGGTTACGGGTTACCTTGCCAAATACGGTTGATTTAAATTATTCAGTCAAAATTGCCAATGAATTACGCGGCATCTTTTTGAGGCAAGGCGAAATTGAAAAAGTAGCCGTACAAATTGGTCGTCCAGATGATGGCACTGACTCAACTGGTGTTTTTAATCAGGAATACGGCCTCTATTTAAAAGCCCCCGATAAAATGCCAGCAGGGTCGAGCAAGAAACAACTGATTGAGCATTTAGAAGTCGAGCTAAATAAAATTCCTGGTATTAATTATAGTTTTTCGCAATACATTCAAGATAACGTGAATGAGGCTTTATCTGGCGTAAAGGGCGAAAACTCGGTAAAAATTTATGGCCCCGATTTAGAGGTCTTAGATCTTAAGGCGCGGGAAATTATTGACGAACTCAAAAAAGTTTCTGGAGTAGCCGATGAAGGTATTTTGAAAGAGTTAGGGCAGCCTACCTTAAATATTCAAATTGATCGCGAGAAAGCGTCTCGTTACGGCATCAATGTGAACGATATACAAACCATTGTTGCCAATGCCATTGGCGGCATGCCGATTACCAATTTACTCGAAGATGAAAAAACTTTCGGTATTGCAGTACGCTTAAATGAAGGTAGTCGTAATGATGTTTTAGATATTTCTAAATTATTAGTTGATTCGCCATCGGGCGCTACGATCCCCTTGTCGATGGTGGCTAAAGTGAGTTTAAGTGATGGCCCCTTCTTTATTTATCGCGAAGCAGGTAAGCGGTATATCGCGATTAAATTTAGTGTACGCGGACGCGATTTAGGCAGTGCGGTGGAAGATGCGCAAGCGTTGGTGCAAAAGAATATTACTTTGCCAGCAAACTATTCGATTAGTTGGGATGGGCAATTTAATCAAATGAAACAGGCGCAGAAAAAGTTGATGGTCATTGTGCCTTTAGCTTTACTCGGCATCTTCCTCTTGTTGGTTAGCGCCTTTGGAAACTTCCGGGATGCAGTGATTGTGATGATTAATGTCCCCTTCGCTGCAATCGGTGGTGTGCTGGCCTTACATCTTGCAGGAGAGACTTTAAGTATTTCGGCTTTCTTCGGCTTTTTATCCTTATTTGGTATCGCAATTCAAGACGGGGTGATCTTAATTTCCTTCATTAATAAATCGATGTCGGATGACCTGGCGGCAATGAAGGACACCATGGTTGAGGGCTCTTCTTTGCGGGTGCGCCCCGTATTAATGACCGCGATGTTATCGGGGCTCGGTTTATTACCTGCCGCTTTATCGCACTCGATTGGCTCGGAAGCGCAGCGTCCACTTGCGCTAGTTATTGTTGGCGGTATGGTTACGACGACGATTCTGACCTTATTGGTGTTACCCGTGATTTATAGCTGGTTTAGAGGGCGCGCCTTACCAAATGCGCCAGTCATTTAGTAATACTGTATTGATTTTTAAGCACTTATTTTAATTTCCTAATTTTTAAATTTCACTATCTATGCCAGCTCAACCAGATTTACATATTCTTGTTTCTAATGATGATGGTTATTTAGCTCCTGGCTTATTGGCCTTAGTCAATGCGTTACGCCCGTTGGGTCGGATTACCGTAATTGCACCAGAGCAAAATCATAGTGGTGCCTCGAATTCATTAACCTTATCGCGCCCCTTATCGATCCATCGTGTAGCTGGTGGCGAACGAGATGGGTTTCTATTTATTAACGGTACGCCAACCGATTGCGTGCATATTGCCATGACTGGTTTTTTAGATCAGCGCCCCGATTTAGTTGTTTCGGGTATTAATCAAGGCGAAAATATGGGCGAAGATGTGCTCTATTCAGGCACCGTAGCAGCAGCAATTGAGGGGGTCATGTTTGGGGTGCCAGGGGTAGCGTTTTCACAAATTGACCGCGGCTGGGCCCGCATTGATGACGCAGCAGCAATTGCGAAAGATATTGTTACTCATTTATTAGCGAATCCCATTGGCTCTGAAAAGGGCATAGCAACCTTATTGAATGTAAATTTACCGAATCAAAGCTATGCAGACTTACAGCGCTGGCGAGTCACTCGTTTAGGTAATCGTCATCACTCTGAGCCAGTTGTGGTCCAAAAAAATCCCCGTGGTGAATTAATTTATTGGATTGGTGCAGCAGGGGTGGCGAAAGATGCTTCTTTGGGCACCGACTTTAGTGCAATTGCTGATGGCTGTGTCTCGCTGACGCCGATGCAACTGGATTTAACCCATCATGCCCGCTTAGCCGCCATGCGAGCCAATGGCTGGGATCGCGGTTGAAGGCTACTTCACGTCATGCTGGCCACCGCCAAGCACTTGCCGATAAAGTTGCCGCTAGCGGGGTAAAACACCTTAAAACTTTAGAAGCGATTGCCACCGTACCGCGGCACGCTTTTATGGATGCTGGCCTGCATGCGCAGGCGTACGAAGATTCGGCCTTGCCTATTGGTCATCAGCAAACCATTTCTAAACCTTCGGTAGTAGCTCGCATGATTGAACTTTTACATAAAAATAAAAATCCCCTGGGCAAGGTATTGGAAATTGGTACAGGCTGCGGATATCAAGCCGCGGTGTTAAGTTTGCTCGCGGCAGAAGTTTATTCAATTGAACGGATTCGTCCCTTGCACGATTTGGCTCGGGCTAAATTACGACCTTTTCGGATTCATAATTTACGGCTCATTTACGGCGATGGTATTTTAGGTCTTCCCCAGGCTGCCCCATTTGATGCCATTATTTTGGCCGCCGCAGGACTCGGTATTCCCGATGCATTATTAGATCAGTTAGCGATTGGTGGGCGCCTCATAGCGCCAGTTGCACGGAATGCAAATGCGCAGCAACTTCTGCTGATTGAGCGTGTCAGCTCGCAACGCTATCAAAGAACTGCACTAGACGAGGTCTTTTTTGTGCCTTTACAATCAGGGGTGATATGAAGCGATTGATATTGATACCCGTATTAGCTGTAGATTTAAAGCGCGCTTTAGCCTCAGCTGCACCGCTAGCAATTACGTTGGCAGTGGGTTTGGCTTTAGCTGGCTGTTCTACGCCCCGCACTAAGCCTGCCCCCATTAATGATCGTAATGCGAGCAACACTTCTTCCATGGCTAATGAACCAACTCCACCTGGCTATTACCGTGTAAAGCGCGGTGATACCCTGTTGCGCATTTCTTTAGATCATGGTCAATCCTATAAAGATATTGCGCTTTGGAATAATTTAAGTGATCCCAATCAAATTGAAGTCGATCAACTTTTATTAATTAAATCACCAAATGCTAGTAAATCAGCAAGTGCAGCTAGCCCAGCGGGAAAAAAATTACCTGCCGGTGAAAGTGTAGTTGCAGGTGCTGGTGCTGCTAAGGCTGGCGCTTTAAAACCTGACCCAGCCAAGACTGAGGGATTAAAAACCGATAACATTAAAGGTGAAGCTAGTACTGTTCAAGTAGCTGAGCCAGGCATTCGCTTATCTTGGCCAGCACAAGGTAAGGTCGTTGAAGAGTTTAGTGAGGGTAAAAACAAGGGTATTGATATAGCCGGAAAGTTAGGCGAGCCAGTTCAAGCAGCCGCAGATGGTAAGGTGGTGTACGCAGGGAATAGCTTGCGCGGCTATGGTAATTTGGTGATTGTGAAGCACGATAATACCTATTTAACCGCCTATGCCTATAACAAAAGTCTGGCGGTGAAGGAGGGCGATAGCGTTCGCAAGGGGCAAAAAATTGCTGAGATGGGCGATACCGACACCAATGCGGTGAAGTTGCATTTTGAAGTACGGGTGAATGGAAAGCCGGTTAATCCAATGCAATTTTTACAGTAGGACAGCCTCTTACTCATGCGAGCAGGCGCAACCGTTTTAGTTTTCGATATTGAAACTATTCCCGATGTAGCTGGCTTACGGCGCCTGGAAGATTATCCCGCCACCATTGCTGATGCCGAGGTAGCACAGTTAGCGATGGCAGCGCGGACGGTGAAAACGGGTAGCGATTTTCTGCCGCTCTACTTACAAAAAATTGTGGCGATTTCATGCGTGATTCGTCGCACGACTAAAGAAGGGTTACCGCAATTTAAGGTGGGGTCTTTAGGCGAGGTTGCCGATGATGAAAAAACCTTAATTCAGGCGTTTTACGATTTAATTGAAAAATATACCCCGCAACTAGTTTCATGGAATGGTAGCGGGTTTGATTTACCCGTTTTGCATTACCGCTCTATGGTGCAGGAAGTGCAAGCCGCACGTTATTGGGAGATGGGTGAAAGCCAGGATAGTGACAGCCGTGACTTTAAGTGGAATAACTATATTTCCCGCTATCACTTACGGCATTTAGACATGATGGATATTTTGGCAAAATTTAATCCGCGGGCAAATGCACCGTTGGATAGCTTAGCCAAACTCTGTGGTTTTCCTGGAAAAATGGGCATGGACGGTAGTCAAGTATGGGGCGCTTATCAGGAAGGTCGCTTACCCGAGATTCGTAGCTATTGCGAAACGGATGTGGTGAATACGTATTTGATGTATTGCCGCTTTCAATTGATGCGGGGCGGTTTTTCCCCCGCAGAATATGCTGAAGAAGTGCGCTTTGTACGCGCCTATCTGCAAGTGGAATCTAAGCAGCCACACGGCGCAGCATGGCAAGAATACCTTGCTGGATTTGCGGATGCCGCTTAAACACTTGCGGTATGTCTGAGCCAATTGGCGAGCCGATTTGGGTTGAATCTCTCGATTTAGACGCGCAGGGCATTGCCAGGCTGCCGCCCGCTGCTGATGCGCCTGCCGGTGAAGCGGGCAAGGTGCTATTTATTCGTGGCGCATTGCCTACTGAACTAGTTAGCTATCAAATTACCCGTGATAAAGCGCGCTTTGCTAAGGCCAAAGTTGTCCAGATCTTAAAGCCCGCCGTATTTCGAACGCAGCCGCGTTGCTTAGCTTTTGGTATTTGTGGCGGCTGTAGCATGCAACACCTGGATGTAGCAGCACAAATAGCGATAAAGCAACGGGTTTTAGAAGATGACCTCTGGCATCTTGCCCGCGCTAAGCCCGCAGAAATATTGCGCCCTTTAGGCGGACCTAGTTGGGCTTATCGGCAACGAGCGCGTTTAAGTGTAGTAAATCGGTCGATTAAAAAAGGCACTGCACTGGTGGGTTTTCATGAATTCAATAGCGGCTATGTGGCCGATATGTTCGCTTGTGAAATATTGCCCGAAGCAGTTTCTGCTTTATTGCTACCGTTACGAGAGTTGGTGAATGCGCTCTCGATTCCTGATGATATTGCCCAATTTGAATTGGCAGTAGGCGAGGGTAATATCACCAATGCATTTCAGCCAGTACCAGTTTTAGTGATACGCCACATGGTGCCACTGAGTTCTGCCGATCTTCTCCTGGTGCGCAAGTTTGCCGAGCAGCACTCGGTATGGATGTGGTTACAACCTGGTGGAATCGATACTGCTAAGCCATTTCATCCTGCTGAGGGTAGTTTATGTTATCGACTACCTGAATTCGCGCTTGAAATGCCTTTCTTGCCTACTGACTTCACGCAAGTCAATCATGCGATGAATCGCGCCTTAGTGGGGCAGGCAATGCGTTTGTTAGCACCGCAAGCCCATGAACGAGTACTTGATTTATTTTGTGGCATTGGTAATTTCACTTTACCCTTGGCGCGTTTAGCCAAAGCGGTTTTGGGCATTGAGGGTAATAATGCCTTAACCCTGCGGGCGCATAGTAATGCAAAACATAACGGGCTGGCTGATAAAGCCCAGTTTCAATTGGCGAATTTATTTACTGCTGATGCAGTGATGGTGCGTTCATGGGGGCCGGCAGACTGCTGGTTGATTGATCCTCCTAGAGAGGGGGCCATGGCCTTGTGCCAAGCCTTAGAAGCTTTACAAAAGAATTTCCTCGCGGGCGATTATTCCGCCTCATCTTTTTTACCCCGGCGCATTGTTTACGTCTCTTGCAACCCGAAAACGCTGGCGCGCGATACTGCGATCCTATTGGGCGAAGCTGGTTACGAGTTGACTAAGGCTGGCATCGTGAATATGTTTCCTCACACTTCCCATATTGAATCGATCGCAGTGTTTGAGAAAAAATAAGTGCATAAAAAAAGCACCTCGAAAGGTGCTTTTTTGATCGCGTAATGCAGGTAAGCATTGAGTCTAATCGCGTTGCCCACCCATGATGCCAAATAAAGCCAGCAAGTTAGTGAAGACGTTATAGACGTCAAGGTAGATTGCTAAGGTGGCCATTACATAGTTGGTTTCGCCGCCACTAATAATACGTTGCACATCGACCAAAATAAAGGCTGAGAAAATGGCAATTGCAAGAATCATCACTGTTAGCATGAGCGCAGGTAATTGCAGCCAGATATTGGCCAACGAAGCCACGATGAGGAGCAACACACCAACCATGAGCCATTTGCCCATGCCAGAAAAATCGCTTTTACTTACCGTGGCAATGGTAGCCATGGTGGCGAAAATTAAGGAAGTGCCGCCAAAAGCGAGCATGATTAAGGTAGCGCCGTTGCTATAGCTGCTGAGGGTAAAGCCAATTAGACCTGACAACATCAGACCCATAAAGAAGGTAAAGCCTAGCAGTAGCAAAACACCGATGCCAGTATCTTTATTTTTATTGATAGCCCAGAAGAAGCCAAAGGCAACTGCCAAAAAGACGATGAAACCTAAGAAAGGACTGCCAGCAAAAGGTACAAACCCCATTGCAACTCCCAACCAAGCGCCAATGACGGTAGGCACCATCGAGAGAGCAAGCAAAGCATAGGTATTGCGCAAAACCCGGTTACGGATTTGCAGACTTGTTACAGAACCAGACTGTCCAAAGCCAAAAGAGTTTAAATCGCTCATTGAGACCCCTTCATTGTTAAATTAACTAAGCCCAAAATTGGCCTATGCATTAAGTATAGACAAATTAGGTGAATTTCAAGGGCTTTCATAAAGATACTGCTGACAGAGGGGTTATCCCCTGTAAATTCAATCACTTAGCTAATTTACCCTTAAAGGCAGGATGGTCTAGGGATGTATAATTCTGTGGGCGTTGGCAGCAAACGCAGCTTTCAGCATCTGCAGCTAGGATGCCCTTCTTAGGGCTCCAACACTGCTTTTTACTATCTTTGATTCAGTACTGGAGTTATGCATGGCAATGGAACGCACTTTATCTATTATTAAACCCGACGCAGTAGCTAAAAATGTCATCGGGCAAATCTATGCGCGTTTTGAAGCGGCTAAGCTCAAAATAGTGGCCTCGAAAATGGCGCACTTATCGCAAGCGGAAGCGGAGCAGTTTTATGCAGTGCACAAAGATCGGCCTTTCTTTAACGATTTAGTTAAATTCATGATTTCAGGTCCAGTGATGATTCAGGTCTTGCAAGGTGAGAATGCCATTGCGAAGAATCGTGAATTGATGGGCGCGACCGATCCAAAAAAAGCCGACAAAGGTACGATTCGTGCCGACTTTGCTGACAGCATCGACGCTAATTCGGTACATGGATCTGATGCTCCTGAAACGGCTGCAGTCGAAATCGCCTTCTTTTTCCCTGGCATGACTATTTTTAATCGTTAATGTGAATTCACCCCGCATTAATCTCTTAGATTTAGACGCCGAGGCAATGCAGGCGTACATTGCAGGGCTGCATGAAAAGCCGTTTCGAGCCAAGCAATTATTAAATTGGGTGCATCAGCGCGGTGTCGGTGATATTGCTTTAATGAGCGATTTAGCTAAATCATTTCGGCAGACCTTAAGTGAGCAGACCGAAGTTTGCGCGCTGCCCGTAGTAAGTGAAGCGCTAGCGACTGATGGCACCCGCAAATGGTTGTTAGATGTGGGTGGCAGTAATGCGGTTGAAATGGTGTTTATTCCTGAGGATGATCGCGGTACCTTATGCATCTCTTCCCAGGCAGGTTGTGCGGTCAATTGTTCTTTTTGCGCTACTGGATATCAAGGTTTTTCACGGAACCTGACCGTGGGCGAAATTATTGGCCAGCTATGGTTTGCTGAACACCATTTGCGCGCTGACCCTAGCGCAATTAAACGCATTGAAGAATACCCAACTCCAGGTTATGTTCACGAGGGCAGAGTGGTATCCAACGTAGTCTTAATGGGCATGGGTGAGCCTCTCCTCAATTACGATAACGTCTTGCCTGCCTTGCGCTTAATGTTAGATGATCATGCTTATGGCTTGTCACGACGCCGGGTAACGCTCTCGACTTCGGGCGTGGTGCCAATGATGGATCGTTTGGCACAAGATTGTCCAGTGGCTTTAGCTGTATCGTTGCATGCGCCGAATGATGCCTTACGCGATCAACTAGTTCCGCTGAATAAAAAATATCCGCTGAAAGAATTATTAGCTGCGTGCGAGCGCTATTTGCCTTATGCACCGCGCGACTTCATCACCTTTGAATATTGCATGCTTAATGAAATCAATGATCAAGATGCGCAGGCAAGAGAGTTGGTGCAATTATTAAAAGGGATTCGTTGCAAAATAAATTTAATTCCGTTCAATCCTTTTCCTGAGTCGGGCTTAACTCGTTCTTCTCCGCAACGTATTTTTGCCTTTAGTAATATTTTGCAAGAAGCCGGCATGATTGCGACGGTACGCAAAACCCGTGGTGATGACATTGCTGCAGCTTGCGGACAGCTAGCAGGCGATATTATTGACCGTACTAAAGTTCGTGAGCGCACGGTAGATGCAGCGCTGGGCGAGCAAACTGTGCAGTGGTTGGAACGTTAATTTTTAACCGGATGGATATGCGTACTACTCCTGATTCTGCTTGCCTCCCCCTAGGCCCTGCGCCGCGCCGCAGTTCCTTGCAGGCAATAGTATCTTGGCAAGATGTGCATGTGACCGTGGGAGGTGATGCGCCCGTGCGCGTGCAATCGATGACCAATACAGATACGGTTGATGCCCTAGGTACTGCGATTCAAGTTAAGGAATTAGCGCGTGCAGGTTCTGAATTAGTGCGTATTACCGTTAATACACCGGAAGCAGCCGCAGCCGTGCCTTACGTCAGAGAGAAATTAGATGCGATGGGCATTTTTACGCCGCTGATTGGTGATTTTCATTACAACGGCCACACTCTACTAAGCGATTTTCCAGCTTGTGCCAAAGCCTTATCGAAATACCGGATTAATCCGGGTAACGTGGGTAAGGGAGCAAAACGCGATCCGCAATTTGCCCAAATGATTGAAGCGGCCTGCCGTTACCAAAAGCCAATTCGGATTGGCGTGAATTGGGGCAGCTTAGATCAAGCACTATTGGCCCACATCATGGATGAAAATGCCAAACTTGCAGAACCTAAGACAGCCCAAGCAGTGATGATTGAAGCTTTAATTCAGTCAGCCTTGCAATCAGCTACTAAGGCAGTTGAATTGGGTATGAGCGCTAATCAAATTATATTGTCGTGCAAAGTGAGTGGTGTACAAGATCTGGTAGCTGTGTATCGTGATTTAGCCCGCCGTTGCGATTACCCCTTGCATTTGGGTTTAACAGAAGCCGGTATGGGTAGCAAAGGCATTGTGGCTTCGACTGCAGCCCTCGGTATTTTATTGCAAGAGGGTATTGGCGATACGATTCGGGTGTCCTTGACACCGGATCCTGGCGCCCCTCGTGAAAATGAAGTTATTGTGGCTCAGGAAATTTTACAAACCATGGGCTTGCGTAATTTCACGCCAATGGTTATTGCTTGTCCTGGGTGCGGAAGGACTACAAGCACGACATTTCAAGAATTAGCCGCCCAAATTCAATCTTACTTACGCCAACAAATGCCGATCTGGAAAAAATCCCATCCTGGGGTGGAGAATATGAATGTTGCGGTGATGGGTTGTATTGTTAATGGGCCTGGAGAAAGTAAGCATGCCAATATCGGTATTTCTTTGCCCGGAACGGGAGAAACTCCGGCCGCCCCCGTATTTGTTGACGGCGTTAAAGTAAAAACCTTGCGCGGCCCAAGTATTGCTGAAGAGTTTCAGGTGATCGTGAATGACTATGTGCAGTCGCACTATGGTTAATCAACAGCATGAGCAGACAAGATGAGTGAGCAAAAAATTCAAAAACTGGCTGGCGTGCGCGGCATGAATGATGTCCTGCCTATTGATTCTAAGCAGTGGTTGCACTTGGAAAAAATCTTACACGATTTAACCCGCGCTTACGGCTATGAGTTTATAAAAACCCCGATTGTTGAGGCAACCGAAGTTTTTCAGCGTGGCATTGGGGTAGTCACTGATATTGTTGAAAAAGAAATGTATTCGTTTGAAGATCGCCTGAATGGTGAGCAACTCACTTTGCGACCCGAGGGTACTGCTGCAGTGGTACGCGCAGTGATTGAACATAATTTATTGTATGACGGCCCTAGACGTCTCTGTTATATGGGCCCCATGTTTCGCCATGAGCGTCCGCAGCGGGGGCGTTACCGGCAGTTCCATCAATTTGGCGTTGAAGCCTTAGGTTTTGCGGGCCCCGATATTGATGTCGAAATTATTGTGATGGGCCAACGGCTATGGGATGAGTTAGGTTTACGGGGCGTACACCTGGAAATTAATTCCCTGGGCCAAGCCGCAGAGCGCGCTGCGCATCGCGAGGCTTTAGTTAAGTATTTTACGGCTAATGCTGCAGCTCTTGATGAAGATTCACAGCGTCGTTTACTCACCAATCCCTTGCGCATTTTGGATTCTAAAAATTCTGCAATGCAGGAATTGATTGAGAAGGCACCACGCTTGCTGGATTTTCTCGGCGCGGAATCCATGCAGCACTTTACGGCTGTCCAGGCCTTATTAAAAGCCCACAATATTCCTTGCAAAATTAATCCGCGCTTGGTGCGCGGCTTAGACTACTACAACCTCACCGTGTTTGAGTGGGTAACCACCGAACTAGGCGCGCAAGGCACGATTGCTGGCGGTGGACGTTATGATCCGTTAGTCGAGCGAATGGGTGGCAAGGCTGCGCCAGCTTGTGGATGGGCTATGGGTATTGAGCGGGTACTAGAGCTCATGGCAATTTCAGGCTCAGTGCCTGAAGCTGAAGCGGTGTGTGATGTATATATTTTGCATCAGGGTGGCGAAACCTTAACGGCTGCTTTTATTGCTGCCGAACAATTACGCAGCGCTGGTATTGATACGATTTTGTTTTGTGCCCCCGATGGTCAAGCGGCCAGTTTTAAATCGCAAATGAAAAAAGCAGATGTGAGTGGCGCGGCATTTGCAGTCATTATTGGGCCGGATGAACTCGCTCTAAATGAGGCTCAAATTAAAGACCTTCGTGGCCAGGGAGAACAACGGGCAGTGCCGCTAACCAAGGTATTGGACGCCATCATTGATTCCTTGGTTTCTGCTTCAGAATAAAATATCCTGCTAATTGCCTGTGCGCCCATTAGCCTGATTTATTGATGTACTTAATTTACGCTTACCTTACGGATTGTTATGCCACTTGACCTAGAAGAACAAGAACATTTAGATAACTTTAAAGACTTTTGGAAAAAGTATGGCAAGTTATTGACTGGTCTATTAACGGCTATTTTGTTGACCTATGCAGCCTATAGTGGTTGGCAATGGTGGAAAAATAACCAAGCCATGGAAGCCTCAAAACTATATGGCACGATGTTGGGTGCGGTAGCGAAGGGTGATAAAGAGCAAACGTATCGCGCCGTGGATGATTTGCAAAGTCAATTTGGTCGCACCACCTATGCCGCAATGTCGAGCTTAATTGGCGCAAAAATTGCCGCTGATGCTGGCGACGGCGCTAAGGCAATGACCTATTTACGTTGGGCTAGCACTAAAGCAAGTGACTCGGCATATGTAGGGGTCGCAAAAATGCGCTTGGTAGCCCAATTGCTCGAGCAGGGTGGCGATGCTGCCCTTAATGAAGCAGATCAACTATTAAAAGAGAAGCCGGTTAGTGGTTTTGAGGCCCTTTGGTTAGAGCGCCGTGGCGATTGGTATTTATCACAACAAAAACTAGCTGATGCGCGAACAAGTTATCAGGCTGCTTGGAAAATCATGCTACAAGCAAAAGAGTTGCCCGATGAAAGTCGCCGCTTATTAAAGGTCAAGCTGGATGCGGTAGGTGGTGTTTGATGCGTAGTGCTTTATTAGCCTTGGTGGCTTTGCTGATTTGTTCGCTGTTGGCATGTTCGGGTACTTCCCGAGCCCGCAAGCCCAATGCGCTCACTGCAGTGACCAATCAATTTGAGATGGCAGAAATTTGGTCAGCGAATGTCGGTTCATCGGCACCCTATTATTTTGATCCGATTGTCGCTGGCGATGCTGTTTATTCTGCTTCGGCTAGCGGCAGATTGTTAAAACTAGATTTACTCACGGGTAAAACGATTTGGGAGGCTGATATTCCCGATCGCTTATCGGTAGGCCCGGGCTCGGATGGCAAAACCACCGTAGCAGTTTCGGACAAGGGAATGGTTTATGCCTTTGATGAAGCCGGCAAAAATGTGTGGTCCGTTTCAGTTGGCAGTGAAGTGTTAACTGAGCCAATAGTGGCTGCTGGGGTCGTGGTGATACGCACCCTCGATAATCGTTTTATGGGTCTAGATGTCGTCACGGGAAAGCGGCGTTGGTTTTATCAACGCCAACAGTCGGTGCTGTCCTTACGCGTTGGTTACGGCATGTTGCTCGTTAATAATGAAGTGATTGTGACGGGCTTATCGAGCGGCCGTTATGGCATGATTGCCGTGAATAATGGTGCCCTTATTTGGGAAACATCGATTTCCTTTCCCAAAGGTTTTTCAGAAATTGAGCGTTTAAATGATGTTTCTGCCAAACCCAGTTTGGAAGGTGAAAAGTTGTGTGCGGTTTCGTATCAAGGCAAGATCGGCTGTAGTGCCGTGCGCACAGGTAATTTGATTTGGTCTAAGGATTTTTCGAGCTATACCGGCACTGCTCAAGGACCCGAACTGGTTTTTTCAAGCAATGAAAAGTCCCAAGTGGCGGCCTTTAAGAGCGCGGATGGTACGCTGATTTGGGAAACTGGCAAGCTCAATTGGCGTGATCTCGGTGAGCCTACTGCCATCGGGCGGGTCTTGTTATTTGGTGACGCTGAGGGCTATTTGCATGCCTTAGCGCAGGCCGATGGCGAGATCGTGGCGCGCATTCGGCATGATTCCTCACCGATTGCTTCAGCACCTGTGGTTGCTGGTGGCTTAGTATTAGTGCTGTCTCAAGGCGGCAAATTAGTTGCCTATCAACCCAAATAAGGTTTACTCGATGAAGCTCACCCAATGAAACCTGTAATCGCGATTGTTGGTCGTCCTAATGTAGGTAAATCGACTTTATTTAATCGCCTCACTCGCTCTCGCGATGCGATTGTTGCTGATTTTTCTGGCCTGACCCGCGATCGACATTATGGTAATGGACGCTTGGGTAGCCGTGGTTTTATTTGTATTGATACCGGGGGCTTTGAGCCTGTTGCCAAAACCGGCATCGTCGCTGAGATGGCCAAGCAAACCAAGCAAGCGGTTGCTGAAGCCGATGTAGTCATTTTTTTGGTTGATGGGCGCTTAGGTTTAGCTCCTCAAGATCGCGTGATTGCCGATTTCTTGCGCAAAACCGGTCGGCCAATTGTTTTAGCGGTAAATAAAACCGAGGGCATGTCGGCGGGTGTAGTCACAGCCGACTTCCATGAGCTCGGTCTGGGCGATCCCGTGCCGATTTCTTCAGCCCATGGCGAAGGTGTACGTA
>CAIXDG010000131.1 GCA_903918115.1 uncultured beta proteobacterium
CATACCACTAGCAATCAAATGAGCGTACCAAGACTGATCATTTATGCCGGTTAAGTTTTTAGGAGTAATACTCAAAGCACTTCCCGATGCCACAAAATATTGTTTAGCCCGAGTCATCGCCACATACAATACATTCCATTTTTCCAACTCAGTAATCTTTTTTTCTTCCGCTAAGGCACTCGCAATACCACCCTGAGCAATCGACTGATCATAAGCACAGACTAGGTTAGGTGAAGGACTTGCAGGCGGCCAATCCACCATGACACCAATTGGGTCTTGCTTGCGATTGACGCTGTTGGCATTCATTAAAAAAACAAAAGGCGCCTCCAAGCCCTTGGCTGCATGAATGGACATGATCCGTATCACACCCTGATCTTGCTCATCAAAGATCTCTTCTTCAACACCTTCTAATTCAAGTGTATTGGATTCCCCTTCATCTGGACTCTCTTCATCATCGCTCTGATTTAGTCGCGCCAATTCATCAATCATCCGACTCAAGGATGGATAACGCCCGCCATGGATATCCAAAGCTAAATGGAGAAAAGCCTCTAAATTAGCTAGTACCTTTGCACGCATCAAAGGTGGGGCGGTGGCTGCATACACTTCCATAACCCGCCCCTGAGCATAGATTCGATCTAATAAATCATGCACAGGCAACCTGCCAGCTAAAGCCAACCAATCCTGTAATAGTTTTGCAGCATTTTGTAAGCACCTCGAAGGTGCATCTTGTAGCTTTTGCCACCAAGTTTGTCCAGTTTGCTCCCTAGCTAAGTACTCTAAGTCAACCTCGGCGCATTGAAATATCGGACTTCGCAATATATGAGCCAAAGCCAACTGGTTACTAGGCATCAATAGAAAATTTAAAAGTGCTTGAATATCAGCCGCCTCTAAAGTCTTTAATAAGCCACCTTTACGAGGACTCTGACTCGGTAACTGCAAATCTAGGAAAGCCCGCTCAATCTGTCGAATATGCGTTTTAGAACGCATCAAAATTAAAAAGTCACTCGGCACCGGACGGCGTAAAAAACTGCCCTGCGCATTGCGATCGATCACTTGTTCATGCTTTAACCAATGTTGAATCAAACGCCCAACCTGGAGAGCCTCTTGATAACTTTGTAATCCAGTAGAGGTCTGAGTCAGGTCGTACATCGGCGTAATTAATGCCTGACGATTGGGTAAAATCTCAGGGACGGCATTTTTCATCGTTAATGGCAAACAAAAAGCTAAACCTCCATCAACGCCCCCTTGTTGATTTTGCCAAACGGTTTGATGCTCAAAAAATGGGTAATTTGGAAGGAGTTCGCGGACACTCAAAAAAACTTTGTTGATCTGATTCATAACGCCCGGGGGGTTTCTACGCTCTTCAAAATGCAGCTATCCGAATGCAGCGACACTATGTTTGGCCGTATCAATTACATGCCTCTATTGGACCATCCTGCGCTGTTGCTCAGTGGCTAGATAAAGCACAGTTACAAGTTTGGGCCGGCACTCAAAATCCACATGTACTTCGAAAAGATTTATCGACCCTAACAGGATTGCCAGATGTAGCTATTGAGATTATCCGAATGGAGGCGTCAGGCTGCTACGGCAGAAATTGCGCAGATGACGTTGCCGGAGATGCGGTTCTTCTATCACGCGCAGTGGGCGGACGTCCTGTTCGCGTCCAACTGACTCGCGAACAAGAAAACTTGTGGGAGCCCAAAGGTGCGGCTCAATTAATGGAAGTGGACGGCGGCCTTAATCAGAACGGTTCTATAGCCGCTTATGATTTTGCAGTATCTTATCCATCGAACGGCGCACCTTTACTGGCACTATTAATTACTGGTCTTGTCCCAGCGCAAGCAATTGCCTATGAGATGGGGGATCGAACAGCGGTGCCGCCATATGACATAGAACATCTGCGCGTAACAATTCATGATATGGCGCCAATCCTTCGAGCTTCATGGCTTCGCGGGGTTTCTGCTCTACCAAATTCATTTGCACACGAGTCTTATATTGATGAACTTGCAACTGAGGCAGGTGTTGATCCGCTCGACTTTCGCTTAAGATATCTTTCAGATCCGAGGGCTACTGAATTATTAAAAACAACAGCAAATAAAGCGGGTTGGAAATCACATATCAGTCCTAGGCTTATCCAAGATTCTGAAAATCCTGAAATTTTAAAAGGTCAAGGTATAGC
>CAIXDG010000132.1 GCA_903918115.1 uncultured beta proteobacterium
CTTATTCCTTAAAATCTAAATGAAACCAGGTTATTAATGACTCATGCTAAAGCAGAGAACCCCACATTCTAGATGAAAACCGAGCTTTGAGCCATTGAATTCCTTGACCAATAAGCAGCTAGCCATGAAAAACCCCTTAAAAACAACATCTTATACGCTATCTTGGTCCTGTGCAGGGCGCTCCTCGCTACCCCTAAAAGCCATCCTGAGCAGCTGCATATTGGCCCTCTTTACGGCCTGCAGTAGCCTCACCCCGCCTTGCGCTGCCAGAGTAAGTCCGCCATATGCAGAGTTACGCGGCACCAATTGGGAGCTCATACGCTGGAATTTACCCCCCAATGCGGCCGGAGAGGTGCGTCAGCGCCCGATTCCGCAAGGGGATGCGGGTCAGCCTATTCAATTTGAATTTGCCGCCCAGAGCCTCAACATCAGCGGTTTTACTGGGTGCAACCGTTTTACTGGTGAGATTGTTGAAGAGCCACGGGGTATTAGTATTGAACGCGTGGCTAGCACGCGCATGTCATGTTCTGGCCCGCGCAATGAATTAGAAAATGATTTTCTGTATGAACTCAACGACTACCGTAACTTGGTGCGTGACGGTGACCGTCTACTGATGATTGGACGTGACCGTGAGGTACTCAGTTTTATCCAACGTCCTGCTTCTATAAACCCAAAAAAGAATTAAGAGAATAACGCTACTTGCCTACTACCCAAATTAAACGTAAATCTAAACTACTCTTTTGTGCCCTTGGCTTACTTTTGCCAGGCACAGGCATGAACTGTTTTTATTTGCGCGGCCCTACTTCATTGTGGGCTTGGTTGCAGTTAGTCGCGCTACTATTAGGCTGCAGTGGCTGGATCATCTTGCAGGGTGCCGAATTAAATTCCGTAGTCGGGTGGATATTATTGACTCTGGGTTTTATTTCTTTAGAGGCGAGTTGGCTGACGACGATTGCCTTTGGCTTACGTCCCGATCAGCGCTGGGATGCTCAATTTAATCCGTTAATTGCACCACAGCAAGCTACTCAATCCGGTTGGCTCACCGTTTTAACCGTTATTTTTTCGTTGGTTTTCGGTGCTGGGGTAATGATGACTTTTCTGGCGATTGCATTTGAGCAATTTTTTATTGCCCAATTGACAGAAGCGCGCAAACTTTCGCAATAAAAATTTAGCGCTTATCCGTCTTAGAATTGTTCACTAGTGAGGGCGTTGGTAATAGCGCCTCCAGTTGTGATACTAGTGGCCAAAGCACTGGCTTGCGGCAGTAAATTTTCGGCAAAAAATTGCGCAGTAATAATTTTGGCCTCATAAAATGCGGGATCTTGAGTACGTAATCGTTCTGCTGCTAAAAGTGCGCGGGCCATCTGCCAGGCGCCCAAGACTAAACCGCAAAGCTTTAAATAGGCACAACTACCGGCATACACATTTTTAATTTCTACTTTAGCGTGCAATAAAATATAGCTCAGTGCTTGCTCAAAAGCCAAACGACCGATTTGTAATTGTGTTAACACCGCAAGTGCTGCAGCACTATTGCTGGCCCTCAAGTCAGCCTCTGTAGCAACGATACTAGCAATCAATTCATGAGCAACTTTGCCGCCATCGCGTACCGTTTTGCGACCGATCAAATCATTCGCCTGAATTGCTGTTGTGCCTTCGTAAATTGTCAAAATCCGTGCATCACGATAATACTGAGCAGCACCAGTCTCTTCAATAAAGCCCATGCCGCCATGCACTTGTACACCAAGACTAGCGACCTCAATCGCCATTTCGGTCGAGAAACCTTTGACGATTGGCACTAAAAATTCATAAAGCGCTTGGCTCTGTTTACGTACCTCAAGTGATGGAGCGGCGTGCGCAGCATCATATTGAGCGGCAGCAAAATAGGCGAGTGCGCGCGCGGCTTCGGTATTAGCCCGCATCGTTAACAACATCCGTTTCACATCAGGTTGATGAATGATGCTGACAGAATTTTCTGAGCCATCTAAATCGCGCCCTTGAACACGATCTTTGGCATATGCAACGGCTTTTTGATAGGCTCGATCGGCCACCGCTATACCTTGAATACCAACCGCAAAACGGGATGCATTCATCATCACAAACATATACTCAAGGCCGCGATTTTCTTCGCCAACCAGATATCCCTTTGCCCCACTTTGATCGCCAAACTGTAAAACTGCAGTGGGGCTCGCTTTAATACCCAATTTATGCTCAATTGAAATGCACTCAACTTCATTGCGTGCACCTAAACTACCATCTGCTTCCAGCAGGAATTTTGGCACCACAAATAATGAAATGCCTTTAATTCCAGCAGGTGCGTTCGGCGTTCTCGCTAATACCAAATGCACGATGTTTTCGGTCATATCGTGATCACCATAGGTGATATAAATTTTGGTACCGAAGAGCCGATAACTACCATCGACTTCTGGTTCCGCGCGGGTGCGCACCAAGGAAAGATCAGAACCAGCTTGTGGCTCTGTTAAGTTCATTGTTCCTGCCCATGCACCAGAAATCATCGCCGGTAAATATTGGGCTTTTAAATCATCATTGGCCGCAATTAACAATGCTTCTATTGCCCCATCAGTTAATAAGGGGCATAAAGCAAAAGATAGGTTAGCCGCATTAACCATCTCTAAACAGGGAGTCGCAATCAATTTGGGTAAGCCCTGCCCGCCATACAGTGCAGGATGAATCACTCCTTGCCACCCTGCTTCCGCATATTGTTTCAGGGCTTCTTTAAAGCCGGCAGTCATAGTAACAGTGCCGTTGTTCCACGTACTGGGATTTTTATCGCCCACCCAATTGAGCGGCGCAATTACCGTCTCATTGAATTTTGCCGCTTCTTCTAATACAGCGGGGGCCAGCTCTGCATCGGCACCAGCCTCAGCATAGGCAGGATATTGCACTACCTTAGCTAAATCCGCCAACGCTTGCATGACAAACAACATTTCTTTGACTGGCGCATGGTAAGTCATGGCAATGCCGAATCAGCTTTTTAACAATGCAGTAAGTTCAGGGATTGCAGTGAATAAATCGGCTACTAAACCATAATCAGCGACTCCAAAAATAGGCGCTTCAGGATCTTTATTGATAGCCACGATGATCTTCGAATCTTTCATGCCTGCCAAATGCTGAATGGCGCCAGAAATTCCGATCGCGATATAAAGCTGTGGTGCAACAATTTTGCCGGTTTGACCTACCTGATAATCATTGGGCACATAACCAGCATCGACTGCTGCGCGCGAAGCCCCTAAAGCTGCACCTAATTGATCGGCTAAGGGCTCAATCAACTCGTGGTATTTTTCACCTGAGCCTAGCCCACGTCCACCGGAAACAATAATTTTTGCCGCCGTTAATTCAGGGCGATCTGATTTAGTTAAGTCGCGACCCACAAAACTGGATTGACCTGGGTCTGCAACTGCAGTTTGCTTATCAATACTCGCTGTACCTCCCGTCGCAACAACAGCATCAAAACCGGTAGTGCGCACAGTAATCAGCTTTTTAGCATCACTCGATTGCACGGTAGCAATAGCGTTGCCAGCATAAATAGGTCGCTCAAACGTGTCTCCAGAAATGACCTTAGTAATATCAGAGATTTGGGCAACATCTAATTTAGCCGCCACCCGTGGCAATACATTTTTGCCGTGTGAGGTAGCAGGCGCCAAAATATAGTCGTATGCAGGTGCCAATGATAAAACTTGTGCAGCAACGGGCTCGGCCAATTGATTACCTAAAAAATCGGCTTCAATAAGAATGACTTTACGCACACCAACGATTTGCGCCGCCGCTTGCGCCACACCTTCTGCTGCATAACCAGCAACTAAGAGATCGACTTCGGAGGAGCAGGCTAAAGCAGCAGCAACAGTATTTAAGGTTGCAGATTTGAGCGATTGATTATCATGCTCGACAAGAACTAAAGCGCTCATTTAAATTACCTTTGCTTCATTTTTTAATTTATCAACCAAAGCTGCTACATCGGCAACCATGACACCAGCAGTGCGTTTAGGCGGCTCTTCCACCTTCACGATTTTTAAGCGCGGGATTACATCAACCCCTAAATCTTCTGGTTTAATGATCTCTAGGGCCTTCTTCTTTGCCTTCATAATATTTGGCAAGGTTACATACCGTGGCTCATTTAGGCGTAAATCGGTAGTGATAATGGCTGGCAAACTAATCGAAATAGTCTCGAGACCACCATCAACTTCACGAGTTACATTGGCTTTACCATCAGCAACCATGACTTTAGAAGCAAAAGTGGCCTGGGGGAAATCTAATAAGGCAGCTAACATCTGCCCAGTTTGATTGCTATCGTCATCAATCGCTTGTTTGCCAAGAATCACTATTTGCGGGGCTTCTTTAATACAGATGGCTTGCAAAATTTTTGCGACTGCTAAAGGCTGCAGGTCAAGCTCGGTCTCAACCAAAATGGCACGATCTGCACCAATTGCCAAAGCGGTTCGCAAGGTTTCTTGACATTGAGGTAAGCCAGCAGAAACCACTATTACCTCAGTAGCTAAACCGGCCTCTTTTAAGCGCACTGCTTCTTCAACGGCTATTTCATCAAAAGGATTCATACTCATTTTGACGTTGGCGATATCAACCCCAGATTGATCTGATTTGACTCGTACTTTAACGTTGTAATCAACGACTCGCTTTACCGCAACTAAAATTTTCATTGCACTCTCTTTGAAAACGAATAAATCTTGAGGAAC
>CAIXDG010000133.1 GCA_903918115.1 uncultured beta proteobacterium
ACGGGCGCGTTCATGCAATCTCCTGCGGGAAGTATTTTTGGACACAACGAATCGGATTCGGTGCAGCTTGACCCAACCCACAAATCGAGGCATCAACCATGACAGTAGCCAAATCTTCTAAGGTCGATTGATCCCACTGCTTGGCCTGCATTAAGGTAGCTGCCTTACCAGTACCAACCCGACAAGGCGTGCATTGTCCGCAACTCTCATGCTCAAAAAAGTGCATGATATTTAAAGCGGCATTACGAGCGCTATCTTGCTCACTCAACACCATCACTGCTGCAGAGCCAATAAAGCAACCATAGGGCTGCAGCGTATCAAAATCGAGTGGAATAGTATTCAGCGTCGCTGGCAAAATGCCACCCGATGCACCGCCTGGTAAATAGGCATAGAACGTATGTCCAGCCTCCATACCGCCACAGTAATTGTCAATCAACTCTTGAATCGTAATGCCTGCAGGCGCCAACTTAACTCCGGGCTCTTTTACCCTACCGCTGACACTAAAACTACGTAAGCCTTTACGCCCATTCAAACCAAATGAACTAAACCACTCAGGACCACGCTGCACAATGTCACGCACCCAATACAGTGTTTCCATATTGTGCTCAAGGGTAGGACGTCCAAATAAGCCAACTTGGGCAATATAAGGTGGACGCATTCTTGGTTCACCGCGCTTACCTTCAATGCTTTCGATCATCGCTGACTCTTCGCCGCAAATATAGGCTCCAGCACCCCGGCGCAATTCAACTCTCGGTAACGCGCAAGGTGGGTTCGCTTGTAGCTTGGTTAATTCAGCCTGGAGTAATTCACGGCAGCCATGATATTCATCGCGTAAATAGATATAACAAGTCTCAATTCCAACGACTTGAGCAGCAATCAGCATGCCCTCTAAAAAACGGTGTGGATCACGCTCTAAATAAGTGCGATCTTTAAAGGTGCCGGGCTCGCCTTCGTCAATATTTACTGCCATTAATTTTGGTGCGGCTTGGTCTTTCACAATCCGCCACTTGCGGCCGGCAGGAAAGCCTGCACCACCCAAGCCACGTAAACCAGAATTTTCCATGGCTACCAACACAGCCTCAGGACTGTACTTACCCGTACTCACATCAATTGCTAATTGGTAACCGCCTTTAGCGCGATAAGCCTCGTAACCAACATAAGCTGGCGACATCGGCTGATTAGTACCTTGCGGAGAAATACTCTTCTCCACATAATTAATGGGATTGAAATCGCCATCATTTTTACCCATCGGCTGGTGTGTCGATTTAGTTTCAACTGCAGCAACTACTTTATCTACTGAAGCAAACAAAACGGGATATTGCGATACCACGGCAATAGGGGCTTGTTCACAACGTCCCACGCAAGGCGCAGGGATCACTTTGACATTCGCAAAATTGGTGCCTTCGCCCAAAACTTTTGGCAAACGCACCAATAAATCTTGCGCGCCATGTAATTCGCAAGAGAGGCCATTGCAAACCCGCACGGTAATTTCCGCCACAGGATCATCGCCACGCACTACTTCAAAGTGATGGTAGAAGGTTGCAACCTCATACACTTCTGCCATCGATACATTAATAACTTTAGATAAGGCGACTAAATGCCGATCATACAAAGCCCGATAC
>CAIXDG010000134.1 GCA_903918115.1 uncultured beta proteobacterium
CCACCTGCCGCAGCTGAAATAATAGAGCCAATTTGTTCGGTAGTTTCTTTGGCGCGAATATTGTTTTCGCGTTCAGCTTGTTGTAACTGATCGGCTTTCTGTAAGCCTACTTGTAGTACACCAACGGCTTTAGCCATTTCGCCAATTTCATTGGGGTAATCGGTATTCTCAATTTTGTTGTTCAGTTTGCCTTCAGCCAAATCGAGTACCGAAGTTTGTAGACTACTTAAGGGCTTATTAATCGATTGGTTGACTAAATAAATAATGACAATCGCAAGTAATATGCTCAAACCAAGTAAAACGGCGAGAAGCATTTGGGCAGAACTGCCTTGCTCCATCGCACCTTTAAAGTTTTCCTCAGCGCCCTTCGTTTTTAGTTCGGAAATTTCCCTAACTGAGGCAGATACTGTAGCAATTGTTTCTTGGTATTGCTTGGAGTTAATCACTTTGTATGCAGATAAAGCAGGGTCTTTCCCCTGTGCAGCAGCTAAGACTGAATCAACTCCCGCATAAAAATTTAGAATCGCTGGCTTTACTAGATCAATTTTTTCTCTTAAGGCAGGTCTAATAATCGTTGCTTTGGCTTTTTCATAATTACCTAGCAAATCTACTTTTGTTTTTTCAATGCCCTCTTGCGCTTTTTTTGCGCCTTCAAGATCGCCGGCATTCATTGCCAGAGCGTAACGATTGGCTGCACGACCAATGCCATTCACATCACGATTAATTTGCCTTAGTACTGAAATACCAATTAAATCTTTCTCGTAGATTTTTTGGGTGGTATTAACTAGGTTGGTAATCGACCAAAAGGAGGTGGCACTAATGACTACCATGAGTATGAGCACGATAGTAAAACCGATGATCAGTTTGGTGCGGAGGGCTAGTTTTTCAAAGTTCTTCAGCATGATGAACAATCCAAATAATTAAAAAGAGTAAAAGAGATCAAGAAAGCGGGCTAAATTAAGGGGGTAAAAAGTAAAAAGGTCATCAATTTGCCAATTAAGTGACTTTTCATAATATAGTAGTTTAAGGGCAAAATAATCTGGTTTTCCCCAGTATTACCCTAGACGGCGCCCTGACTTGGGGCGCAAGCATCCAAAAACTTCTTGCGCCGCAACACTACTGCTTAATTACCCAAATTTTTACGAATCTTGGCTACCATCTCAGGGGTGGCGTTGGCAGGGGCAGTATTACCCCAACTAGTACGCCCATAATTCGCGATTTCGGCAATTTCTTGATCGTTTAGGCGGGCTTTAAACGCAGGCATCGCAATGTAATTAGCTCGGGGATGTATGCCGCTAAGCACAACCTTAATAATATTTGCAGGGTCTGGAGCATTCACCACAGGATTGCCGGCAAGCGGTGGAATAACCCCGGAAACCCCAGCCCCTTTTGAGAGGTGACAGCCACTGCAGTTATCGAGATAGAGTTTGGCGCCGATAATTTTGCTTGGGTCTGGTCCAGCCCTACCGGTGTACAAAGAGGAGTTGGGCGGCAAGGATTTTAGGTACTCGGCCATGGCATTTAAATCAGCGTCGGTCATGTATTGCATGCTGTTATGTACGACTTCTCCCATGGGGCCTAACACTGCTGTTTTACCTTTGTAAGAGCCGGTTTTTAAGTATTTAGCGATATCGTCAGCCGTCCAAGTGCCTAGTCCGGTAGTGATATTAGAGGTTAGGTTGAGGGCAAACCAGCCATCAATTACTGCGCCGGTATAGGCTTTTTTCTTCTCGATACCACCGGCAATATCGCGTGGCGAATGACAATCACTACAGTGGCCAAAGCCTTCAACGAGATAGGCGCCACGATTCCATGAGGCAGATTTACTAGGATTGGGTTGATACGTGCCTTCTTTAAAAAAGAGTTCCCGCCAACCAATCATCGACAGCCGAATATTGAAGGGAAAATCAAGGTGATTCACCTCCACTTGATTACTTACAGCCGGCACAGTGC
>CAIXDG010000135.1 GCA_903918115.1 uncultured beta proteobacterium
GATGCGGGGATTCAAAAAAGATGCTGGTCTTTTTGCTGCTGCAAACTTCATGAAGCAGCGCATCCCTCTCTTTTGTTTTGTTTGGCCAAAAGCCTAAAAATTGAAAGCGACCTTCAGAATTCAACATCACAGAGCCTGAAACTGATATGGCGCAGGACACTGCGCTTGTACCAGGAATTGGAATCACTCGAAAACCTGCTTTCTGTACTTCATTTACCAATCTAGCCCCAGGATCTGAGACCCCTGGAGTGCCTGCGTCAGAAATGTAGGCCCAACGCTCCTGCTTGGATAAATGTTGAATCACAGTTTGGGCGCCTTCTATCTCATTGTGTTCATGTAGCGCCAGACATTTTTTGTGAATTCCGAATTGCTGTAATAGTGCAGCACTATGTCTTGTATCTTCGCAGGCGATGCCATCTACTGCATTGAGAACATGCAATGCGCGCAATGTAACGTCACCCAGGTTTCCTATAGGTGTGGCAACCATGTACAGGGCCCCTGCTGGCAAGTCTTGTTGCTTTAGAAAATCGAATGAACTTACTTCCATAAGGGCATCTTTTGCGTAAGATTAGTAAATAAGTAAGAGGATACGTTGCTTTAGAAATTACCCCCACTTTGGCGCATAATATTGTTATGGATAAAGAGACTATAGAGCGTTTGCGCCAGCGCGCATCCCAACATTTTTTAGACAGCATTGCGGTCAAGCAAGAGGCTGAAAAAACCCTTCCAGAGGCTGTTGCACGTGGCGTGCTTGCAATGGTTGATTGTCTGCGCTCTGGTGGCAAGGTAATGGCTTGCGGAAACGGTGGATCTGCCGCCGATGCTCAGCACTTTGCAGCAGAATTAATTGGCCGTTTTGAAAGGGAGCGTGAAGAGCTAGCTGCAATTGCCCTAACAACAGACTCTTCCATTTTGACCGCAGTCGGAAATGACTATAGCTACGATGATATTTTTAGTAAACAAGTTCGTGGGCTTGGAAAGAAAGGCGATATTCTTTTGGGAATTTCAACATCAGGAAACTCTAAGAATGTAGTCAAAGCAATAGAGGCAGCAAAAAAATTAGGCATCAAAATTATTGCGTTTACAGGTAACGGCGGTGGCAAGATTGCAAGTCTTTTAGATGAAGATGACATTCATCTTTGTGTACCCTCTACTCGTACCGCACGCATACAAGAAACCCACTTAGTTTTATTGCATGGTTTATGTGATGGTGTTGATCACGTTCTATACGACTAATCATTATTCAATTTATTTCAGAAAATACGCAAATGCATATTCAATCTTTTGGTAAGTTATTTATTGCAGCTATCGCCGCCCTGCAACTTTCATCATGTGCAGTGGTTGCTGTTGGCGGAGTTACGGCAACTGCTACCGTTATGGCCGATCGTCGTACACCAGGCGTGCAAGCAATTGATAAGGGAATTGAACTTGAGGCAAATAACGCGCTCAATAAAAAATTTGGAGATAACGCACACATTAATGTCACCTCTTTTAATCAAAAAGTATTGTTAACCGGCGAAGTTAAGGATGCTGATATTAAAGGCGAAGCAGGTGCCTATGTGAAAGCTATGAAGAATGCGCGCAGCGTGTATAACGAATTAATCATTGGCCCTAACAGCAGCTATACATCTCGCGCCAACGATGCTTATTTAGAGTCGAAAATCAAAACACAGATGGTTTTCACAGAGAAGCTGCCTTCCAATTCAATGGATATTGTTGCTGAAGGAAGCAGTATTTATTTGATGGGCATCTTGACGCAAAGCGAAGCTGATCTTGC
>CAIXDG010000136.1 GCA_903918115.1 uncultured beta proteobacterium
GTCTCGTTCTCAATAACTCAAGTGAAACTGCCTTAGCCGAAAAACTGCGCTTGCAAGGTCTTACTCGACATGGGCCAGATGGTATGGATGTCGATGTCTTAGGAGGTAAAGATAACCTCACTGATATCAATGCCGTCATTGGAATACACCAACTTAAAAATCTTCCGGCGTTTCAAGCCCGTCGCGTAGCGATTGCAAAACTCTATTTTGAATTATTAAAAGCAGGCTTAAAAACCGAGCCACTGCAGGATTTCGCCCTGCAACTTCCCCCTGAAAATTTTGCTGATAGCAATTGGCATTTGTTTCAAGTGCTGCTACCTTTGCAGCAATTACAAGTAGAACGGTCGCAAATCATGACCGCCTTAAAAGCACTTGGTATTGGCACAGGGGTGCACTATCCCATCATCACCAATTTCTCGCTCTATCGTAAATTAGGCTACCTTGCAGAAACGACTCCAGTGGCGGAAGTCATCGGCCGCTCAATCTTGACCTTGCCCTTATTTCCCGCCATGAGCGATGCTGATGTTAAGCGCGTGTGCAGCGCTTTCTTGCTAGTTTTACAGCAACATCGTCAAGCCAGCGCATAATTACGCTATGACGGTCTCTATGCCACTCAATTCATCACGCAATGCACCGCAATTAAGTATTATTGTGCCGGTATTCAACGAAGAGCCAGGCTTACCTGCCCTCTTTAGCCGCCTCTATCCTGCGCTCGATACGCTTGCCGAAAAACGTCAACTACAGTATGAAATTATTTTTATTAATGATGGTAGTCGCGATCGTTCTGCAGCCATGTTGGGTCAGCAATTTGAATTACGGCCAGATACGACTCGCGTAGTGTTGTTTCAAAATAATTTTGGGCAACATATGGCGATCATGGCTGGATTTGAATACGCCCGCGGGGATTACATTATTACTTTAGATGCTGACTTACAAAATCCCCCCGAAGAAATAGATGCGCTAGTCAACGAATTAATTGCCGGACATGACTACGTGGGTACGATTCGCACCAATCGTAAAGATACTTTATTTCGTAAAGGTGCCTCGCGCCTGATGAATCACTTGCGTGAAAAAATTACCCACATCACCATGACCGATCAGGGCTGCATGTTACGCGGCTACCAGAGACGCATTATTGATCTGGTGGGCAAATGCAATGAAAGCAATACTTTTATTCCTGCCTTAGCGTATACCTTTGCTACTAACCCAACTGAAATTTCAGTACAGCATGAAGAACGGTTTGCGGGTGAGTCGAAATATAGTATTTACCAGTTGATTCGCCTTAACTTTGATTTAGTGACGGGCTTTTCGGTTGTACCCCTGCAAATTTTTTCCATTCTAGGCATGCTCTTAGCCTTGGCAGCGGGCAGTTTATTTGCCTATCTTTTAATTCGACGCTTTATTATTGGCGCTGAGGTAGAGGGGGTATTTACCCTTTTCGCATTGACCTTTTTCCTCATCGGCGTGATGCTATTTGGGCTCGGTTTATTAGGTGAATACATTGGGCGTATCTATCAACAAATTCGCCAACGGCCTCGTTATGTAGTTCAAGCCGTACTCGAAAAACCGTAAGTTATTTTTATGCGCGCAGTTGTTTTTGCCTATCATGATGTTGGCGTGAATTGCTTGCAAGCGCTTCTCGACGCAGGGATACAAGTTGACTTAGTCATCACCCATACTGATGATCCCAATGAAAATATTTGGTTTGCGAGTGTAGTAGAACTCTGTAAACAAAAAAATATTCCATATCTTCAGCCGCAGGCTAATGATTTAAATACGCTTTTACCGCGCTTGCAAGCGCTGCAGCCAGACTATATTTTTTCGTTTTATTACCGCTACCTAATTCCTACTGCACTCTTAGCCTGTGCCCGCATTGCTGCTCTCAATATGCATGGTTCTCTTTTGCCCAAGTATCGAGGCCGGGCTCCCATTAATTGGGCCATTTTGCACGGCGAAACTGAAACTGGCGCTACCTTGCATATCATGGAAGCGAAACCGGATGCGGGAGATATTGTCGGCCAAGAACGTGTCGTCATTGGCCCAAATGACACAGCCACAGCAGTCTTTGCCAGGGTTAGTGCAGCTGCAGTTCAAGTGATACAAATCGTCCTACCGCAATTATTAGCAGGGCAACTAAAACGCTTACCCAATCCCCTCGAGCAAGGCAGCTACTTTGGTGGACGCAAACCTGCTGATGGCAAAGTCGATTGGTCACAAACCGCGCAATCGATTCATAATCTGATTCGCGCAGTTGCACCCCCCTATCCGGGCGCTTTTACGACTTGGCAAGGACGGCAAATGGTCTTGGCAAGCTCGATTTTATTGACCTTACCGCCCCCACAACTCCAGCTTGGTCAGCCCGGTGTGCAGATGGTTGATAATCAGGTATTTGGCATTTGCGGTGATCAGCAGGTCATTGAGATTCTGCACTGGTATCCCGCCTAGTACGCATTTGTATTCAATTTTTTAGACGAGGCAGCACCCATGAAAAAAATCCTCATTCTTGGGGTGAATGGCTTTATTGGCCACCATCTTTCCAAGCGTATCCTTGCGACTACCGATTGGGAAGTGTATGGCATGGATATGCAAAATGATCGCCTAAGCGATTTGTTAAGCAATCCGCGTATGCATTTCTTTGAAGGCGACATCACCATTAATCGTGAATGGGTCGAGTATCACATTCGTAAATGTGATGTCATCCTGCCCTTAGTTGCCATTGCTACTCCAGCCACTTATGTGCAACAGCCACTACGCGTTTTTGAACTCGACTTCGAAGCGAACTTACCCATTGTTCGTTCAGCAGTTAAGTACAAAAAACATTTAGTCTTTCCCTCAACCTCCGAGGTTTATGGCATGTGCAGTGATGCCGAGTTTGACTCAGCCACTTCAAATTTAGTCTATGGCCCAATTCATAAACAACGCTGGATCTATGCCTGTTCTAAACAATTAATGGATCGGGTGATCTGGGGTTATGGCATGGAAGGCTTGCGCTTTACCCTATTTCGCCCATTTAATTGGATTGGCCCAGGTCTTGATAGTATTTATACGCCCAAGGAAGGTTCATCGCGTGTCGTAACGCAATTTTTAGGCCACATTGTGCGTGGCGAGCCGATTAATTTAGTTGATGGTGGTGAGCAAAAACGTGCGTTTACCTATATTGATGATGGCATCGATGCGCTCATGAAAATTCTCCACAATACCAATGACATTGCGAATGGCAAGATATTTAATATTGGTAATCCTAAAAATAATCATTCGGTACGTGAGTTAGCCAGCATGATGCTGGAGATTGCCTGTAGCATTCCTGAGTATGCAAAAACGGCGCAACAAGTCAAAATTATTGAAACTACCTCTGGCGCTTATTATGGTGAAGGCTATCAAGATGTCCAAAATCGCGTCCCGGCAATTGATAACACCATGAGCGAGTTACATTGGCAACCCAGCACGAACATGCAAGATGCCTTGAAACATATTTTTGAAGCCTATCGCCACGATGTTCCTAAAGCGCGTAACTTAGTCGATCAAGATCATTAGGTTGGCTGCTTAGTCTATGGCAAAAATCGCCCTCAAGGTGGATGTTGATACGCTGCGTGGAACTCAGGAAGGTGTACCCAATTTAGCCCGCGTGCTTGAGCAATTACACTTGCATGCCACTTTTCTCTTTAGTCTTGGCCCTGACCACACTGGCTGGGCGCTTAAACGGGTATTTCGACCTGGCTTCTTAAAAAAAGTGGGGCGCACATCGGTTCTGGAACATTATGGTCTGCGCACCTTACTTTATGGCGTTTTATTACCCGGTCCCGATATTGGTAAATTAGCGCGCGGGGAAATGCAGGCAATTCATCGCGCTGGTCATGAAACTGGCATTCACGCGTGGGATCATGTCGCTTGGCATGATGGGGTACGTAAAGCGAATGCGCGGTGGACGCAGCAACAAATGCAGCGTGCCTGGAACCGCTTTGAAGATATCTTTCGTCGCCCACCCAGCACTGCTGGTGCGGCTGGTTGGCAAATGAATGCAGTGGCACTTCAGCAACTGGATACCTGGGGTTTAAAGTATGCCTCCGACGGCCGTGCACCATTGAATTTAGTCCCCTATCGAATTGTTTTCCCGCCAGCAAAGGTTGGCGAAAAACCACGTCGCAGTCAGTGCGTTCAATACCCCACCACCTTACCCACCTTAGATGAACTGATTGGTGTCAATGGTATGGATGCCTTTGCTGCTGTAAGGCACTTATTAAGCCTCACCCAAAGTAACCCCAATGATCAAGTCTTTACCCTGCACGCAGAACTAGAAGGACAAAAACTCTTGCCTGCTTTTGTAGAATTAATCGAGGGCTGGCTAAGCCAAGGTCATCAATTAGTCACACTGGGCGAACTTCACCAATCCTGGGTCGCTACTCAGCAACTCGATAAAATAGCGACTTGTCCACTAAATTGGGGCACAGTGCCGAATCGCAGTGGTGAATTAATGGTCTTCCCATAACCCGTTTTGAAATATTTTTTAACCTTAAAGGATTAATATGAGTATTGCTATTGGCCAACGTATACCGAATTGCGCTATCCCCGCAACCTCGCAACTCACATTTTCGCCTGCGGCGTATGCTGGTCGTAAACTGGTTTTATATTTTTACCCCAAAGATTCAACCCCTGGATGCACAGTCGAAGCAGGCGAATTTCGTGACGCCATTGATGCATTTACGCAAGCCAATACCTTAGTAGTTGGGGTCTCACGCGATAACCTGAAGTCACACGAAAATTTTCGTCAAAAACTGGATTTGCCTTTCGAATTAGTGGCCGATACCGAAGAAAAGCTCTGTGCGCTCTTTGGGGTGATGAAAATGAAAAATATGTATGGTAAAC
>CAIXDG010000137.1 GCA_903918115.1 uncultured beta proteobacterium
ATTCGACCACTCTGCCACCTCTCCGAACTATAAACAAATTATACCTGCGGTTTTTCTAGTTATCTGTATTACAATGTATATACATTAATAGATATACATAAATTAGATATAGTATTTTTACTTAAAAGCTGCGAAATACAATGAACTTACAAATTTCTAAATGGGGCAATAGTCTAGCCGTACGAATTCCGGCTGAATTTATCCGTCAAATACCCCTTAAAGACGGTGACCAAGTTGAAGCGACACTCAACCTAGATGGCTCATTACATCTTCGCCCCATCGCTTTCGATCGAGCAGCCTTATCTGCCGAGCTTAAACGCGTACGTGCATCTATGCCAATGGGTTCATCAGTTATTGAAGAGCTTCGTTCCAAGGCGCGTTATTAATGATTTATGTCGATACCAGCGTTTTAGTAGCACTGTGCACACGTGAACCTAAAAGTAATGATGTAGCCGATTGGTACCAAAGTTGCAAAACGAAATTAATTTCCTCTGCATGGGCATTTACAGAATTTGCCAGCGCGCTCAGCATTAAAGAAAGAACAGGGCAAGTAAATAAAAAACAAAGTCATGAATCTTGGGGTGTATTCCAACAACTTTGCAACACCAGTATTGAATTACTTTCTATTGATAACAAAAATTTTTACAGTGCTGCCATCCTTACGCTCGATAGCTCATCCAAATTAAGATCGGCCGATGCCCTTCATCTTGCTACGGCAATACAACTCAAGGCTGAAGCAATCGTTACTCTAGATAAGACTTTAGCTAGAAATAGTAAGCGACTGAAATTAAAGTTGATATTAGTTTAACGCGCTGGTTTCAATACATCCAACCCGCCCAAATAGCCCTGCAGGGCCTTGGGAATCGCAATGCTGCCATCTGCCTGTTGATTATTTTCTAGTAAAGCTACCAAGGTTCTTCCGACCGCTAAGGCCGAGCCATTTAAGGTATGCACCATTTCAGGCTTAGCTTGTCCAAGCTTAAAGCGTGCCTGCATTCTGCGGGCTTGAAAATCGCCCATATTTGAGCAAGAACTAATTTCACGATAGGCTTTTTGTGATGGAATCCAAACTTCTAAGTCATAAGTTTTAGTACTACCAAAACCCATATCACCGGTGCAAAGTAAAACCCGGCGATACGGCAGCTCAAGTAGCTCAAGCACTTTCTCTGCATGGCTAGTGAGGTTTTCAAGTGCAGCCATCGATTCATCGGGCTTAGCAATTTGTACTAGCTCAACTTTATCAAATTGATGTTGGCGAATCATGCCACGTACATCGCGCCCATAACTACCCGCTTCAGATCGAAAGCAAGGTGTATGCGCTACAAATTTCAAGGGTAAGTGCTCAGCAGCGACGATCTCATCCCGCATTAAATTGGTCACAGGTACTTCTGCTGTAGGAATTAAATAAAAATTTTCTTCCTCAATGCCCCCGCCTTCGGCACCCATTTTGCGCGGCACCCGAAATAAATCATCTTCAAACTTGGGTAACTGGCCAGTACCACGCATAGAAGCGGCATTCACGATATAGGGCACATAAATTTCTTGGTAGCCATGCTCAGTGGAATGTAAGTCAATCATGAATTGACTTAAGGCCCGATGCAAACGGGCAATGGGGCCTTTTAAAACCACAAACCGTGCGCCACTAATTTTGGCACCAGCCTCAAAGTCTAGCCCTAATGGTGCACCTAAATCAACATGGTCTTTTATCTCGAAGGCAAAAGAGGGAATAGTGCCCACTTTTTTAATTTCTTGATTGTCAGTTTCATCCTTACCGAGAGGTACTGATTCATCGGGTAAGTTAGGGATGCCCATTAAAAAATCGTTTAGCTCTGTTTGCACCACAGCGAGACGTGCAGCGCCCATTTCCATAGCGATATTAATTTGCGTCGCCTCATTCATTTCAGCGCTAGCATCTTCACCCTTCCCTTTTTTCATGCCAATGGCTTTAGCCAATTGATTGCGCTTAGCCTGTAAATCTTCAGTGCGAGTTTGTAATTTCTTACGCTCATTCTCTAAGAGGGTAAATTGCGCCACATCAAGTTCAAACTTGCGGCTTAAGAGGCGCGCTCTAACGCTCTCGATATCTTTACGTAAAAGTTGGGGATCAATCATGGGTTTACTTTAATTTCACTATTTCAGTTCCAGGCGGCGGATTAAAACTAAACCGACTCGGTGCGAAGTTTACATTTAATTGATATTGACTAAAACTCACTAGTACAACATTGCCCAGGCCATCAAGCAATTCTAAAGCGCTTGGTAAACCGCCCTTCATGCCTACAGAAATTTTAGTGTAAGCCAAATCGGTATTGCCAGGTGCGCCACTTTTTTTTGCTTTTGGCTTTAAATCAACCCAGCGCAAGCCATTGTGTTCGATA
>CAIXDG010000138.1 GCA_903918115.1 uncultured beta proteobacterium
CTCAATGGCAATCACCCCTTTCGCATCCGCACCCAATTCAGCGCCAGTAGCATCATCCAGCAATTTCATGTTGTAGCCGAATGAAGGTAAACCAGGCGAACCAAATTTATGGGGCATGGACTCCACCCCACTTTGGATCGCTAAAATAGGCCAACCAGTTTCCGTTTGCCAGTAGTTATCTACTACCGGCTTATTAATCGCCTCATGAATCCAGTTTGCAGTAGGTTCGTCTAGAGGCTCACCAGCCAAAAATAAATAACGCAAGCTCGACAAATCATATTTAGTTAAAAAACTCGGGTCCTGTTTCTTTAGTACGCGCACTGCCGTTGGTGCTGAAAACATCACAGAGACTTTATATTTTTCGACTAAACTCCACCAAATTCCTGCATCGGGCCGAAGTGGCGTACCTTCATACATGATGGTTGCCATGCCGTTTAACAGCGGCGCGTAAATAATGTAGCTATGCCCCACTACCCAACCAATGTCGGAAGTTGTAAACATCGTCTCGCCTGGCTTGCCACAGAAAATATGCTGCATGCTCGCAGTCAGTGCAACTGCATACCCGCCCGTATCGCGCTGCACACCTTTTGGTTTACCCGTAGTGCCAGAGGTATACAAAATATAAGAAGGATGGGTGGCGTCAACCCATTCCACAGCAACTTGAGCAGCGATATTTTTTTCCCGCTCGGCTGCGTAATCCAAATCTCGCTCAGCTACTGAGGTAAAGGGAGTCAAGCCCCGATTCACAATCAATACCTTCGTTGGCTTAAATTCAGCTAAAGCAATCGCTTCATCTAATAACGGTTTATAAGGAACGCCTTTACCCATGCGCATACCAGCCTCAGCCGAAATAATCATTTTGGGCTGTGCATCATCAATACGCGCTGCCAAGCTATGCGAAGCAAAGCCACCAAATACGACCGAATGAATTGCCCCTATTCGCGCGCAAGCCAGCATAGCAAAACAGGCCTCGGCAATCATCGGCATATAAATTAAAACGCGGTCGCCTTTATTAACCCCGTTGGTTTTTAAAATTGCTGCCATCCGGTTCACCTCCGCATGCAACTCCCGAAAGGTGTAGGTTTTTTCTTGGTTGGTTTCGGTGGAGACCGCGACTAAGGCAATTTGCTCACCACGTTCCGCTAAATGGCGATCGACTGCGTTGTAACAAAGATTGGTTAAGCCACCCGCAAACCATTTACTAAAGGGCGGATTAGAATAATCCAATACCTGATTAAACGGCTTTTCCCAGTGTATTAGCTTAGCCTGTTCACGCCAAAATTCAATTGGGTCGGCAATTGAAGCTGCATGTACAGTTTTATAAGAAGCGTTTTGCTTGGCTGCCTTCACCATAAGATATTTAACCCCATCAAGTTAGTTTTTGACCACCGCCTTGCCACTATTAGTAGTTGCAGCTAATGGCTTAGTAAGCGTATTTTTCGCAGATTTTACTGGCTCTGTCGATGGGGATTTACGCTTAGTAGCATCCTTTGGGCTTGCTTTAGCAGCCGACTTACTTTGCTTGCTCACCTTTTTAGGGGCTGGCGGTGGGGGCGGCTTTTCCAAGCTTAGACTGGCATTTTCGGCCAAATTCACCGAAATATCACTCGTTTTACCGGCAGA
>CAIXDG010000139.1 GCA_903918115.1 uncultured beta proteobacterium
CTTTACGTGCTGGCACCATCATTCAACGTATTCGCGACTTTGTAAAACGCAGTGAGCCGCAAAGAAAAACCTGCGATATTGCAGAAATTATTACTAATGCGGTTGATCTTTTAGAAATTGAAGCGAATCGCCATCGGTTTTCGATCGTGGCTGAGGTGATGCCCAATTTGCCGCGCATCGATCTCGATCCTGTCTTAATTGAGCAGGTCTTAGTGAACCTCTTGAAAAATGCCTTAGATAGTTTGCGCGACGCATACCCTTTACCCTCACGCTGGTCAGCGCCACCGGTAAAAATAACTGCAGATTTAGATATCAGTTCCTACCCCACCGCGATGCGGATTCAAGTCACAGATGCGGGGTCTGGAATTGCAGATTCCGTGATTCAACGGATGTTTGAGCCCTTTTTTAGCACGAAGGATGATGGAATGGGCATGGGACTCAATATTTGCCGCTCAATCATCGAGTCTCACCATGGCCGGCTTTGGGCTAAAAATCAGCTGGGTGCGGAACATGCCCGTATTTCTGGCTGCACCTTTACAATCCTATTACCCTTAGAGATATCTGAGAATTTAAGCGAGAACCAAGATGATCCAAAGCAACACCCCGAAAACTACCCAAGTTGAGGTCGTTTACGTCGTTGATGACGATGAGGCAGTGCGTGATTCGCTCACTTGGCTATTAGAAAGCAACGGCTATACCGTGCGCTGTCACGCGAGCGCTGAACGCTTTTTACAATCCTTGCAAAATACCGATAAATCCACTATTTCCTGTGTCATTCTTGATGTGCGCATGCCCGGCATGTCAGGGCTTGAATTACAAGAACGACTGATTGCAGAAAATTTACCCATGCCAGTCTCCTTCATTACTGGCCATGGCGATGTTTCGATGGCAGTTTCCACCATGAAACGGGGCGCAGTTGATTTTATTGAAAAGCCATTTAAAGAAAATGAGCTCTGCAATTTAGTTGAACGCATGCTGATGAAAGCGCGGGCCGATTACTCTTTAGCCAGCAACCGCAAGGTAACCCAAGGCCTTCTAGGCAAACTGACTGGCCGTGAGCGCCAAGTGCTGGAAAGAATTGTTTCGGGGCGCCTCAATAAACAAATTGCCGATGACCTAAGTATTTCCATTAAAACAGTCGAAGCCCACCGGGCCAATATTATGGAAAAATTAAATGTCAGCACAGTGGCTGACCTTCTGCGTCTCGCTTTATCCGAGTCTCAGGGAAGTTGATCAACCGATAAATACTGGTAAACTGGTTTGATTATTTCCCCTCAACCAAAGAGTTCAATATGCCAGCCCAGTTAATCGATGGAAATGTCTTATCAAAAAAGCTACGCACTGAAATTACGGCCCGTGCAGCCATTGTTACAGCCAAAGGCTTACGCCCTGGCTTAGCAGTTATTTTAGTAGGCGAAAATGCAGCCAGCCAAGTTTACGTAAGAAATAAAGTGAAGGCTTGTGAAGAAGCGGGTTTTCATTCCATTTTAGAGCGCTATGCAGCCGAATTGTCTGAGGAAGAATTACTCGCGCGTATTGCAACCTTAAATGCCGATCCATCAATTCAGGGTATTTTGGTACAGCTGCCGTTACCAGAGCATATCGATTCGAAACGCGTTCTCGAAGCGATCGCCCCGCAAAAAGACGTGGATGGTTTTCACGTTGCTAATGCTGGCGCCTTAATGGTGGGTGCGCCTGAATTCATCCCCTGCACCCCTTATGGCTGCATGAAGATGTTAGAAAGTATTGAATACCCGCTGCGTGGTGCAAAAGCCGTTGTGGTTGGCGCATCGAATATTGTAGGCAAACCCATGGCGATGTTATTGCTACAAGCAGGTGCTACCGTTACGATTTGTAATAGTAAAACCCGCGACTTGGCGCACCATACTAAAGATGCTGATGTGCTGGTAGTTGCTACCGGCAAACCTAAAATGATTACTGGCGCAATGATTAAACCGGGCGCAGTCGTTATCGATGTGGGCATCAACCGCTTACCAGACGGAAAATTATGTGGCGATGTTGATTTTGATTCAGCGAAATACGTTGCAGGTTGGATTACCCCCGTACCCGGCGGTGTTGGTCCAATGACCATCACGATGCTCTTAATGAACACCCTTGAAGCAGCCGAAAAAGCTGTTAAATACGCTTAAAGGAAAGTCTATTTTTGGAAGCCGTCAGCAATTTAAGTAGTAATGCCCTCAGCAGCAACCCCTTGCTGAACTTTGGCCGCGGCATTCCGAATTATCCAGCGATAAAGCCAGCTGATATTGAGCCTGCTATCGCCTTACTTTTACAAGAGGCTGAAGCAGCAGTGCAAAGCGCACTTGATTACAGTTGCACCCCAAATACGCAGCTCAGTTGGAATAACTTAATTGAACCGCTTGAAGATGCTACAGAGGCCTTAAGCCGGTCATGGGGCGTCGTCAGCCACCTGAATAGCGTGGCCGATACCCCCGCTTTGCGTGCAGCTTATGGTGCGATGCTGCCCCAAGTCACAGCGTTTTTTAGCGACCTCGGCCAAAATCTTGCCCTGTATGAACGTTTTAAAGTGCTACAACAAAGCCCTGCTTTCAAAGAGCTACAACCAGCGCAACAAAAAGTCTTAGAAAATTCGCTCCGTGATTTTCGTTTGGGGGGTGCTGAACTAGCGGCCGCGATAAAGCCACGCTTTGCCGCCATTCAAGATGAGCAGGCGCAATTAGGTAAGGCATTTTCTGATCATGTGCTCGATGCCACCGATGGTTTTTTTCATCACGTCATTGATCAACAAGAATTACATGGCATTCCTGCCGATGCGCTCGCCGCTGCTGCCGATCAAGCGAAACAAAGAGGGCTAACAGGCTGGGTCTTTACCTTGCACTTTCCTTCTTATTACCCCGTGCAACAGTATGCTGAAAATCGGGCACTACGGCGATTACTCTGTGAGGCTTATTTAACTCGAGCTTCAGAGCTAGGCCCGCAATATGGTCATGGGCAACTAGCTTGGGATAATACCGAAAATATGTTGCTGCAATTGCGCTTACGCCATGAAGAAGCACAGCTCTTGGGTTATGAAAATTATGCGGCTCTCAGCTTAGCTGCCAAAATGGCAGGTAGTGTTAGCGAAGTTGAAAATTTTTTAAAGGACATTGCAAGGCGCGCTAAACCATTTGCCCAAACCGATTGGGATGAGTTGCAAGATTTTGCTAAACGCGAATTAAATCTTGGTAACGATGGCAAAGAGGGCTTACAGCCTTGGGACATCCCCTTTGCCTCAGAAAAACTGAAGCAAGCGCGCTATGCTTTTTCCGAAAATGAAGTGAAGCAATATTTTCCTTTACCCAAAGTACTCGATGGCTTGTTTGGGCTGATTCAAACTTTATTTGCCGTGCAAATACTGCCAGCAAATTTACCCACATGGCATGCCGACGTACAGTCCTTTGCTGTCAATCAAAAAGATGGCCAGATCATCGCTTATTTTTATCTAGATCCCTATTCCCGCTCGGGCAAACGCGGTGGTGCGTGGATGGATGATGCGCGGGGGCGCCGTGAATTACCTGATGGCAGTATTCAAATTCCAGTAGCCTACTTGGTCTGTAACTTCCCTCCACCCATCGAGATTAATGGGGTGAAACAGGAACCCACTATTACACATGATGATGTCATCACTTTATTTCATGAAAGCGGCCACGGGATGCATCACTTGCTCACTCAGGTTGGTGCGCTTGGCGTATCTGGAATTAATGGCGTCGAGTGGGATGCCGTAGAGTTGCCTAGCCAATTGATGGAAAACTTTTGTTGGGAGTGGGACGTAGTGAAAAATATGACCGCCCATATTGATACCAAAGCGCCCTTACCTAAGCCATTATTCGACAAAATGTTAGCAGCAAAAAATTATCACAATGGTTTAGGCACCTTGCGCCAAATTGTGCTTTCGCTCACCGATTGGTACTTACATGCAAATTTTGACGCCAAAGATGCTAACCATTCGGCAATTATTCAGCTTGCTGCAGAGATTAATCAGCAATTAAATGTCCTCCCCCAGGCACCCATCTCGCGCTGGCCTAATAGTTTTAGTCATATATTTGCTGGCGGCTATGCGGCTGGCTATTACAGTTATAAGTGGGCTGAAGTCTTGTCCGCCGACGTATATTCAGCCTTTGAAGATGCCGCTAAAGTAAGCGGGAGTGTGCTCGATACCGCAATTGGTGCCCTATATCGGCAGGAGATCTTAGCTGTTGGTGGCAGTCGCCCCGCAGCCGAATCATTCAAAGCATTTCGTGGTCGCGATCCGAGTATCGATGCATTACTTCGACATGGCGGCTTAACGACAGCAGTTTAAGGTCAACCAAAGCAATAGAAATTAGCTAGCTGCAATTTCTGCTACTACTGGTGCGTGGTCGGAGGGTTGCTCCCATGTACGCGGAATTTTATCGATCCAACTCGCCCGACACAAACCCTTTAATTGCTGACTTAACAAAATATGATCAATGCGCATGCCGGCATTACGTCGAAAACCCATCATACGGTAATCCCACCAGCTAAATGCTTTAGGCGCTTGCTCAAATAAGCGAAATGAATCTACTAATCCCAATTGGATTAAGCCTTGAAATGCCGTCCGCTCTTCTACAGAAACTAAATTTTGACCAATCCAAGCTTGAGGATCATGGACATCAATATCACTGGGCGCAATATTAAAGTCACCTAATAAAGCCAATCGCTCAAACTGTTGTAATTCTTCAGACAGCCACCCCGCTAATGCATTCAGCCAGGCTAATTTATAAGTAAATTTCTCGCTACCTGGAGCCTGTCCATTAGGAAAGTAGGCTGAAATTAAGCGTAGCGGTGCAACTCCCTTAAAACAAACCGTAGCAGCGAGGATGCGCTGTTGCTCATCGGTATTACCCGGAATATTACGGGTCGCTTTTAAAAAAGTGGTTTCAAAATTGCTGGCAATGGGCGCTAATGCATCACGACGCACCAAGATTGCAACCCCGTTATACGTTTTTTGGCCTGCTACTAAACTTAAATAGCCTGCCGCCTCAAGATCTGCATGGGGATATTTATCATCAGTGAGTTTTAATTCTTGTAAACATAATGCATCTATCGGTGTCTTGGCTTGATTCTGCTCTTGTAACCAGCGGATGACCTGGGGCAAGCGCACCTTTAAGGAATTGACATTCCAAGCGGCAATTCTAATCATTCAAATCCAATTCTTGCAGTTTACGGGTAATCGTATTACGCCCAATTCCCAGACGTTGTGCAGCTTCAACTCGCCGACCCCGAGTTACTTCTAAAGCAGCTTTCAAAACTGCCTTCTCAAAGCGCAAGGTTAAGGCGTCGAATACGCCCTTATCGCCATCTTGTAACATCTTCACCGCTAAACGCCCTAAGGCAGCATCCCATTCATCACGATTAGTGCGCTGACCAGTGCTCACTATCGTTGCCGTCTCAATATCAACTGGGGCAGAAGGAAGAGAATCACCTTGCGCACCGACTGGCAAATCACTTAAGCCAATAATATTAGCAGGTGACATTACCGTTAACCAATGACACAAATTTTCTAATTGCCGTACGTTTCCAGGAAACGGCATCAGACTCATTGCTTTGAGGGCTTCATCTGAAAGCTGCTTAGGTTCTACATTAAGGCTAACAGCGCAAGCCAGCATAAAGTGACGCGCTAAGGCGGGAATATCTTCTGCACGTTCTCGTAGTGCGGGTAAACGTAACTGAATCACATTTAAACGATGCAATAAATCTTCACGGAATAAGCCAGCTGAAACGCGACTCTCTAGGTTATGATGGGTCGCAACGATGACCCTGACATTCGCGCGGATAGATTCTGTTCCCTCAGCCCTGTAGAAATGCCCATCGGTAAGTACGCGCAACAAACGGGTCTGCAATTCAAACGGAAGTTCCCCAATTTCATCGAGAAATAAGGTGCCACCTTCGGCATGATCTAAGGCGCCACGTTTCAGGCCCTTCGTATTTCCAAACTGCGCACGTTCATTACCAAATAGTTCGGCCTCTAATAAATCTTGCGGAATTGCCGTGGTATTTAAAGCCACAAAGGGGCCTTTTGAGCGGGCGCTATGCTTGTATAGTGCCTGCGCAATCAGTTCTTTGCCAGTCCCCGATTCACCGGTAATTAACACTGTCGCGTGGGATTGTGCCAAACGTCCAATGGCGCGAAAGATTTCTTGCATCGCTGGAGCTTGCCCAATAATTTCTGGGGTGTCTTTACGCCAACTGGCATGATCTTTAGATCCAGCCTTATTCCGAGCACCCTCACTACATGCACGCTGAATTAATTCCACCGCCTTTTGAATGTCAAACGGTTTCGTCAGATATTCAAACGCACCTCCTTGAAATGAGGATACCGCTGAATCTAGGTCAGAATACGCCGTCATAATAATCACCGGTAAATGGGGATTAGTCATTTTTACTTGTTGCAACAAATCTAAGCCATTACCCCGTGGCATCCGAATGTCAGATATTAAAACCTCAGGCGTTTCTTTTTCCAAAGCATCTAAAACGTCATTGGGATTAGTAAACGTACGATGGGGAATATTTTCACGCGTCAGCGCCTTTTCTAAGACCCAACGAATTGACTGATCATCATCCACGATCCAAACGGGTTTTATCATTCTGTCATCTCCTGTTTGCGATACGGAATTTGAATATGGAAAACCGTTAAACCGGGCCGGCTTTCACACGCAATAAAGCCTTGGTGCTGCTGTACAAACGTTTGGGCCAATGTCAGCCCTAAACCACTACCACCCTCTCGACCAGAAACTAAAGGGAAAAAAATACGTTCGCGAATCTCATCCGGTATCCCTGGGCCGTTATCAATGACGTGCAGATCAAAGGCCATCTTATAACGCTGCTTCGCAATCGTGACCGAACGCGCAATGCGCGTTTTTAATTCAATTTTGGCGGTACCGAGTTTCATTTGATCTTGCAATACCTGTGCAGCGTTATGCACAATGTTCAGCACTGCTTGAATCAATTGCTCCTGATCACCCATGACATCTGGCAAACTCGTATCATAATTCCGCATAATGCTTAAGCCGTGGGGAAATTCAGCTAATACCAAGCTCCGTACCCGCTCTAAAGCTTCATGCACATTAAACGTTTCCATCGCATGGGCTTTGCGGTGGGGTGCAAGTAAACGGTCCACTAAGGTTTGCAAACGATCAGATTCTTTGACAATCACTTGAGTATATTCACGTAAATTTTTATCTGGTAATTCAAATTCCAATAACTGCGCAGCGCCACGAATACCGCCCAATGGGTTTTTAATTTCATGCGCTAAATTACGCATCAATTCTTTATTAGCCTCAACCTGTTGGGTCACCCTTTCATCACGCTCACTGCGTAACTGCTGATCAATTGGAAACCAGTCCATCATCATTAAGTTTGGCTCTTCAAGCATCGCCACCACTACATGTGCCGGCATCGATTCTTGATGGATACGACTAGGCATAGATTCAAAGACCAACTCTTGGCGCTGAGCAGCTACACGGCCTTCTGCAACTTCTGTAATCATATGCACTAAGGCCTCATTATTCCCAAACAAATCCAAAAGAGAATGTCCTAATAAAGATTTTCGCGAGAGATCAAGCGCAGCTTCTGCAGCAGGATTTACATAAACCAACTGATATGTTGGCATAGTAAAAACCACCAAAGCATTGGGTAAATGTTCGAGCAATCCCGGAACAAAAGGGGCAGCCGCAGCTGCCCCTTTGAAAGGATTGCGCAATAAACTTGCGCTCAAGCTGTTTCCTTTAATCTTTCCTTCTTAAAAACAAATTACAGCGAGTAATACATTTCAAATTCAATCGGATGAGTAGTCATCCTAAACTTAGTGACTTCCTCCATCTTCAAGCTAATGTAAGCATCGAGCATCGAATTTGTAAATACCCCACCGCGGGTTAAAAATTCACGATCTTTATCCAGACATTCCAAGGCCTGATCAAGGCTATGGCAAACAGTTGGAATCTTTGCATCTTCTTCTGGTGGCAAATCATATAAATTTTTATCCGCAGCTTCGCCTGGATGAATTTTGTTTTGCACGCCATCCAAACCTGCCATCAGTAAAGCTGAAAAAGCTAAATAGGGGTTAGCTAATGGATCGGGAAAGCGCGTCTCAATGCGACGCCCTTTTGGATTAGCTACGTGCGGAATGCGAATCGATGCTGAACGATTACGCGCCGAGTAAGCCAACTTCACGGGAGCCTCAAAACCAGGTACCAAACGCTTATAGGAATTAGTGCCGGGATTGGTAATTGCATTTAACGCACGCGCGTGTTTAATAATGCCGCCAATGTAGTACAAAGCAAATTCTGAAAGCCCTGCATAACCGTTGCCAGCAAATAAGTTTTCACCGTTTTTCCAGACTGATTGGTGCACGTGCATACCTGAGCCGTTATCGCCAACAACTGGCTTAGGCATAAAAGTAGCCGTTTTGCCATAAGAATGGGCCACGTTTTGAACTACGTACTTTTGCCAAATAGTCCAGTCTGCACGTTGCGTTAAGGTGCTGAACTTCGTACCTAATTCAGATTGACCTTGCCCAGCAACTTCATGGTGATGTACTTCAACTGGAATGCCCATGTAGTTTTCTAAAATTAAACACATTTCCGAGCGCATATCTTGAAAGGTATCCACTGGAGATACTGGGAAGTAACCGCCTTTTTTACCTGGACGATGACCTGTATTGCCACCTTCAAACTCAGCACCTGAAGACCATGGAGCCTCTTCCGATTCAATTTTGACAAAACAGCCCTGCATATCTGAGCCCCAACGAATGCCATCAAAGACAAAAAATTCGGGTTCGGGTCCAAAGTAAGCAGTATCACCAAGACCGGTACTCTTTAAATAATCTTCAGCGCGCTTCGCAATTGACCTTGGGTCGCGGTCATATCCCTTGCCATCCGATGGCTCGATTACGTCGCACGTAATCACTAGGGTTGACTCTTCATAAAAGGGGTCAATGTAGCAAGCAGTTGGATCAGGCATCAGCAACATGTCTGATGCTTCTATGCCCTTCCAACCGGCAATTGAAGAGCCGTCAAATGCATGACCACTCTCAAACTTATCTTCATTAAAAGCTGAAATTGGCACAGTCGTATGCTGTTCTTTGCCTTTGGTATCGACAAAACGAAAATCGACAAAAGTACACTCTTTCTCTTTTACTAACTTCATCACATCTGCGACGGTCTTCGTCATGCAAATCTCCTCTAATAAAAAATACTGGATCAAACAAGCTCCAGGCTGTAACTCAACCACTCTTCCTGTGTTCAGAAATCAAAAGTCAATACCGATAAGGCTAATTTACTGAAACCATGGTGTTGAACGTACTATTATTGCACTATTAGAGTGCCAAAAAAAACCGCTAATTGGCTAATATTCCCAATCTTGCACTAAAGTAGTGCATAAAATGAAAGGCTCTGAATTTAATGCTCGCAAGCTTAAATTAGGCAGATGGGGCCGGAAAATCGTAAATTTCATAACCCAAAGCGCTGGTTCCTTGGCGCAAAGCAAGCCACGCCGGGTCTAAGGCGCCTTGATCCCCCTTGACGCCTAATTCAATATGGCGTTTAGCAAAAATACCGCTGCGTAGCGGATCTCCAACTGAAGGCAAACTGAATACCTTGACGCCCGCAAAGTCTTGCTCAATTTGCTCCATTAACGGAGTTAGTGTTGACTCAATGCCGCTTGGCACAATAAAACTTTTCTCAGCCCAATGACTGCGATGCAATAAATGCGCATAGTGCTGATCTAGGCACCAGGCCATCATCGGCGCTGCCATTACCGGAAAGCCGGGCAAGAAATGATGTTCATGAAGCCGAAAACCGGGAATTTGGTTATATGGATTAGGGATGATTTCACAGCCCAGCGGAAATTCACCCATTTTGAAACGGTGTTGATTTTCAGGCGTATTCAAGTCAGCCTTTACTGGAGCGCCTTCGGCCGTCGCCTGAATCCGGGCAGCAATTAACACTTTGGCCTCCGGATGCAGGGCTAGACCCAGCCCCAAGGCTTTGGCTGCACAAGCGCGCGTATGGTCGTCTGGGGTCGCGCCGATACCGCCGGTACTAAAAACCACATCACCACTTGCGAAGGTATCTTTTAGCGTTTGAATAATTTGCTCAGGATCATCAGCAACATAACGCGCCCAAGATAGGCTTAAGCCCCGCTCACCAAGTAACTCAATCAGCTTGGCAAGGTGTTTATCACTTCTGCGACCCGACAAAATTTCATCGCCTATAACGAGCAAACCAAAACGTCGAGTCGCTTCCGGCTCAGCTACAAGAGGCTTCAGTCCCTCTGGGCTCTGATCCTGAGCAGAATGGGTTGGATTAATTGCTGACATATGTGCAATTATCCACGCCTTGGGTCATGATCAATCACTTCAACATCGCTGGTACTCCGCAGTTCGATTAAGGCGTGCAATAAAAAATGGGTAAACCACAGAGCGGCAAAAACAAAAATGATCGAGTAGACCCACAGTGCCACAAACGAAACAAAAGGAAATAAGACCAAGGCAAGTACCGAGGTGGCCCAAAAGAAACTAGGCACAACGCCCAGCAAGCCCGCCAAAATACCCATGGTTAATAAAGACCAGCGATATTTTTCCAACAAGGCATTGCGTTCGGCAGCCGTAGCATGCTTCGCTAAAACATCGTACGTCATTAAGCGCATTGTTAACCATCCCCATAGTAAGGGCGGCAAAATCGCGAACAACGGCGGTATCCACCAAATGGGTAAAGTTAGAAAAACCAAAACTAAACAAATTAAACTGGACCAAAGCGTATAGGCTAAGCCACCAAAAAAACCGCCAAATAAATGAGCGCTAACAGGCACTGCTAATTTGACATAAGTTGCTTGTTCGGCCACGCTATTCACAATGGCTGGAACGGTAGTAAAAGCAATCACCAGTAACAGACTAATTGCGGAAATTGGCATTAAAAGAATGACAAAAAATAATGGCGCCAACCAAGTTTGAGAGCCTTCAATTCCAAGCCATGCTAAAGCGTGCTCGATCCAGCTAGTAAAAATTGAAGCGCTTAAAAAAATCCGTAAATAATCTAGCGCCGGCGACCAAATTAACCATAGCAATACACCCCAAAAAACTGCCACGATTAAAAATGGTCTGAAGCTTAGCCATAACATCCGGGGATGCATCGACCCCACTAGGGCCAAGCCTAAAGCACGAATGACGCCACTAAAACCAACCATTTCTATCCCCTATCAATTTGTATGGAGGCTTTAAAGCGAATGAGTGCGCTTAAAAAAAGTCTGCCAAGCCGCCTTTAAGCTCTGCCATTGGTGCTGCAGAATGCTGTTTGATAATTGCAAATGTTCGACACCAGTTGGGTGGATTTGCCGATCAAAATTTGCTGTTTTAAAAATCATATCCCACCAAGGGAATAAAACACCAAAATTACACCCACCTAATACTCCCGGTTGATTACTGGCCTCATAGCCCAGACGAATAGCATGATGGCGTCGATGAAAAATAGGCGATACCAATACATATTTGGCCCAACCTAGATGCACTTTTACATTAGCATGCTGCCAGCTTTGCACAAATTGACTGATAACCACTAATAAAATAAATTGGCCAGGACTGACACCAATGATTAAAGCGCAAAACGCAAAGACCAGCGCCCGCATTACATCATCTATAAAATGGTTGCGATTATCGGACCATGCTGTCATGGTAGTTTGGCTATGATGTAAGGCATGTAACTGCCACCACCACTGAAAGCGATGTGCAGCGCGGTGATAGCAATAGTCAATAAAATCTAAGATGATTAAATAAATGAGAAAGCTAACCCAAGGAATTGAAGTAACGCCTGGCCACCAATTTTCGACATTCAAGCGCTCAAAGCGCCAATCATGTAGTTGCCCTTCAAATTGAAAAAAGAAATCGGCAAAAACAATAAAAATAATCGCGTGAAATAAGCCTAAGCGATGAAAAAAAGTATAGAACACATCCGCCGCCATACTCTTTGCATGACGCACTTGTAATTCAGCAGGATTCAATTTCTCCCACAGGCGCAAACCAAACGCGATCAGGAAAATTTGCAGCAGTCCCAACAAGAGCCACTCGCTACCATCAAATGCGTCCTCCGCCCAATGCATTAGACCAAACTGATACAGCAATGGCTCAAGCACATAATGAAACAAAGCCTCTTGTGCTTGGCTATATTGCTGGGTTAAAAAATCGAACATGCTTGTCATTAAGCCTAATGTTGGGTGGTAACTGGTTTTTCAACAACTACAGGCAAGGTAGCAAAACAAAACCCCCGCTGCTTTAAATTATCAATCAAGGGCTCTAAAACTGCAGGCGCCCAGGCGTCTTTACGTGACCAAATACCTAAATGGGCCATGGCAATATCCCCATCTTGAATATTCTTACTAGCTTCTGCTAGCAGTAAAGCATTAGGGAAACGCCCAGAATCAAGCTCATCACCCAAAAACCCCGCCCTTGCCCAGCCTATATGCTGAAAACCACACTCCTCACCAAAGGCAATTAAACGGGGTGAAGTTCTGCCGCCAGGAGCACGCCAAATGGGCTCTAATTGCTGACTAGTTAAGGCATGAAAGCGGCTTTTCACCCGCTTTAACTCAGTGCAAAATGTTGGGGCGTCATACCATTTGCCTATGCCAGCTTCAGCACCAAATTGTGGCTTTAGACGGACAAGACCAGCTTTGCCATCGCCTTGAAAATAAAGATGATCAAAAGTGTGACTCCCAAAATGATGGCCCGCTTGCGCTAATTTTTGCCAATAAGAACGCCAGCTCTCGTCTAAAGCATAATCGCCGCGGCTAGTTTTTTCATTGGCTAGAAAAAAAGTTGCCCGCACTTGCTGTCTGCTCAGGATGGCTGCAATGGTTTCAGCCATTGCCATATTGCCAGTATCAAAGGTAAGGTAGACAGTTTTATTACAAATTGGCCTGGGTGTAGTTTGCGCTTGCACTAAACCAAAAAGGCAAAATAACATCGGCAGCCAGATAATAAGCCTACGCAAACGCTACTCCCAAGAAGCTCGCGGATAAAAGAAAACACCATGTGGCGATTTGCCCACTGGAATAACTGTGGCTAATTTCATACTTGGAATGTCAATGATGCCCACTTTTTTTGCAAAACGAAAAGTAACCCATAAATTTTTTCCATCGGGAGTAATTTCCATATCGTCTGGACCAGCAGGCAGACCAGTAATTTCGCCAACTTTACTTAAGGTCTGCATATCGATTAAGCTAATCGTGGAGGCAACCCGATTGGTCACAAAGACATGTTTGCGATCACCTTGAGGCCTAAAGTTATGCGCGCCCTTGCCGGTTGGGATGCGCTTAATTGCTTGGCGAGTGCGCCAATCAATTACTTCCACATAATCTGCACCAGTAATGCCTACCAATAAATACTGATCGCCTGGTGTCATCCATAAACCAGCAGGCGTTGGACCCGTAGGCATTCGCCATAAAACTGTTTGACTGGCTAAATCAATTGCCACCAATTCTGCGGAGTCTTGTAAGGTAATAAAGGCAATTTTGCTATCCGCAGTAAAGGCAATATGACTGGGGGTTTTAGCTAAGGTAATCGACTTTGCCAAAGTAAAGTCACTGCCTTGTGCAGAATAGATATCCACCCGATTTAAGCGATTACCATTCACTACAAACCATTTTGAATTTGGTGAGTAAGCAATTTGATAAGGATCAATTATTTTTGGAATGCGTCCTTTTACCTCACCTGATATTGCATTTAAAACCGCAATGTCATTGCCTACCGCATTGGCCACTAACAGGGTTTTTTGATCAGGCGCCATCATTAAATGATGCGGCTCTTTCCCGATCGGCATGGTTTTAATAACTTCGCGCAATTTCATGTCTACTAAGCTAACAATGGCATCACCCGAATTTAAAACGACGGCAACTTTTGGCTCACCTTGACTTGGGATAGACGTAGCTGCAGTTTGCGCAAAGC
>CAIXDG010000140.1 GCA_903918115.1 uncultured beta proteobacterium
ATTTGTTCAATTTGCAAAATGCCCCGCCAAAGCCGAATAGTTTTCTCATCATGCGCCCACTCCAGCTGCGCCCCCGCTTTTACAGACTCAAGATCACGCCACCATGAAGTAAGACGTTCTTGTGATGGCATTGCTAGCCCATTTACTTTTAACCAATATCTCAAGACATTATTGGCAGCAGGAAAATCTTTCTTTGCCAACTCTTGCAGTTTCTTTACCTGAATTTCATCTTTCAGAAGAATGGCTCTCCCATCTTGGATTGCCAATCGATCCAGCAGAGTTTGCGCCTCTCCTAGTAAGCCTGCACTGCGCGCAAGATTAGCAATCGCCTCAGGTTGAATCTTCTCTAGAGCCGGGATGATGGTTTTACGAATAGCATTGCGGCGGTATCTTGGATCTAGATTACTCGGATCCTCGATCCACTTGAGCCGATGTTTTTTGGCATAAGCCTCGAGATCTTTTCGACTTTGATTAAGTAATGGTCGCCAGAGAGTGATCTTGCCTTCTTTGATATGAAGCTCTCTGTTACTGGGCATACCTGCTGCACCTGCAACCCCTGCACCCCGCAGGAGTTGTAAAAGCACAGTTTCCGCCTGATCATTTTGGTGATGCGCCAGGAGTAAGTCGTCAATGCCATATTCAATACAAAGGTCTGTGAGAGCCTCATAGCGTCCCGCTCTTGCCCTAGCTTCGATATTGCCTTGCTCTACACCCGTTAAATGCAGGAGTCGAAAATCAAAATGTGCTTTATATTTTTTAGCCAGTTTCTCGCAAAAGACTAACCATTCGTCAGCTTGCTTTTGCAGGCCATGATGAATATGAAATACAAAAATTTCTGCGGGGGAATTTTTCGTCTGCGTTTTGCAAACGGTATCAAGCAGCACAACCGAATCGAGGCCGCCACTAAGGGCAACCGCAATCCGTTTTCCTAACTTAGGACTTTGCTGTGATTTCCTTGAACTTGCCATAACTCATTAGACGTTCATGACGACGTTCAAGAAGCGCATCCACTTTCATGCCATCAAAAGTCTTGAGTGACTCATTGAGTGCTTTACGCATGTTGGCCATCATGGTGTCGTAGTCTCGATGTGCGCCGCCAACTGGCTCAGCCACAATCTTGTCGATAAGGCCTAAAGCTTTGAGCCTCTGGGATGTTAAACCCAGTTGCTCTGCCGCTTCAGCCGCTTTATCGGCAGTCTTCCACAAAATCGATGCGCAACCTTCTGGTGAGATCACGGAATACGTAGAGTTCTGCAACATTAGGACTACATCACCCATCGCAATCGCTAACGCACCACCTGAACCACCTTCACCAATAATTGTTGCAATGATAGGGACTTCTAATTCAGCCTGCACATAAAGATTGCGGCCAATCGCTTCAGATTGATTGCGCTCTTCAGCGTCGATTCCAGGAAACGCTCCAGGAGTATCAACAAAAGTAAATACAGGGATGCCAAATTTTTCTGCCAGACGCATTAGGCGCATTGCCTTACGGTAACCCTCTGGGCGACTCATACCAAAGTTGCGTAGTGCGCGTTCTTTTGTATCGCGGCCTTTTTGATGACCAATCACCATACAAGGTTGATTATCAAAGCGCGCTAAACCCCCAATAATCGATTGATCATCAGCAAAGGTGCGATCACCATGCAGTTCATGAAAGTCGGTAAATAGTGCGCCAACATAATCTAAGGTGTAAGGTCGCTGTGGATGGCGCGCAACTTGAGATACCTGCCATGGTGTTAGGTTGGCATAAACATCTTTCGTGAGCTGCTGACTTTTTTCAGAAAGCGTTTTGATCTCATCGGAAATATCTACCGATGATTCATCTTGTACAAAACGCAGCTCTTCGATCTTTGTTTCTAATTCGGCGATTTGCTGCTCGAAATCCAGGAAAGTCGTTTTCATAGTCTGATTTTAATATTCAACCGGGATGGGGTCGATACTTCTCCACATATACCAAGTAGCAACCGTACGCCACGGGGCCCAGTTCGCTGCCACCTCCCTTGCCTCATGTCGGCTAACAGGCTCACCACTGAAGTAATTGAGGGAAATAGCCTTAATTAGGCCAACATCGTCTAAAGGCAGGATATTAGGGCGAACCATATTAAAAATCAGGAACATTTCAGCGGTCCAGCGCCCAATTCCCCGAATA
>CAIXDG010000141.1 GCA_903918115.1 uncultured beta proteobacterium
GGTGGTTTTCATTATCGTTGGGCTGGTACGTATGCATCCCCACTTTGGGTCGACTATAAAACGGGTAGGGAATTATTGAGCGATTTAACGCAATTTGTTAGCGCGCAGGCTGGCCAACCCGTTGTCTTAGGGCCGCATTAAAACTAAGCGGCGCCAGTCGCTAATAAAGTTTCTTTAACTAGAGCCTCAGGAGCGGCCTCAATAATGGCTGCGCCCAATGGGTCTAGCACCACATAGCGAATTTGACCGCCTGCAGTTTTCTTATCTAACTGCATTAATTCTAAGTAGCGCTCAAGCCCAAGCTTTGGCGCCTCAGTAGGCAGACCCATAGCCTGAATCAGCTGCTTTAGGCGTTGCACCTCGGGCGCTTGAATTTTTCCTAGGCGCATTGAGAGATCAGCAGCCATCACCATTCCACAACCAACTGCTTCACCATGTAACCATGTGCCAAATCCAAGACCAGCCTCAATTGCATGACCAAACGTATGACCAAAATTTAAGGTTGCACGAACATTACTTTCGCGTTCATCAGCAGCAACGATGGCGGCTTTAATTTCGCAAGAGCGCAGTATTGCATGCGTTAGTGCAGTGGGATCGCAGGCTAATAAGGCAGCCGTATTTTTTTCAATCCAGGCAAGAAACTGAATATCTGCCATCGCACCATGTTTAATCACTTCTGCTAGGCCCGCTGAAAGTTCGCGCGGAGGTAACGTTTGTAAGGTACTTAAATCGGCAATAACGGCAACGGGCTGATGAAAAGCGCCAATCATATTTTTACCAAGCGGATGATTAATACCCGTTTTTCCACCCACCGAGGAATCAACTTGAGCCAATAATGTTGTTGGTACTTGAATAAAGCGAATGCCACGCATGAAGCTTGCTGCAGCAAAACCGGCCATGTCGCCAATAACTCCTCCACCAAGAGCAATGATGGCACTATCGCGATCGGCTCCACCTTGCAGCATCGCATCAAAAATGGTTTGTAAATGGGCCCAGTCTTTGTAAGACTCGCCATCAGGTAAAACGATCAGACGAACTTGTTTTTTTAGCTGTTCAAGGGTTTTTTTGAGCGCGTCTGCATATAGTGGCGCTACGGTTGAATTGGTGACAATAAAAACTACCTCACCCCTTAGGTGGGGACGAAAGAGAGCAGCTTGGTGGATTAAATCGCTGCCAATATCAATAGGATAACTGCGCTGACCTAGTTCGACTGTAAGTGTATTCATGGGGCTAATTCTAGTTGCATCAACAAAGTATGAACTAATTGATTAACGCTAGGCCTGCCAGTTTCAATAATATGTGCAGCAATACTCCGATAAAGCGGGTCGCGTTCGGCATACAGCGTTGTCAAAATTTGGCGTGGGTCACCTTTTTGTAAGAGGGGACGACCTTCACCCCCTCTAGTGCGATGCCACAGTTCATTCGGGTTAGCGTGCAAATAAATGACGACCCCGCGTGAGTTTAAGGCCTGCCTATTTTCAATGGCAAGAATCGAGCCCCCGCCGGTAGCCAAAATAATGTCCTGTTCTTGGGTAAGTTCCGCAATCATTTGGGCTTCACGTTTGCGAAACCCAGACTCCCCTTCCATTTCGAAAATAAGGGGAATTTTGACGCCGCAGCGCTCCTCAATCGCCTGGTCGCTATCAATAAAGCGACGTCCTAGCTTGCGGGCTAATAATTTCCCCACGGTAGACTTGCCAGCCCCCATGAGGCCGATTAAGAAAATATTGCTCGAATTGTTTGGTAAGGTGTTCACACCTTGATTTTATTAGGGTTTGCTCAAGACCGTAGGGGTGAGGAAAACCAGCAACTCTTTTTTATCCTGAAGTTTGGCGCTATGCCTAAATAAATGGCCCAGAATGGGGATATCTCCAAGGAGCGGGACTTTGACGATGTCTTCACGCTCAATAGTTTGATAAATTCCGCCAATAATGACTGTACCGCCATTTTCTACGGTTACTTCCGAGCTTAGCGTTTTTGTATCAATGGCATAGCCTTGTTCAGTTTTCATACCGACAGTGTCTTTAGTAATGCTCACCAACATCGAAATCATTCCGTCGGGATGAATTTTAGGGATTACCTCTAGACGCAGGTTTGCTTTACGAAATTGCAATTTACTGCCGTTTTGAGATGAAACTTGATAAGGTAATTCAGTACCTTGCTCAATGGTTGCTTTGACTTGATCTGAGGTCATGATGCGGGGATTCGAAATGACCTTACCTTGGCCTTGAGCCTCTAAGGCAGAAAGTTCAGCTTGCAGAAGACCGCTAGCATTTTTTGTTAAGAGAGTAGCGGCAGCGCTAACAGGGCTAAAGCCGTTTAAGCCGCCGCCCGTCAAATCAAACCCCGAGTTAATTTTAGGTTGCAAATGTGAGCTTGCCCCTTCACCCAGAAAACTCAGCTTCGCACCAAGATCACGAGCAAAGCGGTCATCGGCCTCAACAATTCTGGCCTCAATTAATATTTGTTGCGGGCTCTGTGCATGGTCCCCTCCAAAGGGTAAGGCCGCATCTTCGCGGCGGTGTTTTTGAAAGGCATTAATTTCGGCGTAGGGACCAATCCAGAAAATATCGCCATGTCTTAGCATGCTCAAACCCTTGCTAGCTAAGATGGATTGCACCGCACTACTCCAGGGAATTTGCTGAAGATCAACTGAAATCGTCCCCTGGATCGATTCGCTAATTAAAAAATTCGTTTGTCCAAGACGCGCTAATTCTTTGAGTAATGTACTCACTTCAATATTAGCAAAATAGAGGCTAATGGTTTTTGCTTGAGCAGCTTGCGCAATGTGCTGTGAGTTATTTAGTGCCCTATGTAAAGATGGCTCTGCATAAGCCTGCACAAGGTGTGACGCCCATAATAAAAATAGCAATCTAACAGGCCGCGCATAGCAGCTGAAATAATTATGGTTGAGAATCATGGGCGTCGTCTTAATTGAAGCGTGATGACCTGTCCAGCAGCTGAAGTCAGCTTGGCCTGCTCGACCCCAATCTCAGTTAAGACCCATGTACCCATTACCGTAGCATGAAGTACTAAAGAGATTGTTTTATCGCCATTATTAAAAAAAGCAACAGCCCCTTGGGCTGTTGTACTCATGCCTAAGTATTGCCAGCGACTTAAGGCAGCTTCTTCCATCTTCATTTTACGGTTGAGTTCGAGGGTTTCAGGGCGAATTGGAGTTTTGGCAGATTTAGAACTGCGCGACGCTGCACTAAGTTGCGCGGTATGGATATTGTTAATCTGTTCGCTGAACTCAACGTGATAATTGAATAAAGTTTCTTCTTGCTCTGTCAGGCTTTGGCTCAGCAGATTTATTTTCGCGTCCTGCGCGCCAAATTGGGTAGAAATGTTTTGCTCTAGTGCAATGAGTGCGCTGATTATCCAAGCTAGCGCACCAAGACATATAAAGCCCAATAAACTCGGCATCCACAGCGCTAGTTTGATGAAAGCGTGGTGCAGTGGTGGCGGATGAAGGTTAATGCTGCCATTAGTTTCTGCTTGTGCAGCTTGGCCAGCCGATTTATTTTGCTGGCGTGCAGCTAGATCAGGTTCTGCGCCCGAATGTGCGGAGTTTTGTATGACTGGATCATCGCCAAGCACGCTTAAAATGGCATCAAAAGATTCGGAAGTAATTTTACGTATCGGCACCCCCTATTTTTTTCTAATTCCCCCCTTGAATCTAGCAACATAAGCTGA
>CAIXDG010000142.1 GCA_903918115.1 uncultured beta proteobacterium
CATTTTTTTGGTTGATGGCCGTTTAGGTTTAGCCCCTCAAGATCGCGTGTTTGCCGATTTCTTGCGCAAAACTGGTCGGCCAATTGTTTTAGCGGTAAATAAAACGGAGGGCATGTCGGCGGGTGTAGTTACAGCCGACTTCCATGAGCTTGGTCTGGGCGATCCCGTGCCGATTTCTTCAGCCCATGGCGAAGGTGTACGTAGCTTAATTGAAGATGCGCTAGATGAGTTGGGCGTACCCGAAGAAGATGATGAGCAAGAAATACTGGGTGCCGATAAGCCACTGAAGATCGCTGTCGTTGGACGTCCTAATGTGGGTAAGTCGACGCTGATCAATAAACTGATTGGCGAAGAGCGCGTGATTGCTTTTGATCAACCCGGTACTACCCGTGATGCAATTGAAGTCCCGTTTGAGCGCGATGGTCGCCCCTATATTTTGATTGATACAGCGGGCTTGCGTCGCCGCGGTAAAGTATTTGAAGCAATAGAAAAATTTTCAGTCGTAAAAACCTTGCAGGCCATTGCCGACGCTAATGTCGTGATCTTAATGCTGGATGCCCAGCAAGATATTTCCGAACAAGATGCCCATATTGCTGGCTTTATAGTCGAAGCCGGCAGAGCTTTGGTGGTAGCAGTGAATAAATGGGATGGTGTCGATGCTTATGTGAAAGAACGCTGCCGTTTAGAAATTGCGCAAAAACTGCGCTTTCTCGATTTCGCTAATGTGCATACAATTTCTGCTCGGAAGGGCTTTGGCCTAAAAGAACTTTTCAAGGATGTTGATGCGGCATATAAAGCGGCTACGACGAAGATGCCAACCCCCCGTTTAACCCGAATTTTGATTGAGGCTATTGAACATCAGCAGCCCAAGCGGGTCGGAATGGGACGTCCTAAAATGCGTTATGCACATCAAGGGGGCATGAATCCGCCGATTGTGATTATTCATGGTACCGGCCTCTCGGGCGTTACAGACAGCTATAAACGCTTCTTAGAGGGGCGATTTAGGGAGGTTTTTGGCCTCCGCGGCACGCCAATGCGGATTGAATTACGCACCAATCGTAACCCTTACGTGGATGATGACAAAAAGAAGAAGCGATAATATGATTCTGTTTTGAGTTTGAAAAAATCAAGACTCCCATTAGTGCTTAAAGGAGCGGTATGAATAACAATAAAAGTCAGATGTTGCAAGATCCTTTTCTGAATGTTCTGCGTAAAGAGCATGTGCCAGTTTCCATTTACCTTGTGAATGGCATTAAATTACAAGGCAATATTGATTCGTTTGATCAGTATGTAATTTTGCTGCGCAATACAGTGACACAAATGGTTTACAAACATGCGGTTTCGACGATCGTACCTTCACGTGCTGTCACTTTTCGCCTAGACGAGGAAGAGACCTCTGCATAAAACCAGTATTGATGCTGTGCGAGCTGTGCTGGTAGGGGTTGATACCGGTCTAGCTGATTTTCCCGATAGCATGGCAGAACTTGCACTATTGGTTGAAAGCGCAGGAACGTTGCCCGTGGCTAACGTCATTGGGCGGCGCGGTAAAACCGATCCTGCTTTATTTATTGGTTCTGGTAAAGCGAATGAGCTCAAGCGCATTCTAGAAGAGCAAGATGCCGAAGTAGCTATTTTTAATCATCCCTTATCACCAAGTCAGCAGCGCAATTTAGAGCGTCACTTAGGTCGCCACGTGCTCGATCGAACGGGTTTGATTTTAGATATATTTGCTCAGCGAGCCCAAAGTCATGTGGGTAAAACGCAAGTTGAGCTCGCCCATGTGCGTTACCGCATGTCTCGCTTAGTCAGGGCTTGGAGTCACTTAGAGCGCCAAAAGGGTGGTATTGGCTTACGCGGCGGGCCAGGCGAAACCCAAATGGAGTTAGATCGGCGGATGTTGGCAACCCGCGCTAAACGACTTGAACTTGAATTGGCGAAGTTACAGCGGCAACAACGGACGCAGCGTCGCTCACGCAGTCGCAAAGAAGTTTTCTCAGTATCGCTAGTGGGGTATACCAATGCTGGTAAATCAACACTATTTAATGCCTTAACAAAGGCGGGCGCCTATGCAGCCGATCAATTATTTGCCACCCTCGATACCACGTCACGCAAAGTGCATCTGCGTGAGACGGGTTCAATTGTGGTGTCGGATACGGTGGGTTTTATCCGAGATTTACCCCACCAATTAGTAGAAGCTTTTCAAGCTACCTTAGATGAAACAATTCATGCCGATTTGATTTTGCATGTCATTGATGCTGCCAGCTTAGTTTCCCGCGAGCAAAAGACTGAAGTGGAGCAGGTTTTACAAGAAATTGGGGCCGCCGATATTCCGCGCCTAGAAGTGATGAATAAGATTGATTTAATGCCGGATACCTTTAGCCATGGGCCTATTGTCAAGAGGGATAATAAGGGGCTGCCAAGCCAAATTTTCCTTTCCGCTCAGGCTGGCTTGGGCCTTGACTTGCTTCGAAGCGCTTTAGGCGAATATGCCCAATTGGCTGATAGAATTAGGGCTCAAGATGACCGAGCCAAAAATCACACTAATGCCACTGATTTATTAGCTCCTTTAACTGATCGACCTGACTCTGCAGAATTTATTCCTCTCCCTTCCCGTAGCTATTCGCCACACAATGCGTAAATTGCTTGAGCTTTTTTCAGTAAAAGACCCAGGCTGGGGCAATAGCAGCAATGGTAATGAGGCCAAAGGCTCGGGCGATGGGGAAGCTCCACCCGCTGGCGAAACTAAACCAGCAGCAGGTGATGCTGCGCCCGGAAATGGGCCGGAAAAAGCCTCTGAAAATACCCCAGCAGCAAGACCGCCTACGCGACCTAGCGATGGCCCACCTGATCTTGATGAACTCTGGCGCGATTTTAATAATCGCCTTAATAATTTCTTCGGTGGCAAAAAAGGGCCTAAAAACCCCGCAAACAATTCAGGCAATCAATCGCCGAATAATGCGCCATTCAATAAGCCCGCTAATAATGGCGGCGGTGGAAATACGCAAACCCCATTTAACTTTAATTTCAATAATCCCTTTTCTAGCAAAATGAGTTTTGGATTTATTGCGGCCGGTGCAATTTTATTCTGGCTATTAAGTGGCTTCTTTATTATTCAAGAGGGTCAAGCTGGTGTGATTCTCACCTTTGGCAAGTACAGCTATACCGCTGGGCCCGGCATTAACTGGCGTATGCCTTGGCCAATTCAGGCGCAAGAAATTGTTAATTTATCGGGAGTACGCTCGGTTGAAGTAGGGCGTCCAGTCTTAATTAAGTCGACCAATTTAAAAGATGCGTCGATGCTTACTGAAGACGAAAACATTATCGATGTCAAATTCGCCGTGCAATATCGTTTAAAAAATCCGACAGATTATTTATTTAATAATCGTAATCCGGATATTGCTGTCACACAGGCTGCTGAGACGGCAATTCGGGAAATTGTGGGCCGCAGCAAAATGGATACCGTGCTCTATGAGGGGCGTGAAAAAATTGCCATTGACTTAGCAATATCCATCCAAAAAATCTTAGATAGTTATAAAACTGGTATTTATATTACTAGTGTGACGGTACAAAATGTACAGCCCCCTGAACAAGTTCAGGCTGCGTTTGATGATGCCGTAAAAGCCAGCCAAGATGCCGAGCGCTTGAAGAGTGAAGGCCAAGCCTATGCGAACGATATTATTCCGCGGGCTAAAGGTACGGGCGCACGTTTACTTCAAGAAGCCGAGGGTTATAAGGCAAGGGTAATTGCCACAGCCGATGGCGATGCCACACGCTTTAAACAAATTTTGACTGAATATGCAAAAGCGCCTCAAGTCACGCGTGATCGGATGTATATCGATACGATGAAGGAAGTCTATAGCAATGTCACTAAGGTATTGGTCGATACCACCAAGAGCAATAGCCTCTTGTATTTACCTCTAGATAAAATTGCCGCGCAAGTAAGTGCCGAAAGTGCTCAGGCTGCTACTGCACCCAATAGTAGTATGGGCTCGGGTTCCGTAGGTAGTTCGACTGGATCTCCCACTGTGCCTGCTACAGGCTCGGTTACAGTTTCGCCGATTCAACCCTCAACTACTAGCCCCGCATCTGCTGGTAGTTCTGTCACCAACTCGGCTGATAAACGCGATGGCTTACGCAGTCGCGATCGGGGAGATGCTCGCTAATGAATATGAATCGGGTGCTCGCCTCTTTAATTGGTCTCATTGCCGTAATTTATTTATTGGCTTCGAGTATTTTTATTGTTGATCAACGACAATTTGCGGTCGTGTTTTCCTTCGGCCAAATTGTCCGGGTGATTCAAGAGCCGGGCTTGCAATTAAAGTTCCCTGCACCATTTGAGAATGTCCGTTTTTTTGATCGGCGCATTTTAACTATCGACAATCCTGAAGCTGAGCGCTTCATTACTTCGGAAAAGAAAAACCTCTTGGTTGATTCTTATGTGAAGTGGCGCATTGTTGATCCCCGTAAGTTTTTTGTTAGCTTTAGGGGTGACGAAAGTTTAGCGGTCGATCGCCTGAATCAATTGGTGCGTTCAGCACTGAATGAAGAGTTTACGAAGCGTACGGTACGCGAGCTCATTTCTGAGCAACGCGAACAAGTCATGCAGGGGATTCGCAAGAAAGTAGCCGATGATTCTGCCGATATTGGCGTTGAAATTGTTGATGTACGTTTAAAGCGCGTCGATTTATTGGCTGAAATTAGTGATTCAGTGTATCGACGCATGGAAGCAGAACGCAAACGGGTGGCCAATGAATTACGTTCTACCGGCGCTGCGGAGTCGGATAAAATTCGTGCCGATGCTGAACGACAAAGGGACGTCATTTTGGCTGAGTCTTATCGGGATGCGCAAAAAATTAAGGGCGCTGGCGATGCGAAGGCAACCGCTTTGTATGCGGAAGCATTTGGGCGAGATTCTCAATTTGCCCAGTTTTATCGTAGTCTGGAAGCGTACCGCAGCTCGTTCAAGGATAAGAAAGACCTGATGGTGGTTGAGCCCAACGGCGAGTTCTTTAAGTTTTTACATAAAAAGAGCCAATAAGAAGACCTGGTCTCTAGGGCCTCCAAGGCCGAAGACTCTGAGTTCTATGAGATTCCCCTGCATTGCCCATCGTAAAGCGTAGTTGAGCCATAATTAGGTATGAACCGTTGGTTATTACCTGAAGATATTGCTGATATTTTGCCTGCTGAGGCGGCCAAAGTAGAGGCTTTGCGTCGCCTCTTGCTCGATTTATATCAATCCTATGGCTATGAGTTGGTGACCCCGCCATTAATTGAATTTCTGGATTCTTTATTAACAGGCACGGGTTCTGACCTTAATTTACAGACTTTTAAATTAGTTGACCAACTGTCGGGTCGCACCCTTGGTTTACGGGCCGATATGACGCCTCAAGTAGCGCGTATTGACGCCCATTTATTAAATCGTCAGGGCGTAACTCGCCTTTGTTATGCGGGCTCGGTTGTTCATGCTCGCGCGAGCATTACCAGCTCCTCCCGAGAAGAGTTGCAGGTGGGCGCTGAAATTTATGGTTGCGCTAGTTTGAATGCCGATTTTGAGGCGATTTCATTGTTATTACAAACGCTACGTTTGGCGGGATTAGAGCGGGTTTATCTCGATTTATCGCATGCTGGCGTATTGGCGGGCATATTGGGAGACGTGGCGCTTGCGCCAGAGCAAATGGAAACCTTATATACCTTGTTACAAACAAAGGATCGCCCTAGTTTGGCGACTTGGTCCCAAGCCCTTCCCACCGATTGCGCTAACGCATTGCTGGCATTAACGCATTTGAATGGACCGAGTAACGAGGTTTTAAAAAAGGCTCGCAAGGGTGAGTTTGCTTTACCAAATAATCTCAAGGTACAGGAATCTTTATTGCAATTAGAAGCGTTGCTGACCTCGATCACTGAGCTTGAGCCTGCTACTGAAATTAGTATTGATTTGGCCGATTTACGGGGCTATCAATACCACACCGGGGTGATGTTTGCTGCTTATATTGCCGACTTAGCTCAGCCAATTGCGCGTGGGGGTCGTTATGATCAAGTTGGTGCTGCTTTTGGCCGGGCGCGACCGGCTACCGGTTTCTCGCTCGATTTATTAACCTTGGCAAGTCTTTCTAAAGCGTCAGCCTTGCGACTGGCAATCCGTGCCCCTTGGGTGAATGACCCAGCCCTAGAGCGGCAAATCATGCAATTGCGCCAAGCAGGAGAAGTCGTGATTCAGGTCAAGGAAGGGGAAGCATTTTTAAGTACCCAATATCGCTGCGATCGAGAATTAGTCCAGCAGGGTAAAAACTGGGTAGTGACGCCATTAAGGTCGGTAAAATAGCCCGTCTTGATCAAATTTGGATTAACTATGTCTCAGCAGCAAAGTAAGCAAAACCCTGGCCAAACCAGCTCACCTAAGCGCGGGCGAAATGTAGTGGTGATAGGTACTCAATGGGGTGATGAGGGTAAAGGTAAGGTTGTCGACTGGCTTACTGATCATGCTGCGGGAGTAGTCCGCTTTCAAGGTGGCCACAATGCTGGTCACACTTTAATCATCGGTAATAAAAAAACGATTTTGCGTTTAATTCCTTCGGGCATCATGCATCCGCAGGTCATTTGCTATATCGGCAATGGTGTCGTGTTGTCACCCGAAGCACTCTTTAAAGAAATTGGCGAACTTGAAGCCGCTGGATTAAATATTTGCGATCGCCTGCGTATTTCTGAAGCAGCGACTTTAATTTTGCCGTATCACGTCGCAATTGATAATGCCCGTGAAAAAAAACGGGGGGCAGCCAAAATTGGCACTACCGGACGTGGTATTGGTCCAGCATATGAAGATAAAGTCGCTCGCCGTGCCTTGCGTGTACAAGATTTGTTCTATCCCGAAAAATTTGCCGCTCAATTGCGGGAAAATTTGGAATATCACAATTTTGTTTTAACAAATTATTACGGCGCCAGTCCAGTTGATTTTCAGACTACTTTGGATGAAGCCATGGCTTATGCTGCGCGGATTAAGCCGATGGTGACCGACGTATCTAGTGCTTTATATGCAGCAGAGCAAGCGGGACAAAATTTATTATTTGAAGGTGCTCAGGGCACGCTACTCGATATTGATCACGGCACCTATCCCTATGTAACGTCGAGTAACTGTGTGGCAGGCAATGCAGCCGCAGGTTCCGGAGTTGGACCCGATTCCTTGCAATATATTTTAGGTATCACTAAAGCCTATTGCACCCGAGTGGGCGCAGGACCATTTCCCAGTGAACTTTATGATTTCGATAACCCAGCAAAGCAAGATCCCGTTGGCATCCGCTTAGCTGAAGTGGGTAAAGAGTTTGGCTCGGTTACTGGAAGACCAAGAAGAACTGGATGGCTTGATGCAGCTGCTTTAAAGCGCTCGATTCAGATTAATGGCCTAACCGGTCTATGCATCACTAAATTAGACGTGCTCGATGGCCTTGAGCAGGTGCGCTTATGTGTGGGTTATCGCTTGGAGGGTAAAGAGCTGGATGTATTACCCCGGGGCGCTGAAGCCGTCGCGTTATGTGAGCCCATTTATGAGGATTTTCCAGGCTGGCAAGACAGTACTGTAGGTATTCAAGAATGGGACCGCTTACCCATCCAAGCACAACACTTTTTACGCCGCATTGAAGCGGTAGCTGGTAAGCCCATTGCCATGGTTTCAACTGGGCCAGAACGGGATGAAACCATTTTGGTGCAACATCCTTTTGAAGCGACCAAATAAACGGTATTGTGTAATTTATAGGCTATTTTTATTTTAGATTTATTTAAAGGTTTTTATCATGACTGTACGTATTAACTGTTCTGGCTTGCAGGTTGCCGATTCGCTTTACCATTTCATTGAGGACAAAGTATTGCCCGAGCTGCACCTGAATAGCGCTGACTTCTGGCAGGGCTTTGCCGCAATCGTAAAAGACTTAACCCCAATTAATGACGCATTGCTCGCGAAGCGTGATCGGATCCAGCTTGATTTAGATGAATGGCATCGCGCTAATCCAGGCCCAATTAAAGATATGCCTGCGTACCGTCAGTATCTGAAGAAAATTGGATATATAGATGAGGTACCAGCCAATGTAGTGGCCTCTACTCAGAATGTTGATGATGAACTTGCACTCCAAGCCGGACCTCAACTCGTTGTTCCTGTGCTCAATGCACGCTATGCTTTAAATGCAGCCAATGCCCGTTGGGGCTCTTTGTACGATGCGCTCTACGGCACAGATGTTTTGTCTGAAGAGGATGGCGCTACTAAAGGTAAAGTATTTAATCCCATTCGTGGCGCTAAGGTGGTTGCCTATGCACGTCAGTTTTTAGATCAAGCTGCACCTTTACTTAAAGCCTCTTATAGCGATGTGGTGGCATATACCGTTGTCGCCAATAAATTGGCGGTAAAGTTAAAAGATGGCAGCACTACTGGCTTGGTTGATGAGAAACAGTTTGTTGGTTACCAAGGCGAGACTTCTGCACCTTCATCGATTTTGCTGCGCAATAATGGTATTCATATTGATATTGAAATTGATAAGACAAAAACCATCGGTGCTAATGATGTGGCTGGCGTAAATGATGTCGTACTTGAAGCTGCTCTCTCAACTATTCTAGATTTAGAGGATTCAGTTGCAGTTGTTGACGCGGATGACAAAGTACTTGCTTATGAAAACTGGTTAGGCATTCTCAAGGGAACCTTGGTTGAAGAGGTCAGTAAGGGCGGTAAAACGTTTACCCGTAGACTCAATCCCGATCGGATATATAAAGCTGGTATTGGTGCAGTAAATGCAAAAGATGGCTTGGTGACATTGCATGGTCGATCACTATTGTTCCTGCGTAACGTTGGCCACCTGATGACAAATCCTGCCATTATTACCAGTGAAGGGAAGGAAATTTACGAAGGTATCTTAGATGCAGTCGTGACCGTGTTGATCGCTTTATATGATATTAATCGCCCAGCAGCACAAGCGATTGGTAATACCCGTAAAGGTTCTGTATACATCGTTAAGCCAAAAATGCACAGTCCTGAAGAAGTCGCATTTGCCAGTGAGCTCTTTGGCCGCGTTGAGAAATTACTTGGCTTGCCAGAGAACACCGTTAAATTAGGCATCATGGATGAAGAGCGGCGTATGAGTGTCAATATTAAAGCTGCGATTGCTGCTGCTGGTGCACGCGTTGCTTTTATTAATACTGGTTTCCTAGATCGTACTGGCGATGAAATTCATACTGGTATGTATGGCGGTGCTATGGTACGTAAAGGCAAGATGAAGGTCGGCAAATGGTTCAACGCGTACGAGCGCCGCAATGTATTGGCCGGCTTAGATTGTGGTTTACGGGGTCGCGCACAGATTGGTAAAGGCATGTGGCCTGCACCAGATCTCATGCGAGAAATGGTGGAGCAAAAAATCGCCCACCCTCAATCGGGCGCCAATACGGCTTGGGTACCATCACCTACAGCTGCGACCTTGCATGCCATGCACTATCACCAAGTCAATGTTGAAAAAATTCAA
>CAIXDG010000143.1 GCA_903918115.1 uncultured beta proteobacterium
ATTTCCCGCGTAAATGGGGCTTTCAAGCTGCACGTAATGGAGCTTGCTAGCGGTGTTGTAAATGCTATTACGGATACATCGGCCGATGAGAGTCCCAGTTTTGCACCCAATAGCCGTTTGATTGTTTATGCAACACATCAACAAGGGCGAGAAGCCCTCATGACAACGACTGTGGACGGTAAGCTAAAAGCACGTCTGTCAGGGCAAAATGGCGATATTCGTGAACCGGCCTGGGGCCCGTTTCAGAAGCAATAAACTTAATAAGGATTTTTTGATGAAACATTTATTACTACTAGTTAGTGCAAGCATCCTTATGGCTGGGTGTGGTTCTACTGTGAAACTTGATAGTGTGCCTGTTGAGGATAAAGCCGGAACTACTGTGTCGCAACAGGGGGGGGGAGGTGTTGTTAGTGCTGTTGATAAAAGTAGCGTGGCATCCGTGAATATCGGCAAATCTTCTCAAGATGCAGCTATTCTCGCTGGGCCAAGGATTGTTTACTTTGACTATGATAGTTTTGTGATTAAACCTGAATCCCAGTCTTTGATCGTAGCCCATGCTGGTTATCTCAAGGCTGACAAGGTACGCAAAGTTGCGATTGAGGGACACACAGATGAACGCGGCGGCCGTGAATACAACCTTGCATTAGGTCAGAAGCGGGCTGAGGCTGTGCGCAATGCATTAGTTTTGATTGGCGTTGCAGATGGTCAGACAGAGGCAGTTAGTTTTGGCAAAGAGAAACCTGCAGTTCAAGGTACAGATGAAGGTGCAATGGCCAAAAATCGTCGGGCCGAAATCAGTTATCGTTAATTGTGAAAAAACCTGTTGTGAGAAAAATTCACTGGTCCGTACTGTCCATCTTGTTTTCTTTATTTGCGACATCCGCTGGTGCTTCGCTATTTGAAGATGATGATGCACGAAAGGCCATACTCGATCTACGCCAACGAATTGAGACGGTTCGGTTGGATTCAGAGCAGAGTGCGAGTCGTGTTAGCGAAGAAGGGGGTTCGTTGCGTCGTAGCTTGCTTGATTTACAAAACCAGATTGAAACTTTGCGTTCAGAACTTGCAAGGCTTAGGGGTTCCAATGAGCAACTATCTCGCGATGTTGCTGATATCCAACGTCAACAGAAAGATATTACCCAAGGCGTTGACGAGCGCTTCCGCCAGTTCGAGCCAGTAAAGATAACGTTTGATGGGCGTGAGTTCACCGCTGAACCTGCTGAAAAACGCGATTATGAAACTGCATTAGCTTTATTTAAAAAAGGTGATTTTGCAGTTGCACAAACCTCATTTTTAAACTTTTTTAAACGATACCCTAAAAGTGGTTTTGGTCCGTCGGCGTTATTTTGGCTTGGTAACGCTCAATATGTAACACGTGATTACAAAGAGGCGATAATTAACTTTCGTGCCTTGATCGCTATTGATTCAGAGCATTTACGCGCTCCTGAAGCAGTTTTATCTATTGCAAATTGTCAGATTGAGCTTAAGGATAATCGCGGTGCGCGAAAAACCCTTGAAGATCTGCTTAAGACTTATCCTCGCTCGGAGGCTGCAGTAGCTGCAAAAGAAAGACTTGTACGTCTCAAATAATGAGTAATTTGCCATCGCAAGTAGCGAATTTACAGGAATTCAATACAGATAGAAGATTTAGTGGCTTGTCTCGCTTATATGGCATTTCGGGGGCCGAGCGCATAGCCAATGCACATGTTGCAATCATTGGCATCGGAGGGGTGGGGTCTTGGGCTGTTGAAGCACTGGCTCGTAGCGGCGTAAGGAATATAACGCTTGTGGATCTAGATCATTTGGCCGAGTCTAATATCAATCGCCAAATTCATGCAGTTGAGTCAACTATTGGGCAGTCGAAAGTTTTTGCCATGCAAGATCGCATTCATTCTTTTTTTCCAGAATGTAATGTGACATGCATTGAAGAGTTTGTCGAGTTGGCCAACTGGCCCATGCTATTGCCCGATGGTGTTAATGCCATCATTGATGCTTGTGATCAAGTGAAAGTTAAGACTGCAATGGCCGCTTGGGCGCGAAAAAA
>CAIXDG010000144.1 GCA_903918115.1 uncultured beta proteobacterium
CTAGACGATGGGGACCTGGACTAAATTGTTCAAAATAAGTGGTGGAGATAAGCGGGATCGAACCGCTGACCTCTTGCATGCCATGCAAGCGCTCTCCCAGCTGAGCTATACCCCCGCGTTAAATCGCTTAACTTCTTAATTCCTGTCAATTTCTGACCGCATATTCAAACAATCCGTGATTTTAGCCTATTTTTATTCTCCGGCTTAGGCTTTGGCAAGTAAAGTGCCTGGCAATGCTTGATGCAGGCCCTAGCTTGGCGCCTGACTCAGAACCAAATTTAGACGTTCGGTACAGGCTTCCCACCCCATTAAAGCCATTACTGCATCAATAGCTGGGGTTTGGGTGGTGGCAAATAAAGCAAAACGTAATGGCATTGCCAAGGCCGGCATTTTTATTTGATGCTCGGCTAAGATAGCCTTAATGACTGCCGCGTAGGCTTCTTTTGATGCTTCGCAGCCCTCAATTGCGCGCTTTAAATCGTTTAAAGCAGGCTTAATAGCTGCTGGTATATGAGCCGCAATCTGTTCTGCAGAATGCTGTGGAGCGGGTGCGTAAAATAATTTCGCACCATCTGCAATTTCCAATAAGGTGTTGGCTCGATCTTTTAGCAGCCCTACTACTTGCTCAAAGTTGGGGCCCCGCTGAATATCAATCCCACGCTCTTCGGCGAAAGGCCTTACCAATTCGCTTAAGTACTTTGTATCAGCCTGCTGAATGTATTGATGATTTAACCAAAGTAATTTTTCAGGATTATGTTGCGCAGGAGACCTGCCAAGATGCTCTAACTCAAACCAAGCAACAAATTGCTCTTTAGTAAAGATTTCCGCATCGCCATGAGCCCAACCTAATCGAGCTAAATAATTCAAAATGGCTTCTGGTAAGTAGCCCGCCTTTTGGTAATCGCGCACGCTCATAGCACCATTGCGCTTACTCATTTTTTCACCCGTATCATTTAAGACGGTAGGTAAATGGGCATATATTGGTGGTGTACCGCCTAATGCACGCATGATATTAATTTGCCGAGGGGTGTTATTCACATGGTCATCCCCGCGAATAACATGGGTAATTTTCATATCCATATCGTCTACCACGACACAAAAGTTATAGGTCGGCGTACCATCGGTGCGCGCAATCACTAAATCATCAAGTTCGACATTATCAATTTCAATTAAACCTTTTACGGCATCTTGCCAAGCCACGCTGCCATTAAGCGGGTTTTTAAAGCGAATGACCGGGCTTACGCCAACCGGTGGTTCTGGTAATACTTTGCCAGGTTCAGGGCGCCAGAGGCCGTTGTAACGGGGTTTTTCTTTATTCGCCATTTGCGCATCACGCAAGGCATTTAGATCAAGCTCACTCATATAGCAAGGATAGGCCAAGCCATTTTTTAACATTTCCTGAATGACCGACTGGTAGCGATCAAGCCGTTGCATTTGATAGATTGGTCCTTCATCAGGATCAAGCCCTAACCAATGCATTCCCTCAAGAATGACCTCAACTGCCTCTAGCGTGGAGCGCTCTTGATCGGTATCTTCGATGCGCAAAATAAATTGGCCTTGATGATGACGTGCAAAAGCCCAGGGGTATAAAGCGCTACGTAGGTTACCTAAATGGATGAAACCAGTTGGGCTAGGGGCAAAACGGGTCCGAATAGTCATATTGCTTATTATCTCAGGTCATGAGTTATTTTCTAAAACCGTGGATACTTTAAGAATGAATCAATTATTGGTATTTTTTTGTGATGGTGCGCCGGTACGCGGCGAAATCGTTAGTATTGGTAGTGCTTGGCAAGCCATTCTAGAGCGCCGCAACGAGCCCTTGGCGGTTCGTAAAATCTTGGGTGATTTTGTGTCTGCAGCCACCCTCCTCAGTGCCAGCTTAAAATTTGACGGTACATTAATTATTCAAGCGCAAAGCAAAGGTCCAGTTTCTTTATTGGTAGTGGAATGCACTGCTAATTTAACCGTGCGCGCGACCGTAAAATTAGCGCCAGATTGCGGCGAAATTAATGCAGCTGCTACCCTTAGCGAGCTTCTTGATGCCGATAATACCGGCCGGCTAGTGATCACCTTAGACGCAGCTGAACGAAAGCCTGGGCAAGCCCCTTATCAGGGTATCGTAGCCCTGCAACAAGATGATGCTGCGGGTCAGTCAAAGCCAGTGACTTCGGTAGCTGAAGCAATTATGTTGTATATGCGTAATTCAGAACAACTCGATACCCGCATTTGGTTAGCTAGTGACGATACAAGTTTAGGGGGCCTATTATTGCAACGCTTACCTAATTCAAGTGGGCACGCGCACTTAGATGCTGAATTAGCAAGTGAAGGTTGGCAGCGGATTCAGTTTTTAGGAGAAACGATCACTGCTACTGAACTTCTGACGCTTGAGCCTGAAACAAACTTGCGCCGACTCTTCCTGGAAGAATCAGCAACCGCAGGGGTGCGAAGCTTCCCCCCGCGCTCAGTCCAATTTGCCTGTCGTTGTTCGCGTCAGAAAGTCGCCGATGTATTACGTATGCTGGGTGAGCCTGAAGTAGAAAGTTTGTTAGCTGAACGTGGTGATGTGGAAACGATCTGTGACTTTTGTGGCAAAACCTATTCGTTTGACCCTGTAGATTGTCGTCAAGTGTTTAAAACTGATTTATTGAGCGATGCAACTAGACCGGCATCGAAGGGGCATTAAGGATTAGCAGCCTATTTCTTATTGGGCTCAGTGCCGTTAGCGGCATTTACAGCTAGAGGTTTTTCAGCAGGCAAAATTTGTACATAATATTCACCTTCTTTAAGCATGCCATGCTCCGAACGAGCGCGCTCTTCAATTGCCCGAGTACCCTCTTTTAAATCTTTGACATCACCACTTAACTTCGCATTGCGCAAGGTAAGAAGCTGATTCTTTTCCTGCTGGGCATTGAGTTGCCCTTCCATTTCATAAACCCTTAACCAACCTCCTTTACCTAACCATAAAGGATATTGAATACCGATAAAAAGCAGTAGCATCGAGTAAACAATAATTCTCATGTTGGAGATGTCAGCAGTATGAAAATGAAATGGTTAGCAGGATGAAATAAGGATAAAAATTAACGTTTTAAATTATAAAAAACTGCTTTACCTGGATAAGTGGCAATATCCCCTAAATCTTCCTCAATGCGCAATAATTGATTGTATTTCGCTATGCGGTCTGAGCGTGATAAAGACCCCGTTTTAATTTGCCCTACATTAGTGCCCACAGCGATATCAGCAATCGTACTATCTTCAGTTTCCCCAGAACGATGGGAAATGACTGCGGTATAGTTAGCCCGTTTTGCCATCTCAATTGCTGCAAATGTTTCAGTTAACGTCCCAATTTGATTAATTTTAATGAGAATTGAATTAGCCACACCCTTATCAATTCCTTCTTGCAAGATTCTAGTATTGGTTACGAATAAATCATCGCCGACTAGTTGAATTTTCTTGCCTAGTTTTTCAGTAATATTGGCCCAACCATCCCAATCTGCCTCATGCATGCCATCTTCAATCGACACAATTGGAAATTGATCGGCTAACTGGCCTAAATAGTCGGCAAATTCATTTGAGCTAAGCTGCAAGCCTTCACCGCTTAAGTGGTATTTACCGTCTTTATAGAATTCGCTCGCAGCACAATCTAAGGCCAAAAGAACATCTTCGCCGGCTTGATATCCAGCTTGATCAATCGCACTTAAAATAGTCTGTAAACATTCTTGATTGCTAGTGAAGTTAGGCGCAAATCCACCTTCATCGCCAACCGATGTTGGCATATTTTTCGCCTGCAAGATCTTCTTCAGGGCATGAAAAATTTCTGCACCACACCGCAAAGCCTCACGAAAGTTTTTTGCTCCTACTGGCATGATCATGAATTCTTGTATATCAAGGCTGTTATTGGCGTGCGCACCCCCATTGACAATATTCATCATGGGTACGGGTAACTGCATGCCCCCTGAGCCGCCAAAGTAACGATATAAAGGCAGGCCAGCTTCTTGGGCCGCTGCGCGCGCCACAGCCATCGAGACTGCAAGGGTGGCGTTTGCACCTAGTCGGGCTTTATTGTGCGTGCCATCTAATTCAATTAAGGTGTGATCTAAAAAAGCCTGCTCACTGGCATCTAAACCCATTACGGCTTCAGATATTTCAGTATTCACATGCTGTACCGCTTTAAGTACGCCTTTGCCTAAATAACGCTTGTCGTCGCCATCGCGCAACTCAATAGCTTCGCGTGAACCTGTAGAGGCGCCAGAGGGCACTGCGGCGCGACCAATCACACCAGATTCAAGCAAAACATCGCACTCAACTGTGGGGTTGCCGCGTGAATCTAGAATTTCCCGGCCAATAATGTCAACAATGGCGCTCATGCACCTTCTCCTAAAGCGTTTAAATTAAAAATCATCTTCAATGAAGATCCCGTCTTTTTTCACCACTGCATCAATCGTTAGCAGTGATTCAAGTAGTTCTCGCATGCGGTTTAACGGCACTGCATTGGGGCCATCAGATAGCGCATTAGCCGGGTCAGGATGGGTTTCCATAAAAATACCGCTAATGCCTGCTGCCACCGCTGCTCGCGCGAGTACTGGCACAAACTCACGTTGCCCGCCGCTACTAGTACCCTGGCCGCCGGGTAACTGAACTGAGTGTGTCGCATCGAAGACCACGGGTGCCTGCGTTGCGCGCAAAATTGCCAAGCTACGCATATCGGCTACTAAATTGTTGTAGCCAAATGTTGTGCCCCGCTCGCAGACTAAAAAAGCTTGGGATAGCCCTTTTTCTTTGGCTGCATCGCGTGCTTTATCCAGTACATTGAACATTTCTTGGGGTGACAAGAATTGCCCTTTTTTTATATTCACTGGTTTGCCACTTTGTGCGCATGCCCGAATAAAATCAGTTTGCCGACATAAAAAAGCGGGTGTTTGTAAAACATCAACAACCGCTGCTGCCGGCGCAATTTCAGGAATGTCATGCACGTCGGTTAGTACTGGTACCCCAATTTCTTTTTTTACCTTTGCTAAAATTTCTAGTCCTCGCTCCATCCCCATGCCGCGATAAGAGCTGCCCGATGAGCGATTCGCTTTATCAAAGGAAGATTTATAAATAAAGTGCATTCCTAAGGCACTCGTAATCGCTTTTAGTTCGCCGGCAATGTCTAGGGCAGATTGCTCTGACTCAATAACGCAAGGGCCCGCAATTAAAAAGAGGGGTTGCTTCAAACCAACAGGAAAGCCGCAGAGTTGCAAGGTGTTATCAATTTTAGTCATCAGGCAGCCACCGTTGCAGCAATTTGATGGCGTTCAAGGGCGGCCTTAATAAAAGCGAGAAACAAAGGATGTCCAGTACGCGGGGTTGAAGTAAATTCCGGGTGAAATTGCACCCCAAAAAACCAGGGATGCATGATGGTTGGTAGCTCCATCATTTCAGGCAATAATTCAGTAGGCGTATGGGCAGAAATAATTAAGCCAGCCTTTTCTAAACGAGGCACATAGGCATTATTAACTTCATAGCGATGGCGGTGACGCTCATTGACCACATCGCCATAAATACGGTGTGCCAATGTTGCTGGTTTTACTGGACAACTTTGCGAGCCTAAACGCATCGTGCCACCCATATCGGAATCACTAGCGCGTTTTTCAATCCGCCCTTCGCGGTCAAGCCATTCGGTAATCAGAGCCACCACAGGATGAGGGGTATCAAGGTCAAACTCGGTGCTATTAGCGCCCTGAATTTGCGCTACATGGCGGGCAAATTCAATTACCGCCAATTGCATACCTAAGCAAATGCCTAAATACGGAATTTTATTTTCCCGCGCGTAACGAATTGCTGCTATCTTGCCCTCGGTACCACGCTTACCAAAGCCCCCGGGTACCAAAATAGCATCTAAATTTTGTAAGCAATCGATACCCGATTTTTCAATTTGCTCCGAATCAATATAACGAATATTAACTTTGGTTTGATTATGAATACCCGCATGACGCAAGGCTTCAATTAAGGATTTATACGACTCGGTTAGATCGACATATTTACCTACCATGCCAATACAAATTTCATTTTGCGGGTTTTCTAATTCATAAACCAGTTTTTTCCAGACCGACAAATCAGCTGGCTTAGCTTCTATCTCAAGCTCGCGACAAATAAGATCGTCCATTCCTTGGGCATGAAGCATTTCAGGAATTTTATAAATCGTATCGACATCCCAAACTGAAATTACTGCTTCTTCACGGACATTAGAAAATAAGGAAATTTTAGCGCGCTCATCTTCAGGAATGGGCCGGTCGGCGCGACACAATAAAACATTGGGCAAAATACCAATTTCGCGCAGCTTTTGTACGGAGTGCTGGGTAGGCTTCGTTTTTAGCTCACCAGCGCTAGCAATATAAGGTACCAAAGTCAGATGAACATAGGCGCAACTTCCTTTGGGCATCCGTAAACCCATTTGGCGAGCTGCCTCTAAAAAAGGCAAAGATTCAATATCGCCAACCGTGCCGCCAATTTCGCAGATGGCAACATCTGCATGCCCATCATGGCTCGCCAAAGCACCCTTTTCAATAAAGCTCAAAATTTCATTGGTAATGTGCGGAATCACTTGTACAGTTTTCCCGAGGTATTCACCGCGCCGTTCTTTGCGAATCACAGACTCATAGATTTGACCTGTCGTGAAGTTATTGCTTTTACGCATTTTGGCCGAAATAAAACGCTCATAATGCCCAAGATCGAGGTCGGTTTCAGCGCCATCTTCAGTCACAAAAACCTCACCATGCTGAAACGGACTCATCGTGCCAGGATCTACATTGATATAGGGGTCTAATTTGAGGAGGGTGACCTTCAGGCCGCGGGATTCAAGAATCGCGGCGAGCGAGGCGGCTGCAATACCCTTCCCAAGGGAAGAAACTACGCCGCCAGTGACAAAAACAAATTTAGTCATCGCTTAGGCTCGGTTGGAAATCGTAATTATACCGATACCGGACTACAACACGCCAAAGTACGCAAATTTCCCTATCCCCCCTTGATCTTGTAATTACTGCACCAAACTAGGGGGAAAGTCGTGCTGATCGGGCCCCAACGATTTACAATAGGGGTCTAAATAGAGTCAAAACTTACCTCGAGGACTAAAGATGTTAGACACCTATAACGCCCAAGTTGCTGAACGCGCCGCCCTGGGAATTCCGCCTCTACCGCTAACTAAAGATCAAACATCCCTATTAATCGACCTCATCAAAAATCCGCCTGCGGGTACCGAACAGCAGCTAGTTGATTTAATTACTTTTCGCGTGCCTGCTGGGGTGGATGAAGCTGCTAAGGTAAAAGCTGAATTTCTCGATAAAGTAGCGAAGGGAGAAGAAAAAACGCCCCTACTCTCACCTATTGAAGCTACTGAGTTGCTCGGTACGATGTTAGGTGGTTACAACATTAAGCCTTTAGTCGACTTATTAAGCAATGCTGAGTGTGGCGCCACTGCAGCTGCAGTATTGAAAAAAACCCTGTTAATGTTTGATTACTTTAATGATGTGCAAGAGCTCGCTGAAAAAGGCAATGTTAACGCCAAAGCCGTCATGCAAAGCTGGGCTGCCGCCGAATGGTTTACTAGTCGCCCAGCTGTACCAGAAACAATGGTTTTAACGGTCTTTAAAGTTACCGGCGAAACGAATACTGATGATTTATCGCCAGCGCCAGATGCCTGGAGTCGCCCCGATATTCCGCTGCACGCTACTGTCATGCTGAAAAACCCACGCGCGGGCATCGAGCCTGATGAAGTTGGGGTTCGTGGTCCCATGAAACAAATTGTTGAGTTGCAGAAAAAAGGCCATCAAATTGCGTATGTCGGCGATGTAGTAGGCACTGGGTCATCGCGTAAATCAGCTACCAATTCGGTGCTGTGGTGGACTGGTCAAGATATTCCTTTTGTCCCCAATAAGCGCTTTGGTGGCGTCTGTTTAGGGAGCAAAATTGCCCCTATCTTTTTTAATACCATGGAAGATGCTGGCGCATTACCGATTGAACTAGATGTTTCGCAAATGAATATGGGCGATGTCATCGAATTACGTCCCTATGAAGGTAAAGCGCTCAAAGACGGCAAAGTCATTGCTGAATTTAAGTTAAAGTCGCCGGTTATCTTGGATGAGGTACGTGCAGGCGGACGCATTCCCCTTATCGTCGGTCGCGGCCTGACAGCTAAAGCGCGCGCTGCCTTAGGTTTGCCAGCATCAACCGAGTTCCGTGTGCCATTGAGCCCGCCTGATCATAAAAAAGGCTTTAGTTTGGCGCAAAAAATAGTGGGTCGAGCATGTGGCTTGCCTGAAGGTCAAGGTGTTCTGCCAGGTACTTACTGCGAGCCTCACATGACTACAGTTGGATCGCAAGACACCACTGGTCCAATGACCCGGGATGAACTAAAAGATTTGGCCTGCCTCGGTTTTTCTGCCGACTTAGTCATGCAATCGTTCTGTCATACCTCGGCCTATCCAAAGCCGGTTGATATTCGCACTCATCATGAGTTACCCGCCTTTATGACTAATCGTGGCGGCGTGGCCTTGCGACCTGGTGATGGGGTCATTCATAGCTGGTTAAACCGCCTATTACTGCCAGATACTTGCGGCACTGGTGGCGATAGCCATACCCGTTTTCCGATTGGGATTTCATTTCCTGCCGGCTCTGGCCTGGTCGCTTTTGCTGCGGCCACTGGCGTCATGCCGCTCGACATGCCTGAGTCGGTCTTAATACGCTTTAAAGGCAAAATGCAACCCGGTATTACGTTGCGCGATTTAGTCAATGCGATTCCGCTCTATGCCATCAAACGGGGCTTGCTCACGGTGGAAAAAACGGGCAAGAAAAATATTTTTTCTGGACGCATATTAGAAATTGAAGGCCTGCCTGATTTAAAGGTTGAGCAAGCTTTTGAGCTCTCAGATGCATCTGCTGAACGTTCTGCTGGCGGTTGCACGGTGCATTTAAATAAAGAACCCATCATTGAATACATGCGCTCCAACATCACTTTAATGAAGTGGATGATTGCTAATGGATATGAAGATAAGCGTACCTTGGGCCGTCGCATCAAAGCCATGGAAGCGTGGATTGCCAATCCGCAACTCTTAAAAGCCGATGCGAACGCCGAGTACGCTGAAATTATTGAAATTAATATTGATGAAATCAAAGAGCCAATCTTGGCCTGTCCTAACGACCCAGATGATGTGAAATTTTTATCCGAAGTTGCAGGCGCGAAGATTGATGAGGTTTTTATTGGCTCATGCATGACCAATATTGGACACTTCCGCGCAGCGGGCAAAGTACTCGAAGGCAAAACTGATATCCCCACCCGCCTCTGGATTGCACCGCCGACCAAAATGGATGCAATGATTCTCACTGAAGAAGGCTATTACGGCATCTTGGGTCGCACGGGGGCACGGATGGAGGCGCCAGGATGTTCTTTGTGTATGGGCAATCAAGCCCAAATGCGCAAAGGCGCTACCGCTGTCTCTACTTCAACACGCAATTTCCCTAATCGCTTAGGTATCGATACTCAAGTGTATTTGGCATCTGCTGAATTAGCTGCAGTTGCCGCTCTCTTAGGGCGATTACCCACTCCTAAAGAATACTTGGAGCAAGTTGCTGCACTCGATAGCAAAACGTCCGAAGTGTATCGTTATATGAATTTTGACAAAATCAAAAGCTTCAGTGAAATGGCGGATACCGTTACAGTTTAAACCGTCATCAAATCTCTAATGCCAGCTCTTGTCTGGCATTAGCGTTTCTGAGGCCTTTAGCCCACGCTGAAGTAACTAAGCCGGTTTTTTCCTGGATTAATTGCGCACGTTTTTTAATGCTTTTCCATTCGGCATAAATATGGGGCCCTTTAAATGCAATAGCGACAGCATTGCAGTCATGTGATTCGGGAAACAGCAGCACTCGATCATGAAATGCCCGACAAATATTTTTCAGGTTCCGTTTAAAACTGGAATGCTGTGAAAATAAATTAACTGTCATTACTCCTGGACTACGCAAAACGCCATAACAAGCCCGATAAAATTCGAGCGAGCTTAACACTGGCCCTTCGGCTGCGACATCGTATAAGTCAACCTGCAGGGCATCGTATTGCTCGGCATTGGCACTGGCGAGCACGAATTCTAAGGCATCAATTTGCTTTACTTGTAAACGCCGATCATCATCTGGTAAATAAAACATGGTGCGCGCAGCAATAATCACGGCAGGGTTTAATTCAATAGCAGTGGTTTTCACTGCTGGACAATACCGATACTGAAACTTAGCTAAAGCACCAGTACCCAAACCTAATTGAGCTACTTGCAAGCCTGGCCGACTTTCTAAAAAAAGCAACCAAGCCATCATTTGCTGGTTGTAATCTAAGTAAATTTCATCAGGATCATTTAAACGCATGGCCCCCTGAATAAGATCGCTACCAAAATGCAAATAGCGAATACCGCCCGATTCAGAAAAAGTCACTGCTTCGGTTGCTAAATTAGATAACTTACCTGTGGCCATTTACATAAACCCGAGACTAATTAACCCAATAACGGGCATTACGAAATAAACGCATCCACGGACTAGCGCCATCAGGGATGGCATTCCATTCTGGCGGATGCCAACTCAGCTGAGCGGTACGAAAAACCCGTTCTGGGTGCGGCATCATAATGGTGAAACGGCCATCGGGAGTGGTTACGCCAGTTAATCCATTTGCTGAACCATTCGGATTTAGCGGATATGTTTCAGTCGCTTCACCACGGTGATTTATAAACCGTAAAGTGCCTAAATGAGCAGCGCGCAATTGCTCGGCATTCCCTTGCCGGCTAAAGTTTGCATAGCCTTCGCCATGTGAAACTGCAATGGGAAGATGGCTACCGGTCATACCTTGAGTAAAGATAGAGGGTGATGGTAAGACTTCGACCATAGCTAAGCGGGCTTCAAATTGTTCTGATAGATTGCGCGTAAATTGGGGCCACGATTCAGCACCAGGAATAATGGGTGCTAAATTACTCATCATTTGGCAACCATTACAAACGCCTAAAGCAAAACTATTTGCTTGAGCAAAAAATTGTGCAAACTGATCACGCAATTGAGAATTAAACAGAATGGTTTTAGCCCATCCCCCACCAGCCCCCAAAACATCGCCATAACTAAAGCCGCCACAGGCCACTAAACCCTGAAAGCTGCTTAACTGCGCCCTTCCGGCAATTAAATCCGACATATGCACGTCAAAGGTATCAAAACCAGCCCAATGCATGGCGTACGCCATTTCGACATGGGAGTTCACGCCCTGTTCACGCAAAATTGCTACTGGCGGACGCACGCCCTTCTGGATGAAAGGTGCAGCAATATCTTGCTGGGCATCAAAGGTAACTATGGGGGTCATTCCTGGATCACTGACATCATCCAGTAGGTTGAACTCACTATCCGCGCAAGCAGGATTATCACGTCCACGCGCAATCTGCCAACTGGTGTTTTGCCAGAGTTTTTGTAACGATTCTCGGCTAGCGCTATAAATCTTTTTTGCATCCCGCCAAATTTCAATCATGCCAGTAGTATTGGGTTTGCCAATCACGTGGCTACAAGCACTTAAATTGAGGCGTCGTAAAATCGCAAAAACAGCATCACGTTGACTGCGCCTAATTTGAATGACAACCCCTAACTCTTCATTGAATAAAGCCCGCATAGTGAGGTCGTGGCGCTTACCTGAAATTTGTTGCGCCCAATTTTTAGCATCGCCATAGTCGGCTTCTTGTTGGGGGTCTACCGCTAGCATATCCACATTAAGCGCAATGCCACAATGCGTAGCAAAGGCCATTTCAGCTACGCAAGCAAATAAGCCACCATCAGAGCGATCGTGATAGGCCAATATCATCTGGTGTTGCCGTAACTCAATTACTGCAGCAGCTAAGGCCTTGAGGTCCTCCGCTGAATCTACATCAGGTGTAGAACATCCCGTTTGATTTAATACTTGCGCCAAAATACTACCCGCCAAGCGATTTTTACCGCGACCTAAATCGATTAGAACAAGCTCGGTATCTTGGAAAGAATGTGTCCCATCATCGGTTTGCAGAACAGGTGTTAAGGTAGCGCGTACATCCTCTACGGGTGCAAAAGCTGAAATAATTAATGAGACGGGGGCAATCACTTCCTTTAGCTCACCGGCAGCTTGCCATGTGGTAGCCATGGATAGAGAGTCTTTTCCTACCGGAATCGAAATTCCCAAAGCAGGACATAAATCCATACCTAATGTTTTAACTGCTGCAAATAATTTGGCATCTTCACCAGCGACACCGCAAGCTGCCATCCAGTTAGCCGATAACTTAACATCCGCTAGCACACGAATATCGGCTGCCAAGAGATTCGTTAAGGCCTCACCAACTGCCATGCGAGCTGCAGCAGGGGCATCAATTACCGCTAATGGAGTGCGCTCACCCATTGCCATAGCTTCACCCCGATACGCTTTAAAATCCATGAGGGTGACAGCGCAATCAGCAACTGGTACCTGCCATGGGCCGACCAATTGATCGCGCGAATTTAAACCGCCTACAGTGCGATCGCCAATCGTAATTAAAAAACCTTTACTGGCTACCGTGGGTTGTTGCAAAACCCACGCAATACAAGTCGCTAAATCGGTATCGTCTAGATTGAGTTCAGCAAAGGAAGTTTTAGTACTCTCAACCGTACGATGCATTCGCGGTGGCTTACCCAGCAAAACGTCCATCGGCATATCAATAGGCCAAGCAGCTTCAGCAGCCGGATTTTGCCGCTCATCCTGTAAGCGTAATTGACGCTCTTGGGTAGCGCTACCAACGACAGCAATTGGACATCTTTCACGTGCGCATAGCTGTTGTACAAGTGCCAAACTTGCGCTGTCGATCGCTAATACATATCGTTCTTGCGCTTCATTGCACCAAATTTCTGCGGGGCTCATACCGCTTTCTTCCAGAGGAATATGGCGGAGCTGAAAATCGGCGCCTAAGCCTGCGCCATCGGCTAGCTCGGGGAACGCATTCGATAAGCCGCCAGCCCCTACATCATGAATGGAAATAATGGGATTTTTTTCGCGCAAATGACAACAGGCATTAATAACTTCTTGTACGCGCCGTTCAATTTCAGGATTGCCTCGTTGTACCGAATTAAAATCTAAATCGGCAGTGTTAGTGCCGGTGGTAACCGAGCTTCCTGTAGCGCCTCCCATGCCAATGCGCATTCCAGGACCGCCCAATTGAATTAATAAATGCCCTGCTTGAATGGGTTTTTTTGCCGTGTGGTTAGCCGCAATATTGCCAATGCCTCCAGCAATCATGATGGGCTTGTGATAGCCCCGGCGCACGCCATCGATCGTTTGCTCATAAACCCGAAAGTAACCACCTAAATTGGCTCGCCCAAATTCATTATTAAAGGCTGCGCCGCCAAGGGGGCCTTCGATCATAATTTGCAAAGGGGAAGCAATGCGTTCAGGTTTGCCATAAGGCGCTGATTCCCATGGCAAATCCGTATCGGGTAGGTGTAAATGCGAGACTGAAAAGCCCGTTAAGCCAGCTTTTGGCCGCCCACCAATGCCAGTAGCTCCTTCGTCGCGGATTTCTCCGCCAGCTCCAGTTGCAGCCCCAGGAAAAGGTGCAATACCCGTCGGATGGTTATGCGTCTCTACCTTCATTAAGGTATGCATGACGCACTCTGCTTTTTCATATTGGTACGTACTACCTTGTGGAGTCCAAGTCTCTACTTCACAGCCAGCCATTACTGCCGAGTTATCAGAGTAAGCTACGATCGTGCCCTGCGGCTGTAAACGATGCGTATTGCGAATCATCGCAAAGAGAGATTGATCTTGTTCGATACCATCGATAGTCCAAGTTGCATTAAAAATTTTATGCCGGCAATGCTCACTATTGGCTTGCGCGAACATCATCAGCTCTACATCGCTTGGGTCGCGCTTTAAGCGCTGAAAGTTGGTCGCTAAATAGTTAATTTCATCCGGCGATAAGGCTAGACCTAAATCGATATTCGCTTGTTGTAAAGCATCCTCACCCTGGGCTAAGACAGCAATCCGCTTTAAAGGCGTATCAGCTAAAGATTGATATAAACCTTCTGCTTGATCAAGCTCAACTATCACGGCTTCAGTCATGCGATCATGAATGGCACTCAAAATCAAGGCCTGCTCACCGGCAGATAACGCTTTAGCTGAGTGCCAGGTAAAGCGAATACCGCGTTCAATCCTTAAGACTTGAAGGCCGCATTGGCGGGCAATTTCGGTAGCCTTACTTGCCCATGGCGATACTGTGCCAAAACGCGGAATAGTGATAGCTTGACCAACGTTCTTTGGCGATTTTGCTTGAGGGTTATAGGGATCACCATAGGCTAACAATGCCTCTAATACCTTGGTTTGCTCTTCATCTAAAGCAGTTTTAGACCAGACAAAATGCAGGTACTGCCCTTGCATTGATTCAAGCATGACCCCTTGCTTGGCAAGATCAGCTAAAAGCCGTTGCTGGCGAAAGGAAGAGAGGGCATCAGCCCCTGGCAAACAACGAAAAAAAGACATCCTTAGATTATAAGAGTTGTCTTCATTCGGGTAGTAGACGTCCGCCCTGCAGGTGCAGTTGACGCCCGCAACGCTTTGCTAACGTAACATCGTGGGTGACTAAAATGAGGGTTGAACCAGTATGCTGATTTAAGGCAAATAAAAGCTCAATAATCTTTGCCCCAGTTTGCTCATCTAGGCTGCCAGTGGGTTCATCGGCAAATAACATCGCCGGCTTGCCAATAAACGCACGAGCTAAAGCGACGCGCTGTTGCTCGCCCCCCGATAAGGTGCGGGGAAAATGATGCAAGCGCTCCAGAAGACCAACTTTAGTTAGCCAAGTAATGGCCTCAGTCCGTGCTAATCCGCTCTCGATACCACGCAACTCGAGTGGCAGCATGGCATTTTCAAGTGCAGTAAGGTGGGGTATTAATTGAAATGATTGAAATACAAAACCCAGTGTTTTACCGCGGCAGCGAGCACGCTCGTCTTCATCTAAATCGCTAAATGGCTTTCCCATTAATTTAATGGAGCCACTCGTAGGGGTATCTAAGCCTGCCAGTATGCCTAGTAAAGTACTTTTACCGGATCCCGAAGCACCAACAATCGAAATGCTCTCACCCGTCAAAATGCTAAAGCTAATGTCATCTAAGATGGTTAAAGGGCCGTCGCTTGTGGGCACCGTTTTATTAATCTGCTCAGCCTGTAAGGCGAAAGTAGCATCGGGCTGAGAAGCAGGAAAATGATCGGGCTGAAGCATAAAATAGAGGTATGGGTCTAGGCGGCTCTTTTAAAGGAGGCAAGTTGTTACGTAGCAATTTACTAATAGCGCTTATCTTACTCGTGCTCGGGTTTTTTGGGCGGGCATATGCTGAGCCGAGCGCAGCAAGCCAAACCAGCCCCCCAAAGCAAGGCAGTCAGAGTCATTTACCCGTCTTGCTAGTGCTGGGCGACAGCTTATCGGCTGAATATGGTATTAGCCGAGGCGAAGGCTGGGTCAACCTACTTGAGCGTCGCATCAATAACAAGGAGCCCGCGTGGCAAGTATTCAACGCCAGCATTAGTGGCGAGACCACAGCGGGTGGCCTAAGTCGCTTACCCGACCTCCTACAGCAAAAAAAACCGCAATTGGTAATTATTGAATTGGGTGCTAATGATGCTTTACGTGGGCTTGCCTTAAGTAGCTCAGAAAAAAACTTGCGTACCATGGTGCAACTAAGTCTAAAGGCAAAAGCAAAAGTCTTACTCTTGGGCATGCGTATTCCGAGTAATTACGGCGCTACCTATAGCAAACAATTTGCAAGCATGTATGCAACTATTGCAACAGCTGAAAACATTAGCCTCGTACCCTTTTTTTTGAAAGGAGTGGCAGAGAAACCCGAATTATTTCAGGCTGACCGCTTACACCCAAGAGCAGAAGCCCAAACTATTTTGTTACAAAATGTCTGGGGCAAGTTAGCGCCCCTACTCTAGCTACCCGCAGCTAGATTAGCACTTGCCTGCTTTAGGGGATTAATCATTTTTACACCTGCACTGTCACGCCAATGCATCATAAAACTGGCAAAGTCTACTTGAGCTGCCATTTGATTAATTTGTTGCGCTTGAGCTTGCTGCACTTTAGGATCGAGTGCAGCGGCAGGCCGCACTTCTCCAACGACATAAAGTGTCGTACCTGCCCCAGTATTTGCAATTGATAGGGGTACGGGTAATTTGGCAGCATCAGCAGCCATTACCGCATCTAGGGATTCAGCGCTTAAATTGACAGGTTTGTTACGTGAAATCCAGACCGCCGCACTAAACCCAGCCGTGTTTTTAGGATCTTTTTGCAGCGCTGCAAACCGTTCGGCCGCAGCGGTGGTAGCCAACTTCTCGGCCAATTGCAAACTCACTTGGCGCTTCACTTCTGCCATCACATCCTTTAAGGGCAAGATACTCGCAGGATGAATCTCGGTTATTCGCGCGGAAACAAAAACACCAGGGTTAATTTGTACAGCTTCAATATTGCGCTTATTTTTAATGGCATCGTCACGAAACAAGGCTTGTAAAACCTTGGCATTATTTAAAGGGCTGCCTTTAGGCAAGCTAGCAGCACTAGTGCGGGTTACGCCCTTTTGCGTTTGAATGCTGAGTTTTAATTTATCCGCTGCAGGTTTTAGACTGTCTGCCTGTTCATAGGTCAAATTGACAAAGGCATCGGCTTTTTCACCAAAAACTTTAGGATCATCTTTTGGATCGGCTTGCAAAACTAAAAACTGCACATCAACTTCTTCGGGGGTGACAAACAATTTAGTATTGGCATCGTAGAAAGCTTTTATCTCGGCTTCGCTCGGATTTACTTTGTTGACATAATCGCTAGCATTAAAGGATAAGGCCTGAATTTGTCGCTCTGCGCCGTATAGGGCAGTAATCTGATTGGCTAATTTAGGAACTGGTAATTCTGTGCGCGCCACCGAGCTTACTAATTGCTGCACCATTAAGTCAAATCGTTGCGAGCCCTCAAACTGCTCTACGCTCATACCATTACTGGCTAATAGTTGGCGATATTTAGCAGCATCAAAACTACCATTAGCTTCATATAAAGCGCGAATTTCAGGAATCCGCTTTAAATTTTGCGCCAAAGCTTCATTGCTAACGCGTAAATTTAATTGTTTGACAGCAAAGCCCATCAGCCGCTGCTGCAAAATTTCATCTAAGACTGCCTGCTTAAAGCCTAAACTTTGCGCTATTTGCCCTTGTACGCCAATCCGGTCGGCCTGGCGTTTGGCCGCAGCATCAATTTCTTGCATCGTAATGGGATTGCCATCGACCTTCATTACATCGGTTGCTTTATCCATAAACCCGGTGTAACCCGAAATTCCCCAGAGGGCAAATGAGGGCACAATCAACAGCAATAAAATGAACTGTAAAAGGCGTTGATGGGTGCGAACAAGATCAAACATAGGCAGATGAATAGTCAGGTAATGAAATGATTGGGGTGGTGGGCGCTGACGGGCTCGAACCGCCGACATTCTGCGTGTAAGGCAGACGCTCTACCAACTGAGCTAAGCGCCCCAAGTGTTTCAGAACGAGATTGTAACCCGATTCAGAGCCACTTCAGTGCTTAATCACATCCCCAGCGGCAGATCCCGTAGGCGCAGCCTTTGCCTCGGCCGCTTTAGCCAATTCTGCAGGGCTAAGCTCAGGCAAGGGCTCAGGATTACGCTCTAAAGCCAATTCCAGAACTTTATCGATCCAGCGCACCGGCACTATTTCAATTGCGTTTTTAACGTTATCCGGAATTTCAATTAAATCCTTAACGTTTTCTTCAGGAATGAGCACCAGCTTAATTCCGCCGCGATGGGCCGCTAATAATTTTTCTTTTAATCCCCCAATTGGGAGAACCTCACCACGTAAGGTAATTTCACCCGTCATGGCAATATCAGCGCGTACTGGAATACCGGTAAATACAGAAACTAAAGCGGTAGTAATGGCAATACCAGCAGATGGACCATCTTTTGGCGTGGCACCCTCAGGAAAGTGAATATGGATATCTTTTTTCTCAAAAGCTTCATCAGTAATGCCTAAACGTCGTGCACGTGAGCGTACGACAGTGCGAGCAGCTTCAACGGATTCTTTCATCACATCGCCAATTGAACCTGTACGGGTAATGACGCCTTTGCCTGACATTACTGCAGCTTCAATAGTGAGTAGATCACCGCCAACTTCGGTCCAGGCTAAACCAGTTACTTGGCCCACTTGATTCTCTTTCGCAGCTAAGCCAAAGTCATACATGCGCACGGATAAAAATTTCTCTAAGTTATCTGCATTAACAACAATGGGTGCAGACTCCTTTTTCAGTAAGAGCAGCTTCACTACCTTACGGCAAATTTTGCTTAGCTCGCGCTCTAAAGAACGGACTCCAGCTTCACGGGTGTAGTAACGAATAATGCTGCGAACAGCACTTTCTTCAATCTTGAGCTCATCTTTTTTCAAACCATTATTTTTAATTTGCTTTGGAATTAAATAATTCATCGCAATATTGGTTTTTTCGTCTTCGGTATAACCCGCTAAACGAATAATTTCTAAACGATCGAGCAAGGGCCCGGGAATATTTAATGAATTTGCTGTCGCCACGAACATCACATCAGACAAATCGAAATCGACCTCAACATAATGATCTTGAAAGGTGTGATTTTGTTCCGGATCTAAAACCTCGAGCAAAGCACTGGCAGGATCACCCCGAAAGTCCATGCCCATCTTATCGACTTCATCCAATAAAAATAAGGGATTGCGCACGCCAACTTTGGTTAAGCTCGATAAAATTTTACCTGGCATAGAGCCAATATAGGTTCTCCGATGTCCGCGAATCTCAGACTCATCACGCACGCCGCCTAAGGCCATACGCACAAACTTGCGATTTGTAGCGCGGGCAATCGACTGCCCTAAAGATGTTTTACCTACTCCAGGAGGACCTACTAAACAGAGGATGGGGGCCTTAACCCGATCAACTCGCTGTTGCACAGCAAGATATTCCAAAATACGTTCTTTTACTTTATCAAGTCCATAGTGATCTTCATCAAGCACTTTTTCAGCATTGGTTAAATCATTATTAATCTTACTTTTCTTTTTCCAAGGCAAGTTGACTAGGGTATCGATAAAGTTACGAATGACGGTCGCTTCAGCCGACATAGGCGACATGAGCTTTAACTTTTTCAGTTCAGACTCGGCTTTCTTTAGGGCTTCTTTGGGCATATGCGCAGCTTTAATACGCTTTTCAAGCTCATCTAAATCAGCGCCCTCTTCGCCCTCACCCAATTCCTTTTGAATGGCTTTTACTTGTTCATTTAAGTAATACTCACGTTGGCTTTTTTCCATTTGCCGTTTTACGCGACCACGAATTCGTTTTTCGACTTGCAGAATATCGATTTCACTTTCTAGGTCTGCCAAGAGACTTTCTAAGCGCTGGACAACATCACTCATTTCTAATAAGCGTTGTTTTTGCTCTAGCTTGACAGGCAGATGGGCGCAAATCGTATCAGCTAAGCGACTGGCATCATCAATGCCACCCAAAGAAGATAAGATTTCTTGCGGGATTTTTTTATTCAGTTTTACGTATTGATCAAATTGCGCCATGATTGCGCGCCGCAAGGCTTCGGTCTCATGGGCATCGATTACATCAATCGGTTGTGGACTAGCTTCACAGCTAAAGTAGCCCATGCTATCTTCAACTTGGCTCACGTCGGCTCGTTGCGAACCTTCAACCAATACCTTGACAGTGCCGTCAGGTAATTTCAACATTTGTAGAATGCTGGCAATACAGCCCACTTGGTACAAATCCTCAACCGAAGGCTCATCTTTTGCGGCAGCCTTTTGGGCAACTAAAAGTACGCTTTTACCGGTTTCCATTGCTGCCTCGAGGGCTTTGATCGATTTAGGGCGACCGACAAACAGGGGAATAACCATGTGGGGAAAGACAACCACATCACGTAGGGGCAAAAGCGGCAGTTGAATTGGTTCAGAAGGAAGTAATAACTGGCTGGGCATACGGAAATCCTCCAAATAAGTAATGCGCTAAAAAGGATCAAAAGTGCCAAAAAACACTATCAGGCATCCTTCTTAACGTCTAGGATACTACCTATATGGGTGCACCCCAAAAAAATACAAGGGTAAAAATGTAAAAAATACCAATTTTTAAGGGTATAAATGCCCTTTTCTAGCGCTTTTTAGGCTTTTTTTGCCTGATTTTCAGATTCAACTTCGCCGCTAGTATTTTGTTTGTAGACCAACAGGGGTTTGCCATCAATCGCAATGGTGCTTTCGTCGATAACGACCTTTTGTACGTTCTTCAATGATGGCAGGTCATACATCACGTCCATCAGTGATCCTTCTAAAATCGAACGCAAGCCGCGGGCACCCGTTTTACGAGCAATGGCTTTTTTGGCAATCGCCGCTAATGCGCCCGGGCGCACCTCTAATTCAGATCCTTCCATCCCCAGTAAGGCTTGATATTGCTTAACCAATGCATTTTTAGGTTCAGTCAGAATTTGCACTAATGCAGTCTCATCTAATTGGGTCAAGGTTGCCAATACCGGTAAGCGGCCAATCAGTTCAGGAATTAAACCAAACTTAATTAAATCCTCGGGCTCCACTTCTTTTAATAACTCGCCCACTGCACGATCATCTTTGCCAGCAACATCAGCACTAAAACCAATACCCGATTTAGCGGTGCGTTGCTGAATCACTTTTTCTAAGCCGTCGAACGCACCACCACAGATAAATAAAATATTTGTTGTATCCACCTGGAGAAAGTCTTGATTGGGATGTTTTCTACCGCCCTGGGGTGGAATCGAAGCCATAGTGCCTTCAATCAATTTAAGCAACGCTTGCTGCACACCCTCACCAGAAACGTCACGGGTAATCGATGGGTTATCCGACTTACGAGAAATTTTATCAATTTCATCGATATAAACGATACCCTTTTGCGCTTTATCGATGTTGTAATCACAGCTTTGCAGCAGCTTCTGAATAATATTTTCAACATCTTCGCCAACATATCCAGCTTCAGTCAATGTGGTGGCATCGGCCATCACAAAAGGTACGTTCAGCATACGCGCTAAAGTCTGCGCCAATAAAGTCTTGCCTGAGCCCGTGGGGCCAATGAGTAATATATTACTTTTTGCAAGCTCTACTCCATCGATAATAGCTTTAGCAGGTGATTTAGCCATTTTTTTATCGCCTGCAGATTTTTCTTGAGCCTTCCCCTTTGGGCTGCCTTTTTCATTGCTTGAAAGATCTTCGCCGCCGGTTGTTTTATCTGCTTTTTCTTTGGCCGCTGGGGGCAAATGCAATAAGCGCTTGTAATGGTTATAGACCGCTACCGCTAAAGTCTTTTTAGCGAGATCTTGACCAATGACATATTGATCTAAATTAGCGCGAATTTCATGGGGAGTTGGAATTGCTTCACCACCCTCACTAGGCGGCAACTTCGCAATTTCTTCCTGAATAATATCGGTGCAGAGATCGATGCACTCATCACAGATGAAAACCGACGGGCCAGCGATGAGCTTCTTAACTTCGTGTTGGCTCTTGCCGCAAAACGAGCAATATAACAACTTATCGGTAGAGGTAGCGTCGCTCAAAGATCTGGCTCAGTTTGGTTTATGGACGCTTATCAATAACTTTATCGATCAAGCCATATTCACGCGCTTGTTCTGCCGACATAAAGTTATCACGATCAGTATCTTTTGCAATCGTTTCGATTGACTGCCCAGTTCGGTCAGCCAAAATTTGATTTAAGCGTTCGCGTAAATATAAAATTTCCCGTGCTTGAATTTCAATATCGGAGGCTTGGCCACGCGCACCACCCAAAGGCTGATGAATCATCACGCGTGAATTAGGTAAGGCATAACGTTTGCCTTTCTCGCCAGCGCATAACAAAAATGCCCCCATGCTAGCTGCCATGCCCATACACAAAGTACTGACATGGGGCTTAATAAATTGCATGGTGTCGTAGATTGCCAGCCCAGCAGAAACCGAACCGCCGGGGGAGTTGATATAGAGCGAAATTTCTTTATCCGGATTTTCGCTCTCTAAAAAGAGTAATTGCGCAATGACTAAATTTGCAGTTTGATCGTTCACTTCACCGACCAAAAAAACCACTCGCTCACGCAACAAACGGGAGTAGATGTCATAAGCTCGCTCGCCACGACCCGAGGTTTCAATCACCATTGGCACCAAGCCTAAACCTTGCGGAGCCAAATCCGCATCCAAGCCATCTTGCGCTTGGTGATAAGTGCCGCGTTGCATTCTAATCATGTTCGCCTCATTGCCCTAGTTTACTCAGTTCCTCAAAAGTCACAGGCTTATCTGTCACTGTACCTAACTCGCTTACATATTTAATAACATTCGCTTCTAAGACGGCCGACTCGATATCTTTAAGGCGATTTGGATCACTATAAAACCAGCGTACAACTTCTTTAGGGTCTTCATAAGTCGCTGCTTGATCTTCAATTTCAGCTTTAATTTGATCTGGCGTGACTACTAAATTTTTCTGCTTTACTAATTCGCTCAAAATAAGGCCTAGACGCACTCTTTTTTGCGCTTGTTCGGCAAACATTTCAATTGGTATGGGTGCATCTTTTGCATTTGGAATGCCGCGTTGCATTAAGTCTTGGCGCGCCATATTCACTAAACGCTCTTGCTCATTAGCAACTAAGGCTTTAGGCACTTCTAGTTCACATAACTTTTCTAATTGACCCATGACTTCATTTTTCATTAGCATGAGCGTGCGACGTTTGACTTCACGTTCTAAATTCTCGCGAACTTCACTGCGCATTTTTTCAAGGCCACCTTCTGCTACGCCTAAAGACAAGGCAAAAGCTTCGTTAATTTCAGGTAAATGCGCCCAACGAACCGCTTTAACAGTAATTGTAAAGTCAGCAGTTTTACCCGCTACCTCTTTACCGTGATAATCGGCAGGGAAAGGTAAGGCAAACGTTTTGCTCTCGCCCACTTTCATGCCTAAGGCTGCCGCTTCAAACTCAGGCAGCATACGCCCTTCACCCAAAACAAACTCAAAATCTTCTGCCTTACCACCAGTAAATTCAACGCCATCAATTTTGCCGACAAAATCGATTAGGACTTGATCGCCCTTTTGGGCGGCGGTATCAGTCCCGCCATCGCCATGCTCGCCAACTTCACCGCGGGGATGGTAATGAACCTGTTGTTTGCGCAATACATCAATGGCGCGGTCCATTTCGGTATCGGTTACCTCAGTGGTGTAACGGGTCATGGTTGCTTTGCTGAGATCACCCAGTTTAATTTCGGGCAATACTTCAAAAAAAGCATCGAAGACAACTTTATCCGCACCAATTTCACTTTTCGGCTCAAGACGGGGTTGGCCGGCTAAAGCGATACCGGCTTTTTTGCTCAGCTCAAAAAATAATTCGGCGGCCTTATCAAACTGCACTTCAAAATCAATTTGCATGCCGTATTGCTGCTCAACGATTTTCTTGGGTACTTTACCCGGCCTAAAACCTGCCATCTTGAGGTTTTTTCCTGCCTTAAGCAAACGCGCCTCACGGGTTTTATCCAAGTCGGTACGAGGAAACTCTAAGGTTACCTTACGATCTAATGCGCCCAAATTTTCTATCTGCACAGCCATGCCTTATCAATTAAATACTGCCGATTAAATGGTCTAAAGTTTAAGCCAGTAGCGCTCTACCTATTGGTGCGAGGAGGGGGACTCGAACCCCCACACCATTTCTGGCGTCAGGACCTAAACCTGGTGCGTCTACCAATTTCGCCATCCTCGCTTTGTAGCGCCGCCAGCTCAAACTTTATGCCAAAGGATGAATTCTACAATGGCTGGGCTTAGGCCCGATAGAGTAAGGCAACGGTATGGACGGCAAGCCCCTCGCCGCGGCCCAAGTGCCCCAATGATTCATTGGTCTTGGCTTTGATATTGATGTGGCTCGGGGTAACGGCAAGATCAGTCGCAATATTCCGCACCATTGCTGGCAGGTATTCGGCTAGCTTGGGTTTCTGGCAAATAATCGTGGCATCCACATTACCCACATGAAAACCAGCAGCCTGCACTTTTTGCAACGCACTCCGCAATAAAATACGGCTATCTAAGTCTTTAAATTGTGGGTCAGTATCGGGAAAAAGCTGGCCAATATCGTTTAAACCGGCAGCGCCTAGTAGCGCATCAGTGATTGCATGTAATAAGGCATCCGCATCTGAATGGCCTAACAAGCCCTTTTCATAGGGAATGGTGACGCCGCCCAAAATCAATTTCCGCTCCGCAACCAAAGCATGTACATCGTAGCCCTGACCAATACGAAAAGGTGGGGCGCCATGGGTGGTGGCTGATAGTTTGTCGGCTGAATTCATCGTACCCTCGGTTCTTAAATTAAGGCAAGTGAAGTAAGACAGTGTGCATCAAATCCCAGTCAGCGGGATGTGTTACTTTGAAGTTTCGCGTAGCCCCCTCCACTAACAAAGGCTTAGCGCCCAATAATTCCATGGCACTCGCCTCATCGGTAATTTCCGCGCCTACTTCCAGCGCCTGCGTTAGCGCACTATGCAGCGTACCCAACTGAAACATTTGGGGAGTTTGCGCTTGCCATAGATGCTGACGCGCCAAGGTAGCTTGCGCCAAACTACCGCGCGCGCTCAACTCAGCACGTTTCAAGGTATCAGCTAAGGGTATTGCTAATAAACCACCCCATAAATTAGGCTGATTTGTTGCAACCGCGGTTACTGCGGTAATTAATTGTTGAATTAAGCCCACTGTTATGCCGGGCCGAGCAGCGTCATGGACTAAGACCCAATCATCCGCAGAAATATGCACGTTGAGTAAGGCGCTTAAGGTATTTAGTACGGTTTCATGCCGAGTTGCGCCGCCAGTAGGCAAAAGGTGCAGGCGCCCCTTGGAGCGCTCAACCATTCCTTCTAAATACAAAATTGACTCTGCTTCATGAAATTGCGGGCTTAAGCCAACCCAAATCGATTGAATTTCAGGTGTATTTAAGGCGGCTTCCAGGGCATAGGCCAGCATCGGTTTGGTCCCCAGTAGGCGAAATTGCTTTGGCAAGTCCCCGCCCAAGCGGGAACCAGTTCCAGCAGCGGGCAAAACAAGGTGGAAGGCACGATTCAAATTAGGCATGCCTGATTCTATAATGACAGCAGATGTCTGACGGAATCAAGCCAACACCCCCCGTCCCTGCGCCAAGGGCTGGGCAGCGCTTTACCTTTTCAGGTCTAGTGGGATCATCCGATGCAGCTTTACTAGCTGAATCGGCTTTACGCTACCGGGCGCAGTTTTCCATCTTGGTGGTTTTTTGTGCTCAGGCACAAGATGCACAAAGGCTATCTGAAGAAATTCCTGCGTTTGCGCCGCAACTAAAAACCCGCCTCCTGCCCGATTGGGAAATACTGCCCTACGATCAATTTTCTCCGCATCAAGATTTGGTTTCCGAGCGCTTAGCCACATTACATGCAATGTTGAATGGCAGTTGTGACATTGTTTTAATTCCGGTAACAACCGCCCTACAAAGATTGGGTCCACCCCAGTTTCTCTCCGGCCATACTTTTTTCTTTAAACAAGGTGATCGCTTAAATGAGAGCGCCCTGCGTTTGCAATTGCAACAGGCTGGCTATGATCCCGTAAGTGCTGTTATGCGCCCTGGTGAATATAGTATTCGTGGGGGCTTAATTGATTTATTTCCCATGGGGTCTGCCCTACCCTTTCGCCTTGATTTATTTGGTGATGAAATTGAACAGCTGCGCGCTTTTGATCCCGATACACAACGTAGCTTGTATCCAGTAAAAGAAATTCGCCTCTTACCAGGACATGAATTTCCATTTGATGATGCCGCACGCGTGGCCTTTCGTGGACGTTGGCGCGAAGTCTTTGAGGGAGACCCCAGTCGCTGTGCGATTTATAAAGATGCCAACCTAGGTATTCCTAGTGCTGGTATTGAATCTTATCTGCCATTATTTTTTGCTGAGCCAGCGACACTATTCGATTACTTGCCGCTTGCCGGTGAAGGGGTTTGGCTAGCTTCAGTTGGCGATATTGAGGGCAGTATTCGCAGTTTTTGGAAAGAAACTCAAAGCCGTTATAACTTCTTAAAACATGATGTCGAACGCCCTATCCTTAATCCGGATGCCTTATTTTTAGATGTTGATACTTTTTTTACGCAAGCCAAAGCTTACCCCCGACTAACACTTGAGGATGCATCGTTTGCTAACCCGGGAGCGGCAACAACCTCGTCGGCATTTTTACCGGTTCCAGAAGTTGCCGTCCACCGGCGTGATGCTGATCCGCTCTCCCGCTTACGTCACCTCGTTGCTCAGCAGCAGTATCGGATCGTGATCTGTGCAGATACTGCAGGACGACGTGAATCGATTCGGCAACTAATCGAGGAAAGCAATTTAGTTGTTGATGCAAAAAATAATGCGCCCTTTGCATTAAAACCCGCACAAAGCGAAACCTTAGCTGACTTTATCAGCAGTAAGGCTAACTTTGGTTTAGTTGTGGCGCCTTTATTTAATGGCTTTAGCTGGCCTAGCGCGAAGCTCATTGTCATTACCGAAGCAGAGCTCTTTACGGCGACAGCACGACAACGACGTAAAAGTGGCGCGCAGCAAATTAGCGATCCTGATATGTTATTTAAGGATCTGGCAGAACTTAAAATTGCTGATCCAGTAGTACACGCTGAGCATGGCATTGGACGCTACCAAGGACTCGTCTTGCTAAATTTAGCGCCACCCAAAGCCCCGCCCATATTTGAAGAGTTTTTACATTTGGTTTACGCCAATCAGGCCACGTTATATGTGCCCGTCCATCAATTGCAATTAGTTACCCGTTATGCGGGATCCGATCCTGAATCAGCACCCCTGCATCAACTGGGCTCCGGTCAATGGGAAAAAGCAAAGCGCAAAGCAGCCCAACAAATTCGCGATACTGCTGCTGAACTATTGAATCTCTATGCTGCGCGTGCGCTCCGGCGAGGACATGCATTTGAATACTCTGCCCATGATTACGCCGCTTTTGCTGAAGCCTTTGGGTTTGAAGAAACGCCTGACCAAACGACTGCCATTGCCGCTGTCATTAGCGATATGACGAACGGCAAATCAATGGATCGCTTGGTTTGTGGTGATGTGGGTTTTGGTAAAACTGAAGTGGCTTTAAGGGCTAGTTTTATTGCCGTAATGGGGGGCAAGCAAGTTGCTATATTGGCTCCCACCACGTTATTAGCGGAACAGCATGCGGCCACCTGGAAAGATCGGTTTGCCGACTGGCCAGTGAAGGTGGTTGAGTTATCGCGTTTTAAAACTGCAAAAGAAATCACTGCTGCGCTAGCTGCAATTGCCGCTGGCGAAGCCGACATTGTGATTGGCACTCATAAATTGCTTTCTAAAGATACGCACTTTAATCGTTTGGGCTTAGTCATTGTTGATGAAGAGCATCGCTTTGGAGTGCGCCAAAAAGAGGCGCTTAAAGCATTACGTGCAGAGGTTGATATTCTGACCCTTACGGCCACTCCCATTCCACGAACTTTGGGTATGGCAATGGAAGGTTTACGGGAACTTTCTATTATTGCAACTGCACCACAAAAACGCTTAGCGATTAAAACGTTTGTCCGCCGCGAAGGTGATGATGTGATTCGCGAAGCCGTATTGCGGGAAATTAAACGGGGTGGTCAAGTTTATTTTCTCCATAATGAAGTTGAAACGATTGAAAATCGTCGGCTTGCGTTACAAGCGCTCTTGCCTGAAGCCCGAATTAGTGTCGCTCATGGTCAAATGCACGAGCGGCAACTCGAAACCGTGATGCGCGAATTTGTTACACAACGCAGCAATATTCTCTTGTGTACCACGATTATTGAAACAGGTATTGATGTGCCCACCGCAAATACCATCATCATGCACCGCGCTGATAAATTTGGTTTAGCCCAATTGCATCAACTACGGGGACGCGTTGGCCGCTCGCACCATCAGGCCTATGCTTATTTAATGGTGCCCGATCCCGATGCCCTGAGTAAGCAAGCGCAATTACGGCTCGATGCAATTCAGGCGATGGAAGAATTGGGCTCTGGTTTTTATCTTGCCATGCATGACTTGGAAATTCGTGGCGCCGGTGAAGTTTTGGGGGATAAGCAGTCGGGCGAAATTCATGAAATTGGCTATCAGCTTTATACCGAAATGCTCAACCGCGCGGTCAAGTCGCTAAAAAGTGGCAAAGAGCCTGACTTATTAGCCCCCTTACAAGTAACCACCGATGTTAATTTAGGCGTACCAGCCTTATTACCTGAAGAATATTGCCCGGATGTGCATGAGCGTCTGTCACTCTATAAGCGTTTTGCAGCAACCCATGATTTTGCTGAGTTAATGGGTTTGCGCGAAGAATTAGTCGATCGTTTTGGCGATTTACCAGATCCCGCCAAATCATTTTATGAAACCCATCGTTTACGTTTAGAAATGGCTGGTTATGGTATTAAAAAAATTGATGCTAGTCCCTTAGCTATACAAATGCATTTCATCCCTAATCCGCCCATCGATCCTCTGCGCATTATTCAACTCATCCAAACCCACGCGCATATTCAACTCAATGGCCAAGATCGTTTAAAAATTACCCCGCCTAAGGTACACGACTTTGATCTCTTGGAAAAGCGCTTAGAACAAATTCGTCAGGTGCTAAAACGCCTCAATGAATCGGCTCTCAGTGAGGCTTAATTGATGTGGTTGACTCATCTCCCTTCTCTCGCTAGCCCTGCATGAACCTCAATCCCCGCTTAGTCGCCCTCTCACCCGAAGCTATACCCTCTACATTAGATAGTGCTGCGAGCGCATGCCTGAAGCAATATGACATCCATTTAAGCAATGCAAAGGAAACGTATTCACCATCATTGCACATGCGCTCATGGGAATTAGATCAAACCTTAGATGTAAAACAACGGCCAATGTTGCGTGCCTTACTGAATGAATATCAAGTCGATATGGCCTTTTTACCCGCCCAATTTGAGCCAGCACAATTTCGCATTTTGGCTATCGATATGGATTCCACTTTAATTAACATTGAATGCATTGATGAAATTGCCGACTTTGCCGGAAAAAAAACGGCGGTGGCAAGAATTACTGAGGCTACGATGCGGGGTGAAATCACTAACTTTAGCGACAGCTTGCAACAACGCGTGGCATTGCTAGCCGGTGTGCCGGCAACAGTATTAGAGGCGGTTTATCGCGAGCGCTTAAAGCCGAATGCTGGTGCCACTGAATTAATTGCCCAAGCTCGTCATTTTGGCCTTCATACCCTATTAGTATCTGGTGGCTTTACTTTTTTTACCGATAAATTACAGCGCGCGCTTGGTTTTGATCAGGCACACGCTAACACCTTAGAAATTCAAGATGGTTATCTTACGGGCAAGGTGCTGGGAAACATTATTGATGGCGCAGCTAAAGCCCGCTGTCTCGAGCAAGCGTGCCAGGCACTGAATTGCAATAAAACGCAAGCAATTGCGATTGGGGATGGAGCCAATGATTTGCTCATGATGGCTGGTTCAGGTCTAAGTATTGCTTACCGGGCTAAACCTTTGGTAAAAGAAAAAGCCGACGCGGCTTTTGACCGGGTCGGCTTAGATGCTGCTTTAGCTTTATTGCGCTAAATTACATGCGCTCAAAAATGGTTGCGATTCCCTGACCGCCACCGATACACATCGTAACTAAGGCATATTTACCATTCACGCGCTGCAATTCATGAAGGGCTTTGGTTGCAATGGCTGCACCAGAACAACCAATCGGGTGACCCAAGGCAATTGCGCCACCATTCACGTTGGTTTTTGCCGGATCCAAACCTAAGCCTTTAGTCACAGCCAATGCTTGCGCCGCAAACGCTTCATTCGATTCAATCACATCAATTTGGTCTAATTTCAAGCCAGCCCGCTGCAAGGCAATTTTGGTTGCAGGAATTGGGCCTTCGCCCATAATTTCATTGGGAACACCAGCAATGGCATAAGACACTAAACGCGCTATCGGCTTATGACCTGCCTTAGCCGCAGCTTCGGCTGCAGCCAAAACAAAAAAGGCTGCACCATCATTAATACCGGAAGCATTTCCTGCGGTAACTGAACCCCCTTCTTTTTTAAAGACGGCCTTCATTTTGGCTAAGGTTTCCATCGTCGTCTCGGGCTTGCAATGTTCATCGGTATCAAAAACCACCTCACCCTTACGAGTTTTAATGGTAATCGGCACAATTTGTGATTTAAAGCGCCCTTCTTTAATCGCAATCCCGGCCCGGCGATGTGACTCAACAGCTAAGGCATCTTGTTCTTCGCGAGTAAGCTTCCATTTCTCAACTAAATTTTCTGCAGTAACCCCCATATGACCTACTCCGAATGGGTCGGTTAAGACTGCCACCATCAGATCAAGCATTTTGCTATCTCCCATGCGGGCACCACTACGCATTGCGGGTGAGCCGTACATACCTCTAGACATCACTTCGACGCCGCCGCCAATGCCGTAATCACAATCATTCAACATAATTGCTTGCGCGGTAGTCACAATCGCTTGCAAGCCAGAACTGCATAAACGATTAATAGCCATGGCTACCGATTCCATCGGTAGGCCTGCTTGAATTGCTGCAACCCGAGCCACATAGGCATAACGGCTATCAGTCGGAATCGTGTTCCCAACCGTTACATAATTAATTTCCTTGGGGTCAACGCCATAACGGGCAATTGCCTCTTTCATTACGATGCCGCCTAATTCAGATGGCTCAAAACTACTTAAGCCGCCACCAAAACTGCCAATTGCAGAGCGCACCGCACTTAATACGACGACATCACGACTCATTTAAATTCTCCTCATTTGTTCCAGATAATCACTATTATTATCGCCTTTATAAACAATTTCCTCAGTTTTTATATTTCTACCACCAAATCATGCCCCTGAGCTTGCACTACCTTAGCGCGGATAAATTCGCCTGCCCGGTAGCGTTTTGAGGCTTTATTTGTGGGTAGAATTTTAACTAGGCCATCGATTTCTGGGGCATCTCCGGCTGTTCTGCCAATGCCCCCGCTACCATCAACCCGATCAACCAAAATACGCAGGCGCTGGCCCACCAGCTTTTGTAACTTAGCAATCGAAATACTTTCTGCGCGGGACATAAACTGGCTCCGCCGTTCTTCGCGCACTGCCTCAGGTACAGGATTGACTAATTCATTGGCTTGGGCACCAGCGACCGGCGAATAAGCAAAACAACCCGCCCGATCAATTTGCGCTTGGCCCATAAAGTCTAATAAATGGTCAAATTCGGCTTGGGTTTCGCCAGGAAACCCGGCTATAAAGGTACTGCGAATAATGAGGTCGGGGCAAAGAGCGCGCCAAGCTTGAATACGCTCAAGGTTTTTTTCCCCGCTCGCAGGTCGCTTCATTCGCTTTAAAACATCAGGGTGGGAATGCTGCAAAGGAATATCCAAATAAGGCAATACGCCGTATCCATACTCAGCAAACTCAGCCATTAAAGGCACGATACTATCCACATGAGGATAGGGGTATACGTAATGCAGTCGCACCCACGCTTCATGTTTGCGCGCTATTTGATTGAGCGCTGCCACCAAATCAAATAAGCGCGTTTTAATTGGTTTGCCATCCCAAAAACCCGTACGATATTGAACATCTACACCATAGGCGCTGGTATCTTGAGACACCACCAATAATTCCTTTACGCCCGAGGCAAATAAACGCTCTGCTTCACTTAAGACTTCACCAATCGGCCGCGAAACTAAATCTCCACGCATGCTCGGAATAATGCAAAAGGTGCAACGATGGTTACAACCTTCAGAAATTTTTAAATAGGCATAATGTTTTGGCGTTAGCTTTACACCAATATCGGGCACTAAATCTGCAAAAGGATCATGGGGTTTTGGTAAATGCAGGTGAATCGCTTGCATTACCTCTTCAGTTGCATGGGGTCCAGTAACCGCCAGCACTTTTGGATGAATACTTTGAATTAAGTCACTACCGTCGGCATTTTTACGTGCGCCCAAGCAGCCGGTCACGATGACTTTGCCATTTTCGGCTAAGGCCTCACCAATGGCATTTAAGCTCTCTTCTACCGCCGAATCGATAAAGCCACAGGTATTCACGATGACTAAATCTGCGCCAGCATAATCCTTGGCGGTTTCATAACCTTCGGCACTTAAACGGGTGAGAATTAATTCAGAATCAACTAGCGCCTTGGGGCAGCCCAAGGAAACAAACCCGACCTTACTCGACACAACTATTCTTTATCAGCGGGTTTAGGGCTAGGCGCAAATGGAAAGCCGCCAAATAAATTTTGCGAGCCCTTCATTTGTTCCTGCATATTAATAAATAACTCTTTGCTCTGATCGAGATAATTACCCATTAAGCCCTGCATCAAAGGATTTTGTAAATTCATCATTTGTGCCCAGGCCTCACTACCTACGCCTGGTACTACTTTCGATTGATCATTCAATTTATTATGAATATCCATAAATGATTCAAGGGTTTTCTCTAAATAACTTCCCATCAAACCTTGCATCGAGTGGCCATAAAAACGAATAATTTGCGAGAGCATTTGGCTTGAAAAAACAGGTTCGCCAAGCGCCTCTTCTTCAAGAATTATTTGCATCAAAATATTGCGCGTTAAATCATCTTCGGTTTTAGCGTCAACTACTTTAAACGCCTCGTTGGCCATCACTAGTTCTTTAATATCGGCTAAGGTGACATATACACTAGTTTGCGTATCGTAAAGGCGACGGTTAGGATATTTCTTAATTAGCCGCTCTTCGCCAGCCCGTTTTAAACGTGCAACCATGCTTTTTTCCTTGCATCCATCCGTGACATTAGAGCTAGTGTATCGCGCTCGGCTTATCCCGTGTGAATTCCGCCGTTGAGAGAAAAATCTGCTCCAGTTGCAAAAGCGGCATCTTCCGAAGCAATCCAAGCACAAATGGAAGCGATTTCATTTGGCAATCCAAGCCTTTTGACTGGTATGGCAGAAACAATTTTTTCCAGTACGTCTTCACGAATGGCTTTCACCATATCAGTGGCAATATAACCTGGTGAAACCGTATTTACAGTGACGCCTTTATTCGCAACCTCTTGTGACAAGGCCATAGTAAAGCCATGCAAACCCGCTTTTGCAGTGGAGTAATTAGTTTGCCCAAACTGACCTTTTTGGCCATTTACCGAGGAGATATTAATAATCCGCCCCCAGTTTGCTTCTACCATGCCATCAATCACTTGCTTGGTAACGTTAAATAAGGAATTCAAATTGGTATCGATTACTGCCTTCCAATCATCGGGGCTCATTTTGCGAAAGACGGTATCGCGGGTAATACCAGCATTATTTACCAGGATATCTACCCGCCCGACATCGGCCTTGACCTTATCAAAAGCGCTAACTGTACTAGTCCAGTCGGCAACATTCCCTTCAGAAGCAATAAAGTCATAGCCTAGTACTTTTTGCTCCCCAATCCAGCGGTCTTTCCGCGGAGAATTTGGGCCACACCCAGCAATTACCTTATAACCATCTTTGGCTAAGCGCTGACAAATAGCCGTTCCAATGCCGCCCATCCCACCTGTTACGTAAGCTATCTTTTGCGACATTACATCTCCTTAAAAACATATATTAAACAAATTAAATCAAAAAACTTAAACCAATTCTTAAAACTATTATTTAAATTGACGTAAAGATTCAATTTAGCATAGCTTAAAAAAATGACTAATCAATTACCTGCGCCTTTTCCATCACATATTTGCCTGGAGCATTCGTGAGTTTTTTATATTTAGCATTACCAAATTCAGCGCTAGCAGGTTTCCGCTCTCCACCAAATTGGGCCAACCAGGCTGAAAAATCAGGCCACCAACTGCCCGGAATTTCTTTAGCACCTGCTAGCCATGCTTCAGCAGTTTTAGGTAGCTGACTATTTAAAAAATGGTAACGTTTCTTTTTAGCCGGTGGGTTAATCACGCCCGCAATGTGTCCTGAGGCTCCTAAAACAAAACGATTTTTACCGCCAAGAATTTGCGTCGAACTATAGGCCGATTGCCACGGCACAATATGATCCTCTTGGGATGCAAAAATATAGGCTGGGCAGGTAATTTTGCCAAGATCAATTTTGGCACCACAGACCGTTAGTTTTCCTGGCTTAACCAATTCATTTTGTAAATACGTATGGCGCAAGTACCAGCAATACATTGGACCCGGTAAATTCGTTGAATCTCCGTTCCAATAGAGTAAATCAAATGGCGGTGGTGAGTTGCCTTTTAAATAATTATCGACCACATAGTTCCAAACTAAATCGTTGGGCCGTAAAAATGAAAAGGTATTACCTAAATCGCGTCCAGATAGTAAGCCGCCCTCCGGGCCACCCATCGATTTTTCACGCATTTCTACCATGCCTTCATCAATGAACACATCGAGAATGCCGGTATCAGCAAAATCAAGCAAGGTGGTTAATAGCGTTACGCTAGCCACAGAATTGTCTTTGCGCGCCGCTAAAACAGCTAAAGCATTGCCAACTAAAGTGCCCCCAACACAAAATCCCAATACATTAATTTGCTCACTTGCGCCAATTGTCTTAGTTACCTCAATGGCCTTAAGAACGCCTTTATCGATGTAGTCATCCCAAGTGGTATGGCGCATGGAATCATCGGGATTTTTCCAAGAGACCAAGAAGACGGTATGGCCTTCACTCACTAAATACCGAACTACCGAGTTATCGGGCTGTAAATCTAAAATATAAAACTTATTAATACAAGGGGGCACTAACAAAAAAGGCCGCTCGAATACCGTTTCAGTTAGCGGCTTATATTGAATTAATTCAAATAACTCGCAACGAAAAACTACTGCGCCTGCAGATTGAGCTAAATTTTTACCCACCTCAAAAGCAGCTTCATCGGTTTGCGAAACCTTACCTTTTTTTAAATCTGCAAGCAAATTTAAAATGCCATTTTGAATTGATTGGCCCTGCGTGTTAATAATGTTTTCTAGTACTTCGGGGTTCGTGGCAACAAAATTGGCTGGCGATAGAGCATCGATTAATTGCAAGGTTGCAAAATTAATTCTTTGTTTCGTTTTAGCATCGCTTTCAACTGCGTCCGCTAAAGCCAGTAAATGCTTTGAGTTGATCAAATACATTCCCACAATCGAGCGGCTCCAGCCCGATTCCCAAGCCCTGCCTTTAAAGCGGCGATCGCTAATCGGAAAGGCCATTGGATCTGCAGTGAATTGACTCACTTCATCGAAATAATTTTTTTGAATTTCAGTTAGACGCTCAGATGGAATGAGGGCCATATGCTGAGGTGAAAGCGTGGGAGATTTCGCTGAATGGGCTGTTGCTAACATCGGTTTCCTAAGTCAATTTCCTAAGTCAATTTCTTATATATCTACGTCTTATTCTCAACGGAATATCGCTTAAGGGTTATCGGCACTAACCCTAGCTTAAGTATTTTTATCCCCTCATCAATAATTCAGGGAGCCGCAAGCCAGATTAGGGCGGCAAATCGCCCAGAAACCCCATCGCGCCGATGCGAAAAAAACTGCTCGCTTTGCGTAAAAGTACAAAAATCTCCACCATAAATTGCCTGAATTCCGGCATATTTAAGGCGCGAACGGGCCAATAGATAGAGATTGGCCCAGTATTTCTGGGGTTTTCCGGGAATAGCTTGAAAGCTCTCCAAAGGGAAAACTGCCCCTGTTAAGCGGGCAGCATCAATAAATTGCTCGCGCACTTCATTGCCAACCTCAAAACAACTAGGGCCAATCGCAGGACCAAGCCAAACTAATATATCTTCCCTGGCTAAGGTTTGACCCAGCGCCAGCGACTTTTCGCATAGGGCCTGCACCGTATTTTCTAATACGCCAGCACATAATCCCCGCCAGCCGGCGTGAGCAACCCCGACTAAGCTACCCGCGCGATTACAAAAAAAGACTGGCATGCAGTCGGCAGTTAAAACAGTAATAACCTGGTTCAGCTCTGCGCTAATCGCCGCATCTGCTTGGAAATTTTCACCTGAATGCCAGACTCGAGTGCCGTGAACTTGTTCCAGCCAAATGGGTTCACTCGGGAGTAATTGACGTAAACGAGCCCGGTTTTCAATGACCTTCTCAGGCGCATCGCCAACATGCTTACCTAAGTTCAGCGCATCATAAGGCGCTTCACTGACTCCGCCTGTACGCGTCGTTACCAAGGCGCGTATCGAAGCCGGCGCCGGCCAATTTGGCACCACTACCAGTAGCGGCTCTAAAAGTAGCTTGGTGGTCATTAACTTAAGCTTCCTGAGGCGTCAGTTGGTAAGGCGCTGGCGTCAATTTGCACCAGTTGCAATAAGGCCATGAAGTCACTCGGTGGTGCCTGATACCAATTACAGAGCTGTTCTGTTTGCGGGTGCTGTAACCCAAGCGCAAAAGCATGTAAGGCCTGTCGATGAAAAGCCAATTCTTTAGCAAAATGGGGGACTTGTTTGCGATAAATGGGGTCACCCAATAAGGGTAAGCCAATGGATTCGAGGTGGACACGAATTTGGTGAGTACGCCCTGTCTCTAGTCGACACTCCAGTAAAGAAACCGGCTTACCCATAAAAACACCCTGTGCTAAGCGACGAAAATGCGTTAAGGCGGCTTTGCCTTGATCTTTGTTAACGACAGCCATCCGTAAACGATCCCGAGTATCTCTCGCAATGGGTGTGGCAATTTTTCCCAAGGGCGGCGCTGCCCCCCAAACTAAAGCCAAATAGTGGCGATTGACTAAATGGGCTTGTAGTTGCCTAACCAAAGCTGTTTGAGCGATAGCAGTGCGGGCAACTACCATTAAACCTGAAGTGTCTTTATCTAAGCGATGCACAATTCCTGCACGGGGTAAATTAACCAACTCGGGAAAATGGAAAAGCAAACCATTTAGCAAGGTGCCAGACCAATTACCGGCTGCAGGATGCACTACTAAACCAGCTGGCTTATTAATAACAATAAGGCTCTCATCCGCTGCATGGACTGCGAGTTGCAGGTTTTCTGCCGCAAATGCATGTTGTTCAGGCATCTCTTGGGGAAAAACCCGCACACTCTCGCCCCCCTTCAATAAATACCGTGCTTTACGCACCTCTCCATCCACCGTTACCGCACCAGCCTCAACCCAAGTTTGTAAGCGGCTACGCGAATAATCGGGCAAGGTGACAGCCAGCATTTTGTCAAGGCGGGCGCCTGCACTGTCCCAAGGAATTTCAAAAGCAATGAAATCCTCATCATCGATATAATCAATCCCATTGGAATTCGGAGTTTGCGGCAATGCCACGGTTGAAGTACCCTCTCGCAGTGAATTTAGTGCAATTAGCCCCTAGTTTACGGGCTAGCCCCCGGCTATTGCTGATTACCTTACTCGCGGTGATGGCACTCAGCACACTCATCTTGGGTGGTTGTAGTAGCACCCCTAAGGATGAAACCGATGGCTGGTCAGAAAATAAGCTCTATTCAGAGGCCAACGATAAGTTAAAAGATGGTGATTTCGATAAGTGCGGCAAATACTTTGAAAAATTAGAAGCCCGCTTCCCCTTTGGCGCCTATTCTCAACAAGCCCAAATTAACGCCGCTTATTGTTACTGGAAAGCCAGCGAACAAGCTCAAGCATTGGTTGCCATCGATCGTTTTATTAAGCTCTATCAAGGAAGCCCTAATTTAGACTATGCCTACTATTTAAAAGGGTTAATTAGTTTTAATGATGACCTTGGTTTTATGGGTCGCTTTACTGGGCAAGAACTGAGCGAACGCGATCCGAAAGCGGCACGCGAAGCCTTTGAAGCTTTTCGCACCGTTGCGACCCGCTTTCCCGATAGTAAATATGCGAACGACTCAATCGACCGCATGCGCTACATCGTGAACTCTTTGGCTGAAGGCGATGTGACTGTTGCACGATTTTATTTTCATCGCGGCGCCTATTTAGCTTCCGCCAATCGGGCGCAATTAGTTATTCGTGATTACGATCGTGCGCCCGCAGTTGAAGAAGCACTGTACTTGCTCATTCAGTCATATGAAAAATTAGGTATGACTGAATTAGTTACCGATGCTACCCGCGTGTTTCATTTGAATTTTCCCGATAGCGAAATTTTAGAAACAGGTAGTCGAGCTAAAAAAGAAGCTCGCTGGTGGCAAATCTGGAATAAATAAGGCGCTATGCAGCTATTTGTATCGGTACTCGCGGCGTTAAAGCACAGAGCAACTCATAACCAATAGTTCCCGCCCTTTGTGCAACGTCATCAACGGGAACGTGATTACCCCATAACTCAACTTTGCTGCCTATATTTGCTCGCGGAGCAGCACGTAAATCAATGCTGAGCATATCCATCGAGACTTGACCCGCCAAGGGGCAAATTACACCCTTGCTACTATCTCCGCTGTCGGCCACCCAAACTGGAGTACCGTCAGGCGCACTGCGAGGATAGCCATCAGCATATCCACAGGCAACGATGCCAATACGCATCTCCTCTGGCGCTGTGAAGCGACCACCGTAACCGATTTTCTCTCCCTTTTTTACCCATTGAATACTAATAATTTCAGAGCGTAAGCGCATCACCGGTTTTAAATTAGCTTGGGCTATGTCAGCGAAACTTCCTGAAGGTGAAGCTCCATACAACATAATTCCAGGCCTTACCCAGTCACCTAAGACTGTGCGGTGCCACAAAATTGCCCCTGAATTTGCGGTCGAAGTGTCCCCAGGCAAATCCGTTATAGCTTCATTAAATAAGTCGTATTGCGAACCAACCGAAGGTAGGCAATCGACCCGATCTGCATTGGCAAAATGAGTCATATGGTGCATGGCATAACCTGCAGCATGGAGGCGGTGATACATCAACCGGTAGTCGCTCGGACTAAAGCCCAAGCGATTCATGCCGGTATTCATTTTTAAATAAATTGGTCTTGCTTTGGCTTGATGCTGAGTTAAATCGAAAGCCTCAAGTGCAGCGACCTGACTTTCCGTATGCACCACCAAAGTGCAGTCCAGCGTAAATGCCAGCTTCAGATCGTCCGCAGAAAATAGGCCTTCGAGCAGCAAGATAGGCCCTTTCCAACCATTTTCGCGCAAATAACGCGCATCTTGGATATCGAGTAAGGCAAAGCCATCTGTTTGCGCTAAGCCTTTCAGGGCGGCTGCAAAGCCATGGCCATAGGCATTTGCCTTAATAACCGACCAAACTTTGGCTTGTGGGGCTAATTCACGAATTCGGGTTAAATTATGGCGCATGGCATCGATATCCATTGACGCCAAAATGGGTCGCTCCATAACGTGAACTCCTTTCATGATCTAATCTAACCACAACTAATGAGACGATTGTACGAATGAACCGTAGTTTCTACATAATTATGGCGGCACAGTTTTTTTCATCACTGGCCGACAATGCCTTACTTATCGCCGCAATTGCGCTTTTGGCCCAATTACACGCTCCAGCTTGGATGACGCCATTGCTGAAATTATTTTTTGTGCTTTCCTATGTTGTCCTTGCTGCATTTGTCGGCGCTTTTGCTGATTCCCGCCCCAAGGGCAACGTGATGTTCATTACCAATACCGTCAAATTTATTGGTTGCGTGGCCATGTTATTTGGTAGCCATCCTTTGTTATCTTATGCCATCGTTGGTTTAGGTGCCGCAGCCTACTCACCAGCTAAATATGGAATTTTAACTGAGCTACTACCTCCCGAAAAATTAGTCGCCGCTAATGGCTGGATTGAAGGCTTAACAGTCAGTTCAATAATTTTGGGCACTGTATTGGGTGGCATCTTAATTAGCCATACTGTTTCCACAGATTTACTCAGCTTCGATATGCCAATGATTACCACGTCAGTTGATACGCCAGCCGAATCAGCGATTTTGGTCATTATGCTTATTTATGTTGTTGCCGCCTTAATCAATCTACGTATTCCTGATACCGGCATCAAATATCGAGCGCAAAAAACCAACCCCATTGAACTCGTAGTCGATTTTGCGAAATGCTTTAAAACCCTCTGGAATGATCGCTTGGGGCAAATTTCCCTAGCTGTAACGACATTATTTTGGGGTGCAGGCGCAACCTTACAATTTATTGTTTTGAAATGGGCGCAAGTGGCATTGAATATGAATCTGTCACAAGGCGCAATTTTGCAGGCCATCTCTGCTTTTGGCGTGGCTGGTGGCGCAGTCTATGCGGCCTGGAAGGTTCCCCTCAAACAATCTTTGCGAGTCTTGCCCCACGGTATTGCCATGGGCTTAGTCGTCTGCACTATGGCTTACTATAGCGCCGATATGCTGCCTGCCACACCCATCTTGCAAATTGGCAAATTGAATATCACCCTGAATTTAGTACCACCTTATTTATTATTAATTTTAGTAGGCTGGTTAGCGGGCTATTTTGTTGTGCCGATGAATGCACTTTTGCAGCATCGCGGCCATGTACTCATGTCGGCGGGTCATTCTATTGCCGTACAAAACTTTAATGAAAATTTATCAGTCTTAGGTATGCTCGCAATTTACGCAATCTTAATTTGGCTCGACGTACCAGTACAAATCATGATTGTTGGCTTCGGCATTAGCGTCAGCCTGATTATGTGGTTAGTCATTCGGCGACATGCAGCCAATCAAGCCGAATATGATTCATTGCATTTAATTGGCGAAGCCAAGCACTGAAGAAAACCAATGAGAGGCGCTGTATTTAGCCCTCGCTAACTACAAATTATGTAATACCGAGTGCGCCAAGAGTAAGTCATTCCAAAGTAAAGCTTTGTCTTGTGGACGAGCAAGTAAATGCGCTAAATCAAAACTGGCAATTAAAGGAACTTCAAAAGCCTGTTCACTGGTATCGCTCGTCAGCGTGAGAACAATGTCACGTAGTTGCGGCAGGGATTCTTTCTCGCCACTGAGGCTTTGCGCGGCACCTACGCCAAAGGCTACTGCAACCAATGGGTAGTCTGGGGCTGTAGTTGCAATGGGGTCTAGCAACTGTTTGCCATCAAACCGATGCCAACGCCATTCATGCGCATTTAAACCTAAAACACGCAGACATTGCTTAAACAAGATCGCCTCATCACCTGCTGCAGATTTGCCAAAAAACCACCATTGAAATTGTGGATCAGTTTGAGCGCTTACCGTCGCGGGATTAGTTGCCGTCATTGGCTGCTCAGGCTCAGTAGGCAGTGCAGTCGACGCCATTGTATCGCGCGCAAGCCACTCAGCTATGCCCATTTCTTTTAAGTAAGCAGAGCGCGCGAGAGTCATAGGGTATCCATCTTAAGCGATTTTGCTAGTACGTGAGCATCTTCGCGCTCTCCAGATTCTGGGTCTAGCGGGTAATATTGCTTTCTTTTTCCAATTAGCACAAAGCCTAATTTTTCATAAAGTTTGATGGCTGCTGCATTACTTGGACGTACCTCTAAGATAATGCGCTGGCAATGGCTTTGCCGCGCGATATTTTCAACTGAGCTCATTAATCGTTCGCCAACGCCTTGGCGACGAACAAGGGGGTTCACCGTTATATTTAAAAGATGTAATTCATCCACCCCGGGAAATAAAATGAAATAGGCTATTAAATCGCCGCTCTCTTCGCTCTCGATGCAATAGGCCCAATGTCCTGCTGCCAATGAATCCGTAAAATTTCCCTGCGTCCACGCATGTAAGTGGGACTCGAGTTCAAGTACCAAAACGCGCGCTATGTCATCCATTTGCATCGCACGAAAAACGAAATTAGCCATACTTTTCTCTACCGCAGGCATGCTACTGAGCAGCTATCGGCAAGGTCTTACCAGCCCGTTCGGCGCTAGTGAAAGCCACCTTATCGCGCACATATAAGGGCTCAAGCAAACGCACATCGTGTTGTAAACCAGCAGCAAGCTGTTGTCTGGCGCAAGCTAAAACACCTAAGGCATTTGCGCTTATGTCGCTTAAGGCAAGTGCTTGCACAGCAGCACTGCACAGATTAACGCCACTGCCAACTACCCAAGTGATTTTCTCCAGCGCTATATCGGCCGGTAACGCTAATTGGGGGGCGGATAAACGCACAGGCAAACTAGCTTGAAGGCGGTATCTCGCCCAATAAACCTCACCCATCCGCGCATCTAAAATGACTAACAATTCCTTATCATTATTGCCCTGTACGTCCATCTGTAAAACTGCTTGCATGGCAATACTATCTAAACTGATCACCGATAAAACAGGCACATTCGCGCCCAAGGCTAAGCCCTGTACACAAGCAATTCCTAAACGCACCCCGGTAAAGGCGCCCGGTCCAATATCCACAGCAATGGCATCTACATCAGCTAATGTCAATTGGGCTTCCTCGAGAAGGGCATTTACCCACGGCAATAAATATGAACTTGCGGTCGATCCCACCTGCTCATGGCGTTGTAAAACGCTGCGCTGATTCACAGCGAGGGCAACCGAACACCAAGCGCTTGAAGTTTCAATTGCCAATATCGTCATGAATAAGCTATTAGGCAGCTGCCGCGTAAGACTGGATAAGGTCAGATGGGGCCTGTACCAATTCGATTAAAACGCCTTCCCCACTAAAAGGAAATTCAGCATTCGCTTTGGGATGAATAAAAATAATGTCATGACCGCCGGCACCTGCACGGATACCACCTGGGGTAAAGCGTAAGCCATGGGCTTCAAGCCATTGCACTGCCAAAGGTAAATCGTCAACCCATAAGCCAATATGATTTAAGGGGGTATTTTGAACCGCGGGCTTTTTATCGACATCGAGTGGTTGCATTAAATCAACTTCAACTTCATGGCTACCACTGCCAATTGCACATATATCTTCATCGACATTTTCACTCGCTGAAACAAATGTACTCTTAAATTGCAATCCTAACAAATCAAGCCAGAGGTGCCGAAGTTTATTTTTATCGGCGCCGCCAATGGCAATTTGCTGTACGCCTAAAATACGGAATGGGCGTTGACTTAATGTAGACATAGCTGTTTTCTCAATTAATAATTAAAGCCATTATTCAAACCGCATGATCAGTTGATCTACCGACAAACTATCACCCTGCTTTACTAACAGCTCAGCAACAATACCGTCTTGCGCAGCCAGCAAAGTGTTTTCCATTTTCATTGCCTCAATCGCTGCCAACTTTTGTCCCGCAACCACCTTTTCACCCACTTTAACGGTAAGTTGGGTCAATAAGCCTGGCATAGGCGACAAAAGCATTTTAGAAGTATCTGGTAACGCCTTAATTGGCATGCGTTGTTGCATTTCACTACCAAAGGGGCTCAATACCATACAGGCATACTGCGCACCATCTAAAACCAAATGGTATCCAACCCCACGCCGCTCAACTTGTGCAGTAAGCTTACGCGTACCATTGATGGTGGCGTTTAAACAAATCATGCCAGGGCGCCACTGACTCGCAATATCGTAGCGACTTAAGCCATTAGCACCGTCAACATACACTGTATATACGCCCTCTTTTAATTCAATTCGCGTCGGTAAATTGTAGGGATCATCAATTGCTCCTACGCGCTTATTGGTAACGACTACAAAACGTTTAGCAATCACCATTTCATGGCCAACCAATTGACCATCAATCAGCTGAATATGCTCTAGATAGCGGTGGCGCATAAATGTCGCTAAGGCAGCAAAAAGATAAGGGTCATGCGGTTGAACTGAATCAGGATGAAAACCGTCAGGATATTCCTCGGCAATAAAGCCGGTATTGAAGTCGCCAGCAATAAATTTTGGATGTTGGAATAAAGCAGCCTGAAAGGGAATGGTTGAATGAATACCTCGAATCACAAATTCATTTAAAGCGCTGCGCATTTTCTCAATTGCTTCTTGACGATTAGCGCCATGAACAATGAGCTTTGCAATCATTGAGTCGTAATACATGGGTATTTCACCGCCCTCAAAAACGCCCGTATCAACTCGAACACCGTTGATTGAATCCGGTGGTCGATATTTCACTAACCGTCCCGTAGAAGGTAAAAAATTGCGGAATGGATCATCGGCATTAATTCGACATTCCATTGCCCAACCGTTGAGTTGAATTTCTGCTTGTGTAAAAGCAAGTTTTTCGCCCGCCGCAACCCGAATCATTTGCTCAACTAAATCAAGCCCAGTAATGGCTTCGGTAACCGGATGCTCTACTTGTAATCGGGTATTCATTTCTAAGAAATAAAATGACTGATCGGCACCAACGACAAATTCAACCGTACCAGCAGACTGATATTGGACTGCCTTTGCTAATGCAACCGCTTGTTCGCCCATGGCCTTGCGGGTTGCAGCGTTAATAAATGGAGATGGCGCCTCTTCGATGACCTTTTGATGGCGACGTTGAATCGAACATTCCCGTTCCCATAAGTACACAACATTGCCATAAGCATCGCCCAGAATTTGAATTTCTATATGGCGCGGCTCAACCACAAATTTTTCAATAAATACCCGATCATCGCCAAAATTATTGGCGGCTTCCGTTTTGCAGGTTACAAACCCCGTCAGCACTTCTGCGTCATTATTAGCAACCCGCAGACCCTTACCACCGCCACCAGCAGAGGCTTTAATCATGACTGGGTAACCGATGCCTTGGGCAATTTTGACCGCTTCTGCGGGGCTTTCAATCACCTCGTTATAGCCCGGAATGGTATTGACTTGCGCAGCTAAAGCCAGTTTTTTAGAGGCAATTTTGTCGCCCATTGCGGCAATCGCAGGAAATTTTGGACCAATAAAAGTAATCCCCTCAGCTTCCACGCGTTCAGCAAATTCAGCATTCTCTGATAAAAATCCGTACCCCGGATGAACGGCATCAGCGCCGGTATCTTTGCAGGCCTGAATAATCCGCTCAATTAATAAATAGGATTCGCGCGATGGCGCCGGGCCAATAAAGACAGCTTCATCAGCCATTCGTACATGCCTCGCCTCGCGATCTGCGGCAGAGTAAACAGCTACTGTTTTAATGCCCATGCGCTGCGCCGTACTGATTATCCGACACGCAATTTCGCCCCGATTTGCAATTAAAATTTTCTTAAACAGATTGGTTGTCATCTTTAATTTACCTTGCCCTTAGAGCGGAATGTTGCCATGCTTTCGCGTCGGATTCTCTAGTACTTTATTTTTTAGCATCACGAGCGAGCGAGCAATCCGCTTACGACTTTCGTGGGGCAAAATGACGTCATCAATATAACCACGCCGTCCTGCGACAAAGGGATTGGCAAATTTTGTTTTGTATTCAGCTTCGCGCGCATTAATTTTATCGGTATCGCCTTTTTCTTCGCGAAAAATAATTTCTACCGCGCCTTTGGGTCCCATCACCGCAATTTCTGCAGAAGGCCAAGCGAAATTCACATCACCGCGCAAATGTTTTGAGGCCATCACGTCGTAGGCACCACCATATGCTTTGCGGGTTATTAAGGTCACCTTTGGTACCGTGCAATCGGCATAGGCATAAAGTAACTTCGCGCCATGTTTAATAATGCCGCCATACTCTTGAGCGGTTCCCGGCATAAATCCGGGCACGTCTACCAAGGTAACAATAGAGATATTAAAAGCATCACAAAAGCGCACAAAGCGTGCCGCCTTTATGGACGATTTAATATCTAAGCAGCCCGCTAAAACTAAGGGCTGGTTAGCCACAATACCAATCGTTTGTCCTTCCATCCGCGCAAATCCAATGATGATATTTTTTGCAAAATCAGGCTGCAATTCAAAAAACTCGCCATCATCAGCAATTTTTCGGATTAATTCATGCATATCGTAAGGTTGATTAGGATTGGCTGGCACTAAAGTATCAAGCGAATAATCGGGCTCTTCATTGCGTTTGGCCGAGCGCACAATCGGCGGCTTTTCACGATTAGAGAGGGGTAAATAATTAAAAAATCGGCGCAACATCATGATGGCTTCGACATCATTTTCAAAGGCCAAGTCACAAACCCCCGATACTGTTGAATGGGTTATAGCGCCGCCTAATTCTTCGGCGCTAACATCCTCATGGGTAACGGTCTTCACTACATCAGGGCCCGTAACAAACATATACGAACTATCTTTCACCATGAAAATAAAGTCTGTTAATGCTGGCGAGTAAACAGCACCGCCGGCACAGGGTCCCATAATGAGTGAGATTTGGGGAATAACACCGGAAGCAGTTACATTGCGTTGAAAAATTTCTGCGTAACCTCCTAAAGAAGCTACCCCCTCTTGAATTCGGGCTCCGCCAGAATCATTTAAGCCAATCACAGGCGCACCTACTTTCAAGGCTTGATCCATAATTTTGCAAATTTTTTCGGCGTGCGCCTCAGATAAAGAACCACCAAGCACCGTAAAGTCTTGTGAAAATACAAATACCAAACGCCCATTAATCATGCCGTAGCCGGTCACTACGCCATCACCAGGAACAGTTTGATCGCCCATCCCAAAATCATTGCAGCGATGCTCGACAAACATATCCCACTCTTCAAAACTGCCAGCATCAAGCAATAACTCAATTCGTTCACGCGCGGTTAGCTTGCCTTTAGCGTGTTGCGCTTGAATGCGTTTTTGGCCTCCGCCTAAACGTGCGAGTTCGCGCTTAGCAGCGAGTTGTTCAATAATTTCTTGCATAAAAATTCCTTAATAAAGGTTTATTTTGCTAACAATTCAAGTAAGCGTCGCGCTGCCACCGAGGCTGCCATGGTGCCTTGATTAACCGCAGCAACCATTTCAGGCAATAGGGCTTGCACTGCTGCATGCTCACGAAAGCCGGCCTTAAGCCCGGCATCAATCCGTTCCCACATCCAGGCCCCAGCTTGCGCCTGTCGTCTAGCTTGTAACTTTCCATTCGCAGTTTGTAGCTGCTGAAAATGCTGAATATGCGCCCATAACTCGGACACCCCTTGACTATGCAGCGCACTCATCGTCATCACACGTGGGTGCCAGGCTTCTTTCATATGCGTTGCATGGTCAGGATTGCCCTGAAAACCCAATAAACGCAAAGAGCTGGTAATAAAGGCTTGGGCCCGCATTGCCGCATCAGGATCAATATCAGCCTTATTGATCACGATTAAATCGGCCAATTCCATCACACCTTTTTTAATCGCCTGTAAATCATCACCCGCATTCGGTAATTGCAATAATAAAAATAAATCCGTCATTCCAGCAACGGCAATTTCACTTTGACCAACCCCAACGGTCTCAACGATAACCACATCATGACCGGCTGCTTCAGCTACCAATAGGGCTTCACGGGTCTTTTCAGCCACACCACCGAGCGTGCCAGAGGAAGGACTAGGACGAATAAAGGCCTGTTCATGGACCGATAATTTTTCCATGCGAGTTTTATCACCCAAGATCGATCCGCCCGATAAACTCGACGAAGGGTCAATTGCTAAAACAGCTACGCGGTGACCCTGCTCAATAAGATATAAGCCCAGAGTTTCAATTAAGGTCGACTTTCCTACGCCAGGAACACCTGAAATACCTAGGCGAAATGAGCGACCCGTGTGCGGTAACAA
>CAIXDG010000145.1 GCA_903918115.1 uncultured beta proteobacterium
GCAGTTAAAGCAGGTCATCGTTACCAGTATTGGCGAGCAAATTGGTATTAAAGGGCGGGCGATTGATTTTGTTTTACGTCATGTTAAAAAGGCCATACCAGCTTGGCATCTTGAAGGCAGCATTGATTTTAAAAGTGCATTGCTTATTGGCGCCAAGAAGCAACTACAGGCGGTGCAAATTTTGCCCACGGATATCGCTTTTTTGCAATATACCGGTGGGACAACTGGGGTTTCTAAAGGTGCAGTTTTATCGCATCAAAATATCTTGGCTAATGTATTGCAGGTTGATGTTTGGCTAGAGCCAGCGTTAACCTTAAAAACGCCAGCTGGTGCAACGGTCAGCAAAGATGATCAATTAGTATTTTTATGCGCTTTACCGCTGTATCACATCTTTGCATTAACAGCGTGTGCTTTAGTGGGAATTCAGCGGGGCGCCTTAAATATCTTGGTGCCAAATCCAAAAGATATTGCGGGCTTCATTCAGTTATTGGCAAAAAATCCATCCATCCATCTTTTTCCTGTAGTCAATACCTTACTGGCCGCTTTGTTGCGCCATCCTAAGTTTGCTAAGCTACAGTTTCCCAATTTGCTAGTCACCATTGGTGGAGGCATGGCAGTGCAAAAAACCGCTGCCGATCTTTGGCAGCAGATGACGGGTGTTCCCGTTGCAGAAGGTTATGGCTTATCAGAAACAGCGCCGGTAGTGTGTGTAAATACGCCATTAATAAACGAATTTACGGGGCACATTGGCCTACCGCTGCCCAGTACTGAGATCCAAATCAGAGGTGAAGATGGTTTACCGACCGCGCTTGGTGAGCCAGGTGAAATTTGTATTCGTGGACCACAAGTAATGACAGGCTATTGGAATAGACCGCAAGATACTCGTGAGGCGCTGACGGCAGATGGATTTTTTAAATCAGGCGATATTGGCACGATGAATGAAGATGGCTACGTCAAAATCATTGATCGTAAAAAGGACATGATTATTGTTTCTGGATTTAAGGTGTATCCCAATGAGATCGAAGCGCTTTTAATGCAACTCGATGGGGTATTGGAGTGCGCGGTAATTGGGGTTCCAGACGAAGAAACAGGTGAAGCAGTGAAATTATTTATAGTGCAGGATGCGACCGTGACCCCAAGCGAGAATCTATCCGTCGAACCCAGAGGTAATCTAACGACAGAACAGATTCAGAATTTTTGTAAGGCCCAACTGACCAATTACAAACGGCCTAAATACATCGTATTTAAAGAAAGCCTACCTAAAACCAATTTAGGCAAAATTTTGCGACGTGAATTAAGAGAATGAATCTTGGTGTTTGTACGCTGAAAGCAATACGGCAAAGTGCACAAGCCATCCTAGTGATGGTTTTATTTTCTGCCGTGCAAGTTAGGATGGCAGTCGCACAAATTGCCCCGCCAGCCAACTATGATCAAAAATTAAGTGATATGGTTGTTAATGCCACTAGATCGGATACACCGCTCAATCAAATTCCTTTAAACACCACTATTTTGACTCCGCAAGTGTTGGAATTGGCGCCTGATCAAACTTTAGATCAAGTGCTAAAAAATGTTCCTGGCACTTTTTTGAATGACGTACCGTACTATCAAAAAGATCCCACGGGTCAAAGTATTAACGTACGCGGCTTGGGTTTTGGACGTACCTTAGTCTTAATTGATGGCTTGCCAGCAAATGATGCCTTCTATGGCACGGTGCAATGGAATTTAGTACCGCTCTCGTCAGTGGAAAGCGTTGAGTTTGTGCGTGGGGGTGTCTCGAACTTATGGGGTAACTATGGCATGGGCGGTGTAATCAACATTAATACTAAAACACCAAAAAATAGTTCACAAGATGTCTCGGCCAGCTACGGTGCCTTCAATACCACCAATATCGCTGTATCAAAAGATATCGTTACTTCAGATGCTTTGCAAACGCGCATCTCGGCTGATTTTTTCTCTACTTTGGGATATCAAAATTACGCCACTATTTCACCAGCCTCGCCGAACAATATTAAAAACGGCATGGGCACAGATAATGCGAGTAATTCGAATATTCGTTTGCAGAATTATTTCAAACCAACGCAAGATACTTCAGGCTTTTTTCGGCTTGGCTATAGCACCATGAAAGACTTAAGTACCAATTACAGTATTGCGCCCAATTTTATTCAGGAAACTAATATCGCCGCTGGCGCGACAACAAAGTTAGATGTCGATAAGAAAATCGATGTCAATGCCTTTTATGAAAAAACCCATTTTTATAAACAAAGCGGCTCAACCGCAGCCAATGGCACGCCCTATGTCAATGCTAATTACACCGATCCTTATAGTGCGGTTGGTGCTTCGGCGCAATACACCCATAATTTAAAATCTAAATTAGTTGATCAATATATTTTGGGAATTGATGCCCGTAATATTTCTTCTTCGAATACCACCAATAACTTAACTACCAATGGAAATGTTGCAGCGATTAATTACGCCCAAGGTCAGCAAAATTTTTATGGCTTGA
>CAIXDG010000146.1 GCA_903918115.1 uncultured beta proteobacterium
AGCCCAACTTCAATTCGAATGATGGGGGATAAGGCTACTGCTATCCGCCTTGCAAAAGAGGCGGGCATTCCGACTACCCCAGGTTCAAATGGCATTTTGCAAGACGCTAAAGAGGCCGCAAGTGTTGCAGAAAAAATTGGCTATCCGGTTTTATTGAAGGCAAGTGCGGGTGGCGGGGGAAGAGGCATGCGCATTGTGAATAATGCCGAGCAAGTCGAAGCGGCCTATATTGAGGCATCACAGGAAGCAAAGTCCGCTTTTGGTGATGGCGCTCTGTATATGGAAAAATTTCTGACGGGTATTCGGCATATAGAGGTGCAGGTGTTGGGTGATGGTGAAAATATTTTGCATCTTGGCGAGCGGGATTGCTCCTTGCAACGTCGGAATCAAAAATTAGTAGAAGAAAGCCCCTCTCCGGTATTAAGCGAGAAATTACGCGCTGAGATTGGCAACGCAGCAATTCAGCTGTGTAAGCACGTTAATTACCGTAGCGCGGGCACAATTGAGTGCATGCTGGACCCCGTATCTCAGCAATTTTATTTTATGGAAATGAACACCCGTATTCAGGTTGAGCACCCAGTCACTGAAATGGTAACGGGGATTGATTTAGTTAAAGCCCAAATACTGATAGCGGCAGGTGAAGGACTTAGTTTGCAGCAAAAGGATATCCGTTTAACTGGACATGCTATTGAATGCCGCATTAATGCAGAAAGTGCGTCGCATGATTTTCGGCCCAATCCTGGCAGGGTAAACGAGTATTTTGCACCCGGGGGTTTTGGTATCAGAATGGATAGCCATTTATTTTCGGGATATGTAATTCCCCCATTTTATGATTCCTTACTTGGTAAGGTGATTTGCTGGGGTCGTGATCGGGCAGAGGCTATTGCACGGATGCAGCGGGCTTTATTAGAAATGCAGGTTGAGGGCGTGGAGACAACGCGTGAATTTCAAAGAAAACTGATTAGCTCCCCTGAATTTATTGCGGGTGATGTTCACACTCGCTTTGTTGAAACTAGTTTTTTAAACCGGATGGAATAAATTGTTCACCTCCTTATTTAATTCCAGTAGCAAACAAATGAACCCAGGTATTAAGGCAGCTGGTCTTAATATCGTTGCTTTAGCAGCCTTTTTATTATTTTGGCAATTACTCGCTAGTTGGGTTGCTTCACCATTTTTCCCTCCAGTAGACGCCGTATTCAAGGCATTTAAAAATTTAATTCTAAAGGGCGACACCCAAGGCATTTCTCTAGGAACGCATGCGTGGGCAAGTTTATATCGGGTTTTATTAGGCTTTAATTTAGGGGTTTTTCTCGGCGTGCCTCTGGGTTTGCTAATGGGCTTAAATAAAAGTCTCTATAACTCAACTCGTTCGGTTATGGAGCCTTTTCGCTTTATTCCACCGATTGCCTGGATTCCATTGGCGATTATTTTATTTGCAGGTGATACCCGTTTTGCATTTTTAATTTTCCTTGGGGCTTTTTTCCCGGTTTATACATCAACCTTAGTAGGGGTTCAGCGGGTTGAGCCTTTACATAAAAAGGTCGTAGCCGTATATGGCGCCTCGAAGTTTTATACCTTAATGCATGTGGTGGTGCCGACCGTACTACCAGATATTCTGGGGGGCATGCGCGTGGCGATGGGTGCAGCTTGGCTGACCATCGTAGCAGCTGAATTAGCTGGCGGAATTAATGAAGGCTTGGGACGTATGATGTTGAACTACGCTGAATTGCTGAAGATACCGGAAATTATTGTTGGCATGATTGTGATTGGTGCAATTGGCTTCGTTTTAAATGAATTACTGTTAATGGCAGAGCGTTATTTATTTAAGTGGAGATGGCAGGTGACCCTTTAAGGGCTTATCAAGCTAACTATGACAAATTTAAACCCTAAACTTCAAGTCGGCATCTCTCACCAATATGGCAATTTGGTCGTACATGGCGATATTCAATTTGCCGTTAAGGAAAATGAATTTTTGTGTATTTGCGGACCCAGTGGTTGCGGCAAGACAACCTTACTTGATATTCTGAGTGGTTTATTAAAGCCATCAAAAGGGGATGTGTTGCTTGATGGAGAAAAGGTCAATCCAAAAAAACATAGTATTTCTTTTGTTTTTCAAGAGCCATCCACCTTGCCATGGCTAACTGTCTGGGAAAATATTGCTACAGGCTTAAAAATTAAAAAATTAAAGAAAGCCGAAATAAAACAAAAAGTAGAAGAAGTGATTCGCATTGTTGGACTTGGTGGATTCGAAGATTTTTATCCGCATCAAATTTCTGGCGGGATGAAGCAGCGCGTTTCAATTGCCAGAGCCTTTGCAACGAATGCGGATTTAATCTTAATGGATGAGCCATTTGTGAGTCTTGACCAGCCGACCCGAGAAAGAATGCAACAAGAGGTATTGGATATCTGGAAAAATCTGAAGCGGACAATTGTTTTTGTTACACACAATTTAGAGGAGGCGGTTTTCTTAGGCGATCGCGTAATTATTCTTTCTGAGAAGCCCACTTCAATTAAGGCTGATTTACCAATTGACTTGCCACGACCAAGGGATGCATTAAGCGCCGAATTTACGGAGTTAAGAGCAAGATGTTTTTCTTTTTTGCATCAAAAGTAGAGGTAGATTAAGTAGTGTATGCAGTTAAAAATCACTTTTTAAACGGGAGATGAGAAATGAATAATACTAATAAAAATCGTAGAAAAATTTTAGGTATGGGTGCTGCGGCATCTTTGGGCACCATGCTACCGATGGGGACGCCATTATTTGCACAAAGCAAAAAAACAGTAATTAGGCTAGCAGATCAGGCCGGTGCTGAGGTTGACTATGCGGCAATTTGGGTGGCTGAAAATCAGGGCTATTACGATCAAGAGGGCATTCAAATCGATCGACGCACTTATCCCAATGGACCTGCATCGCTGCTGGATTTAAATAAAAACTTAGATGCTGTAATGTGTGGCTTAGCGCCAATCATGCAATATGCTGCAGGTGGCGGACAATTTACGATGCTTTGTTCGGTTACAAAATACAATGCGCCGCTAGTTGGTCATAAACAATTTAAATCGTATGCTGATTTAAATGGCAAAAAGGTCGGGACCCCTGGACTTGGCACGATTCACGATGCCATTTTGTTTTATGTGGAAAAAACCCAGAATCTTAAATTCCAAAAGGTGCCTGGTCGCGTTGGCGATATTGCTGCCATGCTTGATCGCGGGGAAGTGGATGCATTTATTGCTTGGGAGCCAGCCTCAGCATTAGCAGTTTCTAAAGCCAAAGATACACATTACATTGTGCAGCTTCCACCTATACCTAATGCGGAGAGCTTGGACTTGGTTTTTCATCCCACCTTTATTAAAGATAATCCTGAGGCAGTAGTACGGTTTTTAAAGGCTACTCTAAGAGGGATGAATTTTATTAAAACGAGACCAAAGGATGAGGTTGCTGAAATTGTTGCTAAAAAAATGAATGATCCAACGGCTAAACCCGTTGCCTTAATGGCGCTTAATTCGGTTTTACTGACTGACCCGCGTCTAGATATGCCTTCAACACGATTAATTCTGAAAACAATTTCTGAGCAGGGCAAGATTGATCCCGCATTAGTGGCAAATACGGATGCTTGGGTGGGTAAATATTTAGATTATTCCTTTTTGGACAAAGCGGAAAAATCGCTGAAGGGTTAAGCGCGGATATTTCACGCTATTTTTTAATTCATCTTTAAATACAGGGGCTTTATCTCAATGGCAAAAACCATCCTCACGTGTGCAGTAACTGGGGGCTTAACAAAGCCTGAGATGACCCCTTACTTACCTATTACCCCGCAACAAATTGCCGAATCATGTTTGGGTGCTGGCGATGCGGGTGCTGCCGCAGTACATATCCATGTGCGCGATCCAGATTCGGGTAAACAGTCAATGGAGTTTGATTTATACGCTAAAGTAGTTGAGTTAATCCGAGCGCAAAATAAAGAGCTCATCATTAATCTAACTACTGGCCCCGGTGGCCGGTTTATCCCCAGTGAAGATGATCCTAAGGTCTTTGCTCCGGGAACGACTTTATGTCATCCATTAAAGCGTGTAGAGCATATTACAAAACTCAAACCCGATATTTGTTCTTTAGACTTTAATACCATGAATGGCGCTACAGATATTGTGATTAACACGCCATTGAACGTACGCAAAATGGCTAAAGTTATTCGCGATGCGGGGGTTCTTCCTGAATTGGAAATTTTTGATACCGGCGACCTTAATCTAGCCTTAGATTTAATTGCTGACGGCACACTTGATGGCCCGGGTTTATTTAGCTTTGTGATGGGAGTGAAGTATGGTTTAAATGCTGATCCCGCTACGCTGCTCTATTTGCGCGATCAATTACCAGCTGGAGCGAGATGGTCGGCTTTTGGCATTAGTCGCTTTGAGTTCCCGATTGTGGCGCAAGCTTGGTTATTTGGCGGCCATACCCGAGTTGGCCTTGAAGACAATATTTTTCTCAAGAAGGGTGTGCTTTGTCAAAGTAATGCTGAGTTGGTTACTAAAGCGAAGCGTATTATTGAAGACCTCGGTGGAGAATTGGCCTCAGCGGCTGAGGCGCGCGCTATGCTTGGACTCAAATCAATTTAGGTGAAAACGATAATTGCTCTAAGTTCTATATTCGCTTTATGGTAGGTTGTTAAGAAAAAAGGAGTGCTATGTCTCAGCCTTTACATCCTCAAACTTTATTAGATTCCCTAGCTCAGTTTGACACCCCCACCATTTGTAATGCGCTTGAGTTAATCGATCCCACTTACCGAAATCAAGGTTTTACTACTGAGCCCTTGCAGTGTATCTATCCTAATTTAGCGCCGATCGTTGGTTATGCGCGTACTGGCACTATGCGAGCAGTTCAGGGTCCGCGCGTTAGCGCAGAAGAGCAAAAAGAAATTCGTATTAATTGGTATAAGTATGTCGATGAAGGCCCTAAGCCAAGTGTTATTGTTTTGCAAGATTTGGATGGTACGCGGGCAGGGATAGGGGCTTTTTGGGGTGAAGTTAACACCCACGTTCACCGTGGCCTTGGTGCTAAAGGTGTAGTTACCAATGGCTCAATTCGGGATATTCCCATGAATGCTAGTAACTTTCAATTACTTGCTGGTAGCGTGATGCCTAGCCATGCGCATGTGCATATCGTTGGTATTGGTGTGCCGGTTACCGTTGCAGGTATGGCGGTTCAGCCCAATGATTTAATTCATGCTGATCAACATGGCGCCGTAGTCATTCCCCTTGCTGCAGCTGAAAAAATTAACGCTGCTGTGGAGCTTATAGCGAAAAAAGAAGCAGTAATTATTGGCGCGGCAAAAGCCAGCAATTTTTCTTGGGAAATTTTACGGGATGCGATTAAAGAGTCGGCCGATATTCATTAATGGCTAGAAAATCGGTATTGGTGAAAATGTAGAAGTCATCTAAGGAAAAAAAATGAAATACGCACAAGCTGTTCATTGCACGCAACATTTTTGCGCTGTTCTTTTATTTCTACTGCTTCCGCAGTTTGTCTATGCGCAAGCAAGCGATTGGCCAAATAAACAGGTGTCAATTGTGGTGCCATTTCCGCCAGGGGGAGCGCTTGATATTACCGCGCGGGAAATTGCCCTGCGCTTAACGAATAAATACAAACAACCTTTTTTAGTAGAGAACCAGCCAGGCGCAGGCGGTTTAGTTGGTTCGCGTAATGTTGCTAAGGCTAAGCCTGATGGCTACACTTTACTGGTGGCTTCAACTGGTCAATTAGCTATACATCCGGCAGTATTTAAAAATCTGCAATACAACCCCCTCACTGATTTAACGCCGATTATTCAATTAACTTCCGCACCATTTTTAGTTGCAGTCAATGCGGATTTCCCTGGAAAAAATGCCCGTGACTTGGTGGCCTATATTAAGAACAATCCAGGTAAGGCAAATTATTCTTCCACTGGAATTGGCACCTTGGTGCATTTATCAGGCGAAATGATAAGTATCGAAGGCAATAGCGGCGCCACTCATGTGCCATTTCAAGGTGGCCCACCTTCGGTAGCTGCGATCGTGGGCAATGATGTGCTTTATACCTCTACCAATATCTCTAATCCTTTGCCATTAATTAAGGCGGGCAAGCTTAAGGCCATTGCCACTACCGGCAGTAAAAGACCGGCTGAATTAGCTGATATTCCAACCATGCAAGAGAGTGGCTTTCCGAATTTTGAAGTAACCGTTTGGGTTGGGTTATTTGGCCCTAAAAATTTACCGGCCAACCTAGCCAATACGATTTATCAGGCGGTCAACGAGACCTTATCAGACCCTGTTTTAATCAAGAAACTAGCCTCGGTAGGCGATGAGCCGGCATCTAAGAATCCCCAAGAATTTGCCCAATTTATTGATAAAGAGGCAAAAAAATATTTCACCATCGCTAAAAAAGCCAATATTCAGGTGGATTGAGACTTTAATTTGAGGCTTGCGGGGCTTTGAAAGCGGGGTACGCGCATACATTTGTCCCTAAATTATGTTAACGTTCTTGTGGATTTTTATATAAATTAAAACTTTTTAAAGGGATGGGAAAAAATGAGCGTAAATTTAATTAAGCCAAGTAAGGCCAAACATACTTTTTTTGCAGGTTTAGCCCTTACTCTGCTTTCTGGAGGCTGTTTTGCTGAGGGTGCAGTGCATTGGGGCTATGAAGGCAAAGTAGGCCCAAGCAATTGGGGCTCGCTTGAGAAGGAGTTTGCTACTTGCAAAGTTGGCCAGATGCAAGCACCAATTGATATTCCAACTAAATCGGCTACCGCAGTTACTGCGCCTATTACCACTAAATATAAAGCCTCGGCTGGTGAGATTATTAACAATGGCCACACCATTCAAGTTGCGCTAGCTGATGGCGGCTCTGCGATGTTAGGCGGGGTCGATTATAAGATTTTGCAATTGCATTTTCACACTCCAGCTGAAGAAAAAATTGATGGCAAAGGATTTCCTATCAATGCCCATTTGGTTCATAAAAGTGCCGATGGCAAGTTAGCAGTAATTGGAGTTTTATTTAATGTCGGAGCTGAGAATAAAAGCCTAAAAGAAGTCTTTGCTAATATGCCCGCAAAAGAAGGTAAGGTTCCGTTGAAAAGTAATTTCGATGCTGCCAGCATATTGCCAAGTTCACTGGCTTATTACAGTTATTCGGGATCTTTAACGACACCTCCTTGCAGTGAAGGAGTTAGCTTCTATATTCTCAAAGCGCCAGTTGAAGTATCAAAAGATCAGCTAAATGCCTTCCAAAAGGTCTTTAAGATGAATGCCCGCCCCTTACAGCCCCTAAATGGCCGCAAGATTACCCAAGGCAGTTAAGATCTTTTATGAATTACGGCTTGGGTGTTCATGAAAACCCTTGAATATCTAAAGCTGGTAGTAAAACATGAATTAATTGCGATTAAAGAGGCACTTATTGAGTTAAAGCTCATCGTGCTTCTTTTGTTGCTTGTTTTTGCCGGACTGATTTATTACCTCAAACCTTTTCCTGAAAAAAGTATCACTATCTCTACCGCATTTAAAGGGGGAGATTGGTACCAATTTGCTGAAAGCATTGTTCCGGCCTTAAAGGATCAAGGCATTATTCTTTCAGTTGTAGCTAGCGATGGGGCAATTGATAACGTCGAAAAATTAGATAATCCACAGAGCAAGGTTACTGCTGGCGTAACTTATGGATCGGCATTGTCGAATGAGCAAATAGCAGGTATTTACTCGCTAGGCAGCATCACCTATGAGCCTATTTGGATTTTCTACCATGAAAAGCGTACCGGAAAAATTACCGATGTTAAGGATTTTGCGCGCTTTAAGGTTGGAGTAGGACCACTGAAAAGTGGATCTTATGCTTTGGCTGAAAAATTATTTGCAATCAATGGCATTCCAATTAATCAAGATAAAAACTTTCAAGCGGCTTCAATTGAGAGTAATTTGCAGCAGTTTTTAGATGAAAAATTAGATGTATTTATTTTTGTCTCTACTATCGTTGATTTACCAGTGCAAAAATTGATTCGAACCCCAGGCATCAAACTCTTTAATTTTAAAAATTCAGCAGCTTATGAAAAAAAGTTTTATTTTTTTGATGCGGTCGATATACCAGCAGGGTCAATTAATATTTTAGAAAATTTTCCACCAGAAAAAATTTCCTTGATTGCCACTACTTCGACATTGGCAGTGCGCCGCGATATGCACCCAGATCTACAGCTTGCCCTTTTATTGGCTATGAAAAATACAATTCAAAATTCGCAACTATTATTTTTTGCCAAAAGAAATCAGTTTCCTGCTTATGTAGATCCTTCCATACCGCTGAGCCCAGTGGCCCGAAAATTTTATAATAGTGGCCCACCCCATGCCATTAACTATTTGCCCTATTGGCTAGGCGTATTCGTAGACCGTTTTTGGCTAGTACTCTTAACTCTCTTTGCGGTTATTTATCCTTTATCGAAGTTAAATTTTCACTTAAGAAAATTTAACTATGCCGTTAAGGAGCGAGGCCATTATGAAGAAATCTTGGCAATGGATCGGCAAGTGAGTTGCAACACCATTAGCGCTGAGCAAAAAGTATTATTTTTAAAGCGCCTAGATGAAATTAATATGATTATCATTCGGCGGGGCGTGCCGATTGGTGAAGAAACAGATTATTATTTGTTTGTTAATGCGACCCAGTTATTGCGCTATAAGATGGAGCGGCTATGAAAAAAATCATTATTGGATTCATAGTATTTGGCTTTTCTGCCAGTATATTTGCGCAAAATGCAGCGATTCCACAATTGTCAAAAAACTGGAGCGGTCTAGTTTCCGTTACCTCGATGGGAAATACCTATCAAACAAAAACAAATGGAGTACCTAAAGATGGTGTAATGCCGTTTAATTCATTTGATATCGCAGCCACTATTACAATTCTTAAGCAAGATGGCCGGCATCTTGAATTGCTATATCGCTCAGCTAATTATGAGTCGCGTTATGTTGGTACTATATCAATGGATGGCAAACACATTCAGATTGCGTATCAACAGGGTTCAGGTAGTTACTCCCTTGAAGGGAACAAATTATCTGGTTGCGGATCTGGTAGGGGTGGCAAAGGTACTTTTAAAGATTGGCTAAATAGTTATTCCACCTGGTGTGAAGAGTTTATTGCACAGCCATAAGATGTTCTTAAATATCAAACTTTATCGCGAGTTAAAAAAACTTGTAATCTTTTTCTTTGCTACGCTGTTTTTAAGCGGAGGCGTTTTTGCTGCTGAGATTCAAGTTATCACTTCCGGCGCTTTTGCTGAAGCGTTAGTTACATTGACGCCAATTTATGAAAAACAATCACAACACAAAGTCATCATTTCGAATGGGTCTTCGATGGGGTCTGCTCCTGATTCAATTCCATCAAGACTTGCCCGTGGTGAGCGATTTGATGTTCTTATCTTAGCTTCGCCGGCTCTAGATGCCTTTATTAAAAGCGGCCAGGTTGAAGCTGGTACTAAAGTGGATTTAGTTGCTTCGGTAATTGGTGCCGCTGTCCGCAAAGGTGCTTCTAAACCAGATATCAGTACTGTTGAGGCCTTGAAAAAAACACTTTTAGCTTCTCAATCTGTGGCCTATTCTGCGAGCGCGAGTGGCACTTATTTATCTACCGTCCTATTTCCACAACTCGGTATAACCGAGCAAATGCAGCTTACTAGTAAAAAGATTTATAGTGAGCGGGTAGGTGCTGTCATAGCGAGGGGTGAGGCTGACTTAGGGTTTCAACAGGTAAGCGAATTGATTCCTATTGCGGGAATAGATTTCCTTGGTGAATTGCCGACCGAAGTTCAGCAAACTGTATTATTCTCTGCAGGCATTACCAGTAATAGAAATAACCTTAATGCAGCACGTGATTTAATTGCATTTCTTGCGTCAAAACAAGTAGCCCCGTTGATTGTTCAGGCGGGATTAAAACCCATATTATCTCCTTTGCCATGGTAATAAATTCATTTAAAAAAATGCTCAAAATAAATAAGCAATTGTCCTTAGGAATCTGCCTTGCCTTTTATGCGTTAGCGAGCCAAGGCGCTTATCCCGATAAATCGATTCGTTTAGTCGTGCCGTTTGCAACAGGCGGTACCTCCGAAATTATTGCCCGCTCGGTAGCTAATGCATTAACTACGCAAATGGGACAATCTGTTTTTGTTGAAAATAAGCCTGGCGGCGCAGGTAATATTGCCATGGAAGAAGTCAAGCGAGCCGCTCCCGATGGCTATACTCTTATTTTAGGACACGTAGGCACCCTGGCCGTTAATCCAGCGCTTTTTGGTAAAAAATTACCATACGATCCCAATAAAGATTTTGTGCCGATTACCCTGATTGCTAAAGTACCCAATGTGATTGCCGTAAGTAAAGCAAGTCCCTATAAAAGCTTAGCTGATCTGGTTGCGGATGCGAAAAAAAATCCTGGCAAAATAAATTATGGTTCTGCTGGCAATGGCAGTGCAGGGCATTTGGCGATGGAGTATTTCACCTCAGTTGCAGGGATTGACTTGGTACATGTACCTTACAAGGGTTCCGGGGCTATGCTAACGGATTTAATTGGCGGCCAGATACAGGTAACTTTTAATGGTTTACCGTCTCTAATTGGGCAAATTAAAGGTGGCGCTTTAGTGCCTCTAGCAGTAGGTTCGCTAGCGCGCTCGAGCACCTTGCCCCAGGTGCCGACTTTAATTGAATTAGGTTACAAGGGGGTTGAAACCTCGCAGTGGTACGGGATTATGGCCCCAGCTGGTACGCCTAAACCGATTATTGATAAGCTACAAAAAGAAATTGCCAAGGCCTTGAAATCAAAAGATGATTCCAAAAAAATGCTGGAGGATGGCGCAATTTTAGTAGGCGATACACCGGAGCAGTTTGATGTCTTTATTCGCGCGGAACAAAAGCGTTGGGCGAATGTGGTTGAAAAAGCTAAAATTTCAATTGATTAATGTCCGCTCATGATCATTGAGTTCAAACAAGAAATTTTAGTGATGAGCAAGCGTGTATTCGCCTCTATATTGCTGCTCGGTAGTTTCTACCTACCATTGACAGCGATTGCACAAGCTCAACCTTATCCCAATAGGCCTGTCAAGGTAATTGTGGCATTTACTGCTGGGGGTACAACCGACATTCTGACGCGGATGGTGAGTCAAAAATTAACTGAACGCGTTAAACAATCTTTTGTCGTTGAAAACAAGCCGGGCGGCGGGGGTAATATTGGAACCGAATTTGTGGCCAAGTCTGTGCCTGATGGATACACCTTGATTATGGATTCAGTGGGGCCGATCGCGGTAAATCAAACCTTATACAAAAAATTAAACATTAACCCCTTGACGGACTTAATGCCGATAGTACAAATTGCAGATGTGCCGAATGTTTTAGTGATTAATGAGGCCCTACCAATAAAAAACTTTGAGGAATTTATTAGTTATGCCAAGCTGAATCCTGGTAAATTAAACTACAGTTCTACGGGTATCGGCACGTCTTCGCATTTGTCGGGTTACATGTTAAGTAAGCGTTTGGGTATCGAGGCTACTCATGTACCTTATAAGGGCGCTGACGCCCTTAATGACTTAATGGCGGGAAGGGTGCAGTTTATGTTTGCGACGATTCCTTCAGTAATTCAACATATTCATTCAGGAAAGTTACGTGCCATCGCCGTAACTAGTCTAAAACGGTCACGGTCTTTACCCAATATTCCTACCGTTGCTGAAAGCGGCTTCCCTGGTTTTGAGGCTGGCTCATGGTTTGGTCTTTTTGCACCTAAAGACACGCCCACCGAAGTCATCGTCTTTATTAATAAGAATGTAAATGAGATTTTGCCTAGCCTTGAAGCGCAATTTATTCGTGAAGGTGCTGATCCCGTTGGTGGTAGCTCAATTAAATTTAGTCAATTTATTCAAAAAGAATATGAAAAATGGAAAGTGATTGTGCGAGATTCAGGCGCTGTCGCTGAGTAAGTGTGAGAATTTTACTTTCTGCTAATGCCGCACTACGACTTAAGGACCGGTTTCCTGACATTTTTGCTGGGCAGCCCTATCAAATAGTGCTAGCAGATGATAGTCGGCCGGGAGTCGATTTTGACTGTGCTTTTATTTCTCGTGATGTAACTGGCTTATCAAGTAAATTTGAGCTTGACCCAGCAACACAACATTTTTATGATTTATTGCTTAATGCTCCTTCATTGAAGTGGGTGCATACGCATTCAGCAGGCAGTGATCGACCGATTTTCTCAACTTTACAAAATCAGCGGCGCATGGTCACGACTTCGGCGGGTGCAAATGCTGCAATTGTGGCTCAGTCTGCTTTGGCTGGAATCTTGGCGCTTGCCCGCCATTTTCCTAAAATGGCAAAAAATCAAGCTCAGCGCCAGTGGCGGTCTTTAATGGCTGATGACCTACCAGCGGATCTTGAGGGACAGACGGCAGTAATAGTGGGCTGGGGAGCGATAGGGCAGAAGATTGCAGCATTACTTCAGGCTTTAGGTGTGTATTGCGAGGTGATTCGTTTTAATCTGCCTGTGGGTGAAAGCCCCGGCGTAAAAGTCCACCCGATTTCAGCCCTAGCAACTGTATTGCCGCGAGCCAACTGGCTTATTTTGGCATGCCCTTTGAGCGCGGAAACTAAGCGACTAATCGATGCAGCGGCTTTAAGTCGACTGCCCCGTGGTGCACACATCATTAACGTGGCACGAGGTGAAATGATTGTTGAGGCTGATTTAGTTACCGCATTGCAGGCCGGCCGCTTGGGCGGCGCGTATTTGGATGTTTTTGAGTATGAGCCATTAAGACTTGATTCGCCGTTATGGAATAGTGATAATGTAATTGTTACCCCCCATTCAGCTGGTCATTCGCAGGGGAATGCGCAACGCGTTGAGGATCTGTTTTTTACTAATTTGAGCCATTTTATGCAGCAACAACCACTCCTAAACTTAGTGCAATGAGATTCCTAGATAGACAAATTTTAAGAGTAGCAGTTGGTAAACCGCGATGAGTAATTCAGGTCGCTTATCGATTGCCTCGATTCAAGGTCAAGTGTCTAGCGAGGAGTGGCAAGCACGGGTTGATATTGCTGCCTGCTACCGTTTATTAGCACATTACGGTATGTCTGACATGATGGCTAACCACGTTACATTACGGGTACCTGGCGAGCCTGATGCTTTTTTAACGAACCCTTACGGCATGATGTATGAGGAAATGACAGCGTCATGCATGTTGAAAATTAATCATGCTGGTACAGTTTTATACACCCCGAATTTTGGTACGCTTAATTATGGCTTTAATAAGCCAGGATATATTCTGCATAGTGCGGTCCATGTTGCGCGCCCGGAAATTGATTGTGTGATTCATACTCATACTCCTGCTGGTTTGGCGGTGGCCTCTTTACAATGCGGTTTATTGCCCCTGACACAAACCGCAATGCGTTTTCATCACATTGCCTATCATGACTATTGGGGAGTGGTATTAGATCGGGCCGAGCAGGCTAGTTTGATAGCAGACTTAGGTTCCGCTGAAGCGATGATTTTACGCAATCATGGTTTGCTTACTGCCGGCAAAACGATTGGTGAGGCGTTTAATTGGATGCATCGGCTAGAGTTATCGTGCCGTTCCCAATTAGCTGCCATGGCCTGTAATACGCCTTTCAGCCCAGTGCCAGAACGGGTCATCGAAGAGACTTATCAAAATTACCAACCCTCGACGCGCCGACCCTACGGCCTAATGGAGTGGCCAGCCTTATTGCGAATGCTCGATCGGCAGGACCCCAGCTTCAGAGAATAGGAGTCCTGGGGCAAAGTACGCTATCCTTTAGCTAATTTATAGTTTTTGGCGCAAAAATAAACATGTCTATATACAGCAAATTTGAAAAATTGACCCTCAAAGCAAAGCTAACAATTAGCTTTTCGCTGATTATTTTTATGACCGCGATTTTAGGCGGTTTGTCGATTTATAACTATGGCGTTTTGGGGCAGGCTACGGAATGGCTGTATTCATACAGCACTTTAGGCGTTAGTTCTGCAAAAGAGGTCAAGGTAGAAGTGCTTAATATTGGACAAGAGGTTGGTCAATATTTACTTGCGCCCACCGTGTTTAATAAAGAAGAGCTGATTAAGTATCAAAATGAAACTAAAGCAAAGATTGCCAAGCAAAAAGAGGTGATTAAAAAAGCACTAGTTGAGGCCGGTACCACCATTAAACGTCCAATAGTGCAAAAAAAGTTTGACGAAGTAAATTTGTATATGGATTTTTATTTAAAGCAAGTAGATCTTATTATTGCCGCTTACGCTCAGTCACCTGCTAGCGCAACTAAAATTATTTTTGGCCCAGACTATATGGCGGCAGAAAATAAAGCTTTAGGCGCGTTAGATGAATTTATTAACCTCAAGTTAGTGAGTGCCAAAGGCAGGCATGAAGAGTCTCAGGCGATTAAAAGTAATGTGATTTACATCACTATTACGATCATTCTATTAACTATTGGCATCAGTATTTTCGTGGGTTACTTATTACGTCGATCTATTATTAGCCCCCTTAATGAATTAAAAAATGCGATTAGTAATTTGGCGGAATCGAAGTTTAATAACCTCATTGGTAATTTAGACCACTCAGGTGTCATTGGGCGCATTGCTTTATCAACCCAAACCTTGCAGGAAAATTTAAAAAAGGCCTTGCAGGATATAAATGCAAATACCTTAGTGGTCAGTAGTTCTGCTGAAGAGCTAGCCGCAGTTAGCACCCAAATGAGTGCAGCCGCCGAGGAAACCGCAGCACAAGCCTCGGAAGTATCGAAGTCATCTGCGCAGGTGAGTGAAAACACGCAAACAGTTGCAACTGCTATGGAAGAGTTTAGTTCGAGCATTCGCGAAATTTCGATTAATACCGCCGAGGCTTCCAAAGTAGCACATCAGGCAGTTGACACCGCCAAAAATACTAGCGTGAAGATGAACAAGCTAAGCGAAAGTAGCGTTGAAATTGGCCAAGTACTTAAGGTTATTTCAGGAATCGCTGAGCAAACTAATTTATTAGCTTTGAATGCAACGATTGAGGCAGCTAGAGCGGGCGAGTGGGGCAAAGGTTTTGCGGTGGTGGCAAATGAGGTGAAAGAGCTTGCCAAACAAACTACTAAGGCCACCGATGAAATTTCAACCTATATTGATGCAATTCAGGGAGACACTCAAGAAACTCAGGCATCGATTAAGGATATTTCTGACATCATTGCAAAAATTGATGATATTTTAAATACCATTGCAAGTGCTGTAGAAGAGCAAGCTACCGTTACCAATGAAATTGTTCGCAACGTCTCTAATTCAGCTTCTGGCGTTTCGGTTATTGCAGAAACTATTAAATCGGTAGCTGAAGCATCAAAAAATACGACGATTGGTTCGGCTGACGTGCAGAAATCATCGGTTGAGCTAGCCCAAGTAGCTGCCCAATTAAAGAATTTATTATCGCGTTTTGTTTTTTAGTAGCAAATTGATGGCGACTGAATTTACCGCCGCTTTTTCTTGCGGGCGCGGATATTCAAAAGCTCAACTGCTAAAGAAAAGCCAATAGCAACGTAAACGTAGCCTTTGGGAAGGTGCACTCCCATTCCTTCGGCGATAAGGACGACGCCGACGACGGTGAGGAAAGATAGGGCGAGCACCTTGATAGATGGGTGCTGCTGTACAAAATCTCCAATCGGCTTAGCGGCAATTAACATAACCGCAATCGACACTAAAACTGCGGCAATCATAATGGCAACATCATCAACTAGGCCAACTGCAGTGATAACGCTATCAAGCGAGAAAACAATATCAAGAATACCGATTTGGAGGACTGCACCCCAAAAAATCTTTTGTTTTTGTTCTGCAGTAATAGGTACTTGCGCTTTGTCATGGACGCTATCATCGGCCGTTTCTTTGTCTTCGACCTCTAAATAGATTTCTTTTGATGCTTTCCAGAGCAGGAAAAAGCCACCAGCCAATAAAATAAAATCACGCCCACTAATAGCATGACCCAGCGCCGTAAAAATAGGGGCAGTAAGTCCCATGACCCAAGAGAGGCTAAGTAACAATAAAACGCGCGTTAGCAGGGCAAATAAAAGCCCAAATTGGCGTACCCGGCTTTGCATTTCAACGGGCAGACGATTGGCTAAGACGCTGATAAAGATGATGTTATCGATACCCAGGACTATTTCAAGGGCCGAAAGGGTTAAAAAGGCGATCCAAGCATTGGGATCTAAGAATAGTTCGAGCATGTGAGATTAGCAAAAAGAGGGCGGTAGGTGGGGATATTAAGCTGTTTCCGTTATATTGACTGAAGTTGGCTATTTGCATATAGTTAGTAGGGTTTTCCCATGTAACAAAAAAGGGCGTATGTAGGTATATTTTCAGATCACAGTAAAGGGTAGCAATGGTGCAGGGGAAGCAGAATAGAAATGAATGGAGAGGGCGAATAATGACTGTATTAACCGCCATATCATGCTCTTTTGGGCTTTATACCCAGAGTGGAGCACAAAATCAGTCGATGCCGGCTTTAAACTCTCAGCAATTGGACCAAATTAACAATCAGCCCCTGGTGCAAGCTGTTCCAGAGCCAGCTAACGCATATGGTCCAAGGCCTAGTCAATTAAATAGAGGGCCAGCACCCGATCCCGATGCTATTACGGTTTTGGGTAGGCCTCTTTCTGGCCCCGGATCAGAGAAGCCAATTCGCCTACAAGCCCCAGATGCTTCGGGAGAAACGAATATTCTGAATATTCCATTTAATTAAATTGAGAGAAAAACCACAAAGGATTACATCATGATTAAAAAAACGATTTCGAAATCGCCTAAAGCGGCAGTTAAAAAAGCCCCAATGAAAAAGCCAGCCTTGAAAAAATCACCTTTGAAAAAAGTGGCGGCAAAAAAAATGCCAGCCAAGAAGTCTGCGGCAAAAAAAGTTGGCATTAAAAAGCCAATGCGCAGTGCTGCGCCAACGGCAAAATTTGCGGTTCAGCCTGTGGTGCCAGAGTTAAGTAAAAAAGAAAAAAAGAAACGCGCTGGGAGAGTTCATAAGTCGGTAACGAATCGTGAATTTAAGATTTTGATCAAACCCTCGGGCCTCGATCGGCGTAATCGGATTGATGAGCTCAGCACGAAGCTAATGATTTTCTGTAAAAAACAGGGAGTCCACTTTACCCATCTTGACAATGCCACGACAGGCTTACGTACAGTATATTTCTTTGATACGCCAAATGAAGATTTGCGTAATCACAATTTAATTCTGCGGGTGCGGGAATCGCGCGAGGATGTCTGGATTGATGATTGGTGTGAAGTAACATTTAAATGTCGCGCTCGTGATTTGGGAGCTTCTTTAGTATTCAATCCAATGCCATCTGATAAAACTAAATCACGCGCTCGTTTTAAAGAAGAAATTCTTAAGGGTGATGCGATTGGAAGTCAACGTCAAATTTATTCCAATAATGCCATTTTAGATGCCGTACCTGTAGATGAAATTTTTGCGCATAGTTTATCTAGTGCAATCACGATGTTTCCAACGCTAGGTAAGCTCGGTTTGCCGAAAAACACACCAATTGCAGTTGTTGGCGGACTTAAAAATAAAATTTTAGAAGCCTGCTTACCATTGGGTAACTTAGTGTTTGGTGCCGGTGTACAGGCCCATTGCGAAATTGCCATCTGGATGCGCAGTGTTGGTGAGCCAATCGTCGGTGAACTCGCTTTCTCATATCATGTGAACGATAAGAATCGTAAAGAAGCAAAGGCCCATAAGCGCGCTGATAAGTTCTTTAACGCCTTACAAATTGAGTTTGCTAATTGGATTGAAGTGGGCTCAACTAAAACGGCCTTAGTTTATGGCAAGCCTGAGTGAGTAGCGCAAGCGCGGGTGCGCCACAAAGCCCGCCGCCACTAACAGTGTCGGGTGAAGCTCAACCGCTACCGACGCTGTTTGAGCTTTTTTGGCAGTTTATGGTGATTGGTGCCGTCAGCTTTGGCGGCGGCATTATTGCTTATGAACAAATTTTATTAGTTGAAAAAAAGAAGTGGTTAGACCTGGATGATTTTATGGCTACCTTAGCCATTAGCCAGACCATGCCAGGCTTGAATTCTGTCAATATGGCTGTGTTAACGGGTGATCGCTTAAGAGGCATATTGGGGGCAATTGCTGCAGGCTTAGGCTTAATATTGCCAGGCGCAGCCTTTGTTTTAATTGTTGGAATTGCTTACATGGCTAAGCCAGATCACCCCATTGCGAATTTAATCTTGGCTGGCATTGCCGCTGGTGCAACGGGTTTATTAGCTGCTATCACCTACAAGATTGGGCAAGGACATTTACGCCATGTTATTTCTTGTTTAATTATCATCACCACTTTTGTTTTAATGAGTATTTTTAAGTTTCCATTAGTAATCGTTTTACTCATCATGGCCCCAATTGCTTTATTTATTTATCGGCCTAAATAAATGATCAGCCTCTTAATTCAGTTGTTTATGACCTTCGGTTTGCTGTCGTTATTGGCGGTAGGCGGTGGTACTGCAGTGCTGCCCGAAATGCAAATTGTTTTAAATGAGCAATTTCAAGTCGATCATATGAAATTTGTTGAGGTGTATAGCATTGGCCAACTTGCCCCTGGACCAAATATGATGATGGTGATTGTATTTGGCTTTCAACTAGCCGGCTTAGCAGGAGCATTAACCGTGTTGCTGTCATTCTTTTTGCCTTCCAGCATCTTATGTTTGACAGTGGGGCGAATTTGGGTACGTATCGGTGAAAGCCCCTGGCGTCGCGCTGTGCAAAATGCTCTGGAGCCGATTTCCATCGGCTTAATGTGTTCTGGGGTCTATTCCGTTGCCAAGGCAGCGATAAATGGGCCAATCAGTATTGGTCTTGCACTTGCAGTACTTGCTGCCTTACTTTTTTCTCGCGCTAATCCGGTATTTTTAATTTTGGGTTCAGGCTTTGTAGGCGGTGCTTTAATGTACTTTACGAGTTTTACCTAATTAACCTTAGCGGGTAAGACTTTATTGGGGTTGAGAATATTGTGGGGATCAAGCGCAGTTTTAATCATCTGCATGAGATCATGCGCAATAGCGCCTTTATGCGCGCGTAAATCACGCATTTTCAATTGCCCAATGCCGTGTTCTGCCGATATAGAGCCGCCAAATTTTTCTACCATGCTATAAATAATATCGTGCACGAGTGCTTCATTCGCTGCATTAAAAATTGTGCTATCTACCCCTGTAGGTGCAGCAACGTTGTAATGTAGGTTGCCATCGCCAAGGTGGCCAAAGTTAATGATACGTACCTGGGGATACTTTTCGCGCAGCACCTGATCGGTGGCAGTAATAAAATTCTCAAATGCAGAAAGTGGAATCGTAATGTCATGTTTTAAGTTAGCGCCTTCTTGAGCTTGCGCTAAAGTGATATGTTCACGCATTTGCCAAAACGTATTAGCCTGAGCAATTGAATTCGCGATGACCGCATTTGTTGCTATACCAAGTTCAAGCGCCTCGGCCAAAATTGCCTCGACTAAATTTCGCGCATGCGCTTCACTTTCATGATCAGAAAGCTCAATTAAGACGGTGAAGGGCGGATTCTCGCCTAAGGGATTGCGCATTTGGGGGAATTGTTTTTCAGTCAGTGCAAGTGACTCAGCCGTCATCATTTCAAAGCCAGTTAATAGGGAGGTGGCTTTTTGTTTAAACAAATTCAGCAATTGAATGGTGGCGGGAATGCTGGGAGTCGCAACGAGTGAAGTCCATTGACATACCGGCATTGGGTATAACTTTAAAACTGCGGCTGAAATAATGCCCAGAGTGCCTTCGGAACCAATAAATAAATCGCGCAAGTCATAGCCTGTATTATCTTTACGTAATCCGCGTAGACCATGCCAAATCTCTCCATTAGCGGTTACTACTTCAAGACCAAGGCATAAGTCTCTGGCATTACCGTAGCGTAGTACATTCGTTCCGCCCGCATTGGTAGCAAGATTGCCACCAATACAGCAGCTGCCTTCGGCGCCTAGGCTGAGTGGAAAAAGTAAACCCTGTTCTGCTGCAGCATCCTGAATTGATTGCAAAATACAACCTGCTTCCACGGTAATAGTTTGATTATCTAAATCGAGTGCGCGAATATGATTCATCCGTTTCAGGCTGAGCACCACTTGCGAGCCGCTTTGGTCGGGAGTGGCCCCACCGCATAAGCCTGTATTCCCGCCCTGCGGCACTAGGGAAATATGAAACTCCGCGCAGATCCGCACAATTTGGGCTACTTCAGCCGTATTACTAGGCAACAATACGGCTAAGGCCTTGCCAAAATAACGTTTACGCCAATCGCATAAAAAGGGCGCCATATCTTCGGGCACACTAAGTATTTGCGCTGGCGTTAAGAGGGCTTTAAATGCATTAAGGGCAGCGCTGGAGTTCATGTTTTCGATGGGATTCGCCGGGAGTAATTTTTCTATTTCTGTATGTTAATGCGTAGCGTCGAGCCGGTTTTTTTTCGCCGCATCTTTCAGCGGTTTAAGATAAAGTAATAGAGTGACAAAGGAGGCGGTGGCAAAAATCAATTCTAAAATAGCTAAGTATCGATTTGCACCTGTTTCTGTGATCCGTACTAAGGCCTCAGCTAAGTAAATCAAAATTAACATTGAAGCGCACTGCATCACATAGTTTTTACCTTGCCAAATACCGGGCAAGACTAGTAATAAGGGTAACGCTTTTAGAATGAGCCATGAGCCGCCGGGACGTAAGGGTGAAATAAACCACTCCCAACTAATGCATAAAATAATTAAATCACTTATTGCTGCAGCAGCAAATAATTGGTACGGATTTTTTTTTAAGATGCTGCCGAGTAGGCTAGGATTCATGGGATACCAGTAGTTAAGCGCGCGCCAATTTCATCGCGGTATTTGCCAGGCGCTTGCCTTGAGCAATGGCAAGACGTTTTTCGGCGGCGCTAATCGGTGCCTTACCATCTGCGTGGGCTAGATGACTGGCGCCATAAGGACTACCGCCACTCGTAGTACTCATTAAATCGGCTTCGCTATAAGGTAGGCCCATGACAAGCATGCCATGGTGTAACAGGGGAATCATCATGGTAAGCAGAGTTGACTCTTGGCCACCATGTAAGCTGCCGGTGCTAGTAAAAACACAAGCAGGCTTGTTCGTCAGACTGCCACTAATCCAGTGGGTAGATGTGCCATCTAAAAAATATTTTAAGGCTGCCGCCATTTGACCAAAACGGGTTGGCGAGCCCAGTGCTAAGCCACTGCATTCTTGGAGGTCGCTATATTCAGCATAAGGTGCGCCGTCACTAGGGATAGCGGGCTCGGTAGTTTCACAAACCGCTGAAATTGCTGGCACCGTTCGCAGTCGAGCGCGAGCCCCTGGCACGGATTCAATGCCCTCGGCAATGAGGCGCGCTAAATCGCGGGTGGCGCCATAGCGCGAATAATAGAGAACCAAGATTGTTATTTCATTCATCATCATTTTCTAGTGTAAGCGGGCTTGGCCTTATGATACGGCGATGTGGATTGTTCGTAACCCCCAATTATGGCTCGCTTTAGGTAGGGAATTGTGGCTGCGGAATCGCGACCATCATTTGCCTCAAATTGCGGCTAGTTTAGCCTTTACCACCACCTTAGCCTTAGTGCCCATTATTATGGTGGGATCGCTCTTGTTGGGGTATTTGCCAATGATGGTGCGCTTCCGACAAGCAACCCAGGAGTTTATTTTGCAGACCTATATGCCTGGTGGGATCAATAAACAGGTGCTACTGTATTTAGATCAATTTACCGCCAAGGCCAAAGGCCTGACTTTTATTGGCTCTTTGGGGCTGTTATTCACAACCATTTTGGCAATTGCAGTGGTCGAACAGGCTTTTAATCAAATATGGCGGGTCAAGGCCCGCCGCCCAATGTACCGGAGGGTGGCGATCTATTCTGCGGCAACCTTTTTGGGGCCGATTTTGCTTGGGGTAGGAATTTATTTCAGCACATTGTTATTAAGCGCTGCGGAGGGCTGGACTGAAACCCTGAGTACGGGCTTGAAATTGTTGGCTACGGTGTTACCGATTGGCTTGGCCCTGGCCGTTTATACCGTGGTTTACCGAGTTTTGCCCTACGCCCCGGTAAGTTGGCGGGATGCTTTGATTGGCGGATTCTGTGCAGCCTTGGTTTTCGAGCTGACTAAATTTGGCTTTGGCTTCTTTATTACCAAAACCCCATTTTATAAAACTGTTTACGGTGCTTTTGCAATTTTGCCACTCGCCTTAATTTGGATTTACATCACCTGGTGGGTTACTTTAGCCGGGGCTGTTTTAGTGGCAAATTTACCCGTGATTCGAGCTGGACTTGACGGCGGCAGGGCGAACTAAATTTAGCGCCCCAAACAAGCCTAGGCAACCGACAGTGCATTAGTATTGCGGGAAGCTAGCCTTCGCGCTATATTGATGTTATCTAGAGGAGGCATCATGAAAGTACGCGATATTTTGCGGGTCAAGGGCAGCGCACTCTACACTGTTTCACCCGATTTACTTTTACAAACTGCCATTTTAGTAATGGATGAGCACGATATTGGCTCAGTGGTAGTCATGGAGTACGAAAATCTCGCTGGCATCTTAACTTTCCGGGAAGTCATTCAAGCGCTGGCAAAAAATCATGGCGCTACTGCCGACTTGCACGTACGTTCAGTAATGAATGCTGAGCCTTTAACTTGCACGATGGATACCGAGCTTGATGAAGTGCGGCGGATGATGCTGGATCACCATGCACGCTACTTACCCGTCATTGATGGGGCAGTTCTTATGGGGGTCATTTCATTCTATGATGTAGCTAAAGCCATTGTAGATTCACAAGATTTTGAAAATACGATGCTCAAGGCTTATATTCGGGACTGGCCGCAAGAGGATTCTGGGATAGCGCCAAGTACACCGGCTTAGAATGCCATAATAGAAGTATGTCAGGAAATACCCTAGGCCTTCTCTTTTGCGTTACCACCTTTGGCGAATCTCACGGCCCTGCAATTGGCGCAGTGGTTGATGGTTGTCCGCCAGGCATGCCTTTGTCTGCGGCCGACTTACAAATTGATTTAGATCGACGTAAACCTGGTACTTCTAGGCATGTTACGCAGCGCAAAGAAGAAGATCAGGTTGAAATTATTGCCGGTGTTTTTGAGGGCAAAACGACAGGCACCCCGATTTGTTTACTCATTCGGAATGCCGACCATCGTAGCCAAGATTACAGTGAAATTTTACATAGCTTTCGACCGGGACATGCCGATTATGTTTACCACCATAAATATGGCTTGCGAGATCCGCGCGGTGGCGGTCGGTCATCAGCGCGTTTAACTGCGCCCATTGTTGCTGCTGCTGGAATAGCCAAAAAGTGGTTACGGCAGCAGTATGGCACCGAAATTACCGGTTATATGAGTCAGCTTGGAGATATTGTTATTCCTTATGTTGATGGTACGCAAATTGCGTTAAATCCTTTTTTCGCACCAAATGCAGCTATCGTTGAGCAGCTAGAAGCGCGTATGGACAGCTTACGTAAAGCAGGCGACTCCTGTGGCGCGCGCATTGAAGTGCGGGCGAAAAATATTCCCATTGGTTTGGGCGAGCCCGTATTTGATAAATTAGATGCAGATCTAGCCCATGCCATGATGGGGATTAATGCAGTTAAGGGTGTTGAAATAGGCGATGGCTTTGGGGTAGTTGCGCAACACGGCAGTGAACACGGCGATGAAATGTACCCCGATGGTTTTGCAAGCAATCATGCTGGGGGTGTTTTAGGCGGCATTGCTTCTGGTCAAGAGCTTCGTGTCTCGATTGCTATTAAACCGACCTCAAGTATTTTGAGCCCCAAACATTCAATTGATATTGATGGTAAACCGATGACCTTGCAAACTAAAGGGCGTCATGATCCATGTGTAGGCATTCGCGCAACCCCCATTGCTGAAGCTATGATGGCCTTAGTTTTAATGGATCATGCCTTACGCCATCGAGCCCAATGTGGCGATGTGGTGCAAGACGTAGCGCCAATCGCTGCTGCACGTCCAGGCTCAAGCAATACCAACTAGTTTGTACTGTCGATGACACCATTTGTACGTGGGGCCTTTGGGGCCCTATTCTTTTTATATTTTGCTTACATTGGTTTAGTTACGCCCTACGCGAGCTTATTTTTTGCCAACCGGGGATTTAATGCCCTAGAAATTGCTAGCCTCATGTCGATGATGCAAATCACGCGCATCTTAGGACCATTTTCGTGGGGTTGGTTGGCCGATTTTTTTGGTGAACGCATTGGCATCATGCGCTTTTGCGCCGCGTTAGCTGCACTGGTCTTTTTGTTTATTTTTTTACTGCCTAATTACTTTGCATTTTTAGTATGGATGTTTGTGGTGCATACGATTCTGAGTGCGCTGATGCCCTTAGGAGAATCGGCAACTATCCAAGCCTTGCATCGTGATAATTCATTTGATCAACGGTATGGTCGATTGCGCTTATGGGGCTCAATTGGCTTTATCGCGATGGGCTTATTTGCTGGCGAATTATTTCAACAGCGGGGCATTGAATTATTCCCCTGGGTTGGTGCCACCGTATTATTTGCTTTAGCGTTAAATACCTGGTTTTTATATGAACCTAAATTAGTGCGTCACCAAATGCAAAAAGGTGAGCTTTTGGAGGTCTTAAAGCAAAGGCCAGTGCAATGGTTTTTAGCCTCGGCATTTTGGATGATTTTTGGTCATGCAGCTTTATATGTTTTTTACTCTTTGTATCTATTTGACTTGGGATATAACAAATTTCAGATCGGTTTATTTTGGACGCTAGGCGTGGCTGCTGAAGTGATATTTTTTTATTATCAAAGCCAGTTCTTGAGTCGCTTTAAACCGAAACAAATTTTGCAGTGGAGTTTTGCGCTTGGTGTGGTGCGATTTTTATTGATTGCTTATGTGGCGCTTACGCCAGTACTTATTTTTGCACAGCTACTTCATGGTGCTACTTTCGGGGCGCATCACAGCGCCACCACGAAGTTATCGCAACGCTGGTTTAGTGGACCATTACAAGCGCGCGGCCAAGCATTAATTATTATGATTGCATACGGATTTGGAGGCTCTTTAGGGGGTTTATGTGCGGGTTGGGTCTGGGAGGTATTGGGGCCAAACCAGGTATTTGCGATGGCGTCGTTAGCTTGCTTGCTCGCCTTGATGGCGATTTATTTTGTACCCGATGATCCAAACTCTGTAGCGGCGAAACAAGAGCGGCGTTTAGCTTAAGGCTTTACATTGCACCATAATTTGGACCACCACTACCTTCAGGCGTAAGCCAAATAATATTTTGGCTCGGATCTTTAATATCACAAGTCTTGCAATGCACACAATTTTGCGCATTAATCTGTAGCTGCACTGAACCATTGGTTTCGAGGTACTCATACACACCAGCTGGGCAATAGCGCTGCTCGGGACCGCCATAGATGTTGTAGTTAAGCGCCACTGGAATCGTTTTATCCAGCAAGGTTAAATGGCTAGGTTGATTTTCTTCATGATTCGCATTAGAAATAAAAACGGAAGAAAGCCGATCAAAAGTTAGGCTGCCATCGGGCTTGGGATATTCAATGGGTTGATGTTGCGCGGCAGGATCGAGGCATTCATGATCGGCATAGCGATTATGAATTGTCCAGGGCACATGACCGCCCATGATTTTTTGCTCTAAGCCAACCATCACGGTGCCCAAATAAAGTCCTTTTGACATCCAAGGTTTGAAGTTACGTGTTTGTTTTAATTCACGGTACAGCCAACTGGCCTTAAATGCAGTAGGGTAAGCAGTGAGTAAATCGCCAGTCCGATTTTCGGCTAAGGCAGCAACTGCAGCTTCAGCCGCTAACATACCCGTTTTGATTGCTGCATGACTACCTTTGATGCGTGCGGCATTAAGGTAACCGGCATCGCAACCAATGAGGGCACCACCAGGGAAAATGGTCTGTGGGAGGCTATTAAGACCGCCAGCTGTAATTGCGCGAGCACCATAAGCAATGCGCTTGCCGCCAATAAAAGTAGGTCGTATATGCGGGTGAGTTTTATAGCGCTGAAACTCTTCAAAGGGGCTAAGGTAGGGATTGCGGTAGGACAAACCAACGACGATACCCACGGCAACTAAATTGTCGCCGTAGTGATATTGAAATGTACCGCCATAGGTGTCGTTCTGCAGGGGCCAACCAGCGGTATGAACGACTAGTCCAGGGTGATGCTGTTCGGGTTTCACTTCCCATAACTCTTTAATGCCTAGGCCATAACTTTGGGGATCGCTTTGGGCATCGAGGGCAAAACGACTAATTAATTGTTTACCCAAGTGACCACGTGCACCTTCAGCGAACAAAGTGTATTTGCCATGCAACTCCATACCAAGTTGGAATTGCTCGCTGGGCAAGCCAGCTTTATTAATACCAACAGCACCAGTAATGACACCAGAAACTGCGCCAGCTTTTGTATACATAATTTCAGCAGCAGGAAAGCCGGGAAAAATATCCACTCCTAAAGCTTCAGCTTGTTGGCCCAGCCAACGGGTGAGGTTGGCCAAACTCACAATGTAATTACCATGATTTTTAAAACAATTGGGTAGTAGCCAATTGGGTACTGCATAGGATTGCTGGTCAGTCAAAAATAGAAAGCGATCAGCTGTCACGGCTGTTTCTATAGGAGCACCTAAAGTCTGCCAATTTGGGATGAGTTCATTTAAAGCGATTGGATCGATTACTGCGCCAGAGAGAATATGGGCGCCAATTTCTGAACCTTTTTCAAGCAAGCAAACACTAATTTCTTGTTGTTTACTTGCGGCTAGTTGCTTGGCCCGAATAGCGGCTGCTAGCCCTGCTGGACCACCGCCGACGATGACCAGGTCATAGGCCATCGACTCACGTGGCCCATACTGGTCAAGTAATTCCTCAGAAGTCATACGGCAGATAGGCAGTAGGGCGGTTTCATCAAGCTACAGTTTAGTTCTTTTTGGGGCTTTACTGCGCTTGGGTTCGTGGCAAACCAGTTATGATTAGCATTTATTTTCCATAATAAGGAATGAGAAGCGATGAATAAGGTTTTTTCTTCGGCGCAAGAGGCGCTAAGCGATGTGATGCGGGACGGCCAAACTATTGCAGTTGGGGGCTTTGGATTATGCGGCATTCCTGAAGCCTTAATACTGGCGGTCAAACGTCTAGGTTTTCAAAATTTAACTGCGATTTCGAATAATGCTGGCGTCGATGATTTTGGTTTGGGCATCTTATTGGTTTCGCGCCAAGTAAAAAAAATGATTGCCTCTTATGTTGGTGAAAATAAAGAATTTGAGCGCCAATATTTGGCGGGTGAATTGGAGTTAGAATTTACTCCGCAAGGCACTTTAGCTGAAAAATTACGCGCTGGCGGCTGTGGTATCCCGGCATTTTTTACTAAAACCGGAGTTGGCACAGTGGTAGCCGAGGGTAAAGAAATTCGTAAATTTGATGGCCGCGAATATGTTATGGAGCGTTCCTTAGTTGCCGATATTTCACTGGTTAAAGCGTGGAAGGCTGACCGTGCTGGAAATTTAGTGTATCGCTACACAGCACGTAATTTTAATCCGGTGGTTGCTATGGCTGGATTAATTACGATTGCTGAGGTGGAAGAAATTGTCGAAAATGGCACGCTTGATCCTGATGAAATTCACACCCCCGGAATTTATGTGCATCGTCTAGTCTTGAATCCGAATCCCGAAAAGCGCATTGAACAGCGCACCCTTTCGCAAGCAGCGGCTTAAGTATTTACTCAAAATGCCAGCCGAATACATGATGCAAAAAACTAATTAATAAGGAAGATTGAAATGCCTTGGAGTAGAGATGAGATGGCAGCGCGCGCTGCTAAAGAATTACGCGATGGTTACTATGTCAATTTAGGAATTGGCTTGCCAACCTTAGTGGCCAACCATGTGCCAGATGGCATGGAGGTTTGGTTGCAATCGGAAAATGGCATGCTGGGAATTGGGCCTTTTCCCACAGAAGCCAATGTTGATGCTGATTTAATTAATGCGGGCAAGCAAACTGTGACCACTATTCCTGGCACAGCAATTTTTTCGTCCGCCGATTCATTTGGCATGATTCGTGGCGGCAAAATCAATATTGCTATTTTAGGAGCGATGCAAGTCAGTGAATTTGGTGATCTGGCGAACTGGATGATTCCAGGAAAAATGGTCAAGGGTATGGGTGGAGCGATGGATTTGGTGGCAGGGGTAAAAGATGTTGTGGTGCTAATGGAGCATGTAGCAAAGAAAAAAGATGGCACCGAAGAGTTGAAAATATTACCTAAATGTACTTTACCTTTGACGGGGGTTGGCGTGATTGATCGCATCATTACGGATTTATGCGTGCTCGACATTACACCCAATGGACTTAAGTTGATTGAACTAGCGCCCGGCGTTACTAAAGAAGAGGTATTGGCAAAAACAGGCGCCAAGGTTGACGTAAGTGCAATAAAGACATGATCTGAATGGATCAAATGAAGGGGTTCGATGAATACGCATGAGCATCAAGAACGTCCTGTTGCTCATGCGCATGCCCATACAGAGGAAGAGTTAGTCGCCTCAAGCGCCTTACATGCGCATAAAAAAGGGGATGCTAAGCATACCCACTCTAAGGAAATTAATAATCAGCATTTATTAGCCATTGCCTTGGTATTGACCTTGGGCTTTTCCTTGGTTGAGGCCATTGCCGCTTATTGGGCGGGGTCTTTAGCTCTACTCTCAGATGCGGGTCATATGGTGACCGATGCAGCCGCCCTAGGGCTGGCTTTGCTAGCGCAAATTATTTCTCGCCGCCCGCCATCACCGCGTCATTCGTTTGGCTACGGTCGGGCTGAAGCCTTGGCTGCCTTTATCAATGGTATTGCGATGCTGGCTTTGGTGGTGTGGATTGTATTTGAAGCGATCTCACGCTTATTTACACCGCATCAAGTTGACGGCATTGTGGTTTCCATAGTTGCTGCAATTGGTTTATTGATGAATATCGTTGTTGCTTGGGTTTTATCGCGGGATCGCAAAAGCGTCAATACGCGTGCTGCTTTAGTGCATGTGATGGGCGATTTACTCGGTTCTGTAGCGGCCTTGTTATCCGGTGTAATTATTCAATTTACTGGGTGGATGCAGGCGGACTCCTGGCTGTCAATTCTGGTTTCCTTATTAATTCTAAAATCAACTTACGGAATTTTGCGCGAGTCTTATCATTTTTTGATGGAAGGCGTGCCGCTACATATTGATTATTTAGAGGTAGGGCGAGATTTACGGGCAATACCGGGTGTGCTATCAGTGCATGATTTGCATGTCTGGGAAATGGCCCCTAGTTTTCCTGCACTCATTGGCCATATTGAAGTCGAGCGCATTGCTGATTGGCCTGCAGTAATGGCGCGCATTAATACGATGTTGTTAAATAAACATGGCATTGATCATGTGACTTTACAGCCCGAAGAAATGCATGAGACTGAGGCAGAGAAGAGCACTAACCTTGATCTGCAAAGCACGCAATCTACAAAAACAAAGGCGGCGATTGAAATACAAGGCGGCGACACCTTTTATGTCGAATGTGCGCACTCAGGTGGTTTGCACCGCATGGCATATCACGCGTGGGGCAACCCCCTCAACCCGAAGGTATTAATTTGTGTCCATGGCCTAACTCGGCGGGGTAGCGACTTTAAGCAATTAGCGTTGGCAATGAGTTCTGAATATTATGTAGTTTGCCCTGATGTGGTGGGGCGGGGTGAGTCGGATTGGTTAAGTAATCCCATGCTCTATGGAATACCGCAATATGTAAGCGATATGGTCACGTTAGTAGCCCATTTGGGAGTTACCAAGGTAGATTGGTTTGGTACCTCGATGGGCGGCATGATTGGCATGGTGTATGCGGGTATGGCCGATTCACCCATTCACAAATTATTACTCAATGATGTTGGACCCCGAATTGAGCCAGCGGCATTAAAACGCTTGGGCTCTTATGTTGGTAAGCCATTACGTTTTACCAACCGGGCTGATGCTTTAGCGCAGCTGAATTTGCTTTGCACTCCATTTGGGGAGCATTCTGATGCAGAATGGGATGAATATAACGGCCCACATTTAGTTGAGCATGAAGGGGGGTGGAATGTCCATTACGACCCCGCCATTGCGGTACCTTTTGCGGCCGTCAATGCAATTACTGCCGCTGCTGGTGAGATGGCGTTATGG
>CAIXDG010000147.1 GCA_903918115.1 uncultured beta proteobacterium
AGGCGGGGTTACTGGGAATGACACGTACTTGGGCGCTTGAAATGGCGTCCTTTGGCATTACAGTGAATGCAATCGGGCCGGGGCCAATCGCCACTGAATTATTTACCTCTGGAAATCATCCCGATCATCCTAAGACGAAAAAAATTATTGCTAATATCCCGGTACAGCGCATGGGCGAGCCAGAAGATGTGGCGCACGCCGTTGCTTTATTTATGGATGACCGCGCTGGCTTTATTACGGGTCAAGTGCTTTATGTTTGTGGTGGAATTACCGTTGGTCTGAGTAACGCAGCTTAATAATCCAGTATGCAATGCCATAATAAATAAAACTAGGCTCTTACTTATTTTTTTATGAATATTAATGATTAACCACGAGGTATTTAGATGATGGAAATAAATATTACTGCAGAAGGTGAGCGCCTCTACCGTCAGCTCTTAGCAGAAATTACTGCTTGTAATTGGCCTGCTGTAGAAGCCATGTTTGCCAACGGATTTCAATCAGTTCATTCTGATGGAGCACGCGATAGGGCTACAGAGATTCAAATGATTAAAAATGAAAAGATTGGTAAATGTACAGTAAGCGATTTCAAGGTGACGCAGGCAGATGATTGCCTAGTCGTCACAAATATGCTGGCCGTTGAAGAAACTATTGACGGCAAAAGACTTCCAGCTAAATCTTTTGCGCGTCTTAGTGTTTGGAAGCAAATTCAAGGTACTTGGCAGATGATTGCTATCGCCAATTTAAGAGCACTTTAATTAGGTTTGCTGCAAGTCTCTGGCTTAATTTGATCAGGTTTTTCTTGACCCAAATAAACCCCAATAATTTTTGCTGGTTGATTTCCAACGGCTTGAGCAATATGGCACCATTCAATTGCTTCGATGTATGCAGCTCCAGCTTTAAAAGTACGCTTACCTTTGCTGCCGTAGTCAACGATCATTTCGCCGGAAACAACATAAACAAATAATGGAACCGCATGTTTATGAAGTGAAGTTTTTTTACCTACCGGTATATCAATGTTGAAAGCATTAATTAATGGTGTGCCACTCGGATATTTAAAGGACTGACCTAAAATGGTCTTAGGGCCATCTACTAAAGGAATGACTGTGGCTTCGATGTTTTCATAGGGCACTCCTCCGCTTACGTGTGAGACAGCCATCACATTGGCGGTTAAAGTCAATAGGGCAATTGCTAAGAGGCGGTCTAATGAAAGATATTTTTTGAATAAGGAGGTCATTTTTCGCTTTCAATAAAAATAAGTTAGTGGTAAATAAGTGCTGGTACAGCAATCAGTATGCATTAGTTTCTACCATACCGACTCCTTGCCTGGCGTGGACGTAATTTGATGAATACTTAAATCAGCGCCAGCATGCTCTTCTTCGGGGCTTAGTTTTAGTCCCATCGTCCGCTTCAGAACGCCATATACAATAAACCCACCAACAAGTGCGATTGTTACCCCAAGGGCTGAGCCAATTAACTGTGCTGAAAAAGATATACCACCTATTCCACCCAAAAATTTTTGACCAAAGATGCCGGCAGCTAGTCCACCCCAAAGCCCGCATAAGCCATGTAAGGGCCACACTCCCAGTACATCATCAATACGCCAGCGATTTTGTTCTAAGGTAAAGACTTTGACAAAGAGTGCGCCAGCAACGAGCCCAACTACTAGGGCGCCTACTGGATGCATTAAGTCTGAGCCAGCACAAACGGCAACTAAACCAGCTAATGGCCCGTTATAGGCAAAGCCAGGATCATTCTTACCGACCATCCATGCAGCCAGAGTGCCGCCAACCATAGCCATCAGGGAGTTCATTGCCACTAGGCCACTCATCTTATCGATTGTTTGTGCGCTCATCACATTAAAGCCAAACCAACCCACTGTCAGAATCCATGCGCCTAAGGCGAGAAACGGAATGCTCGAGGGCGGATGTGCTGAGACCTTGCCATCCTTGTTGTAGCGACCATAACGTGCACCTAATAAAATAATTGCAGGCAAAGCTATCCAGCCGCCGACAGCATGCACGACGATTGAACCAGCGAAGTCATGAAATTCTTCCCCGGTTAGGCTTTTGATCCAAGCTTGAATACCATAGTTTTGATTCCAAACAATGCCTTCAAAAAAAGGATAAAGAAAGCCAACCAAAATAAATGTGGCGATTAATTGCGGATTAAATTTAGCGCGCTCGGCAATGCCACCAGAAACAATCGCGGGAATTGCAGCAGCAAAGGTGAGTAAAAAGAAGAATTTAACTAATTCAAAGCCACTTTTTTGTGACAACACAGTGGCTGAATCCCAAAAGCCTATGCCATATGCTAGTCCATAGCCAATAAAAAAATAGGCAATGGTCGAGACAGCAAAATCAATCAAAATTTTGACCAAGGCATTAACTTGGTTTTTTTCACGCACAGTGCCAAGCTCTAAAAAAGCAAAGCCGGCATGCATGGCTAAAACCATGACTGCGCCCAACATAATAAAAAGCGCATCAATGGCTGGCTTCAGATTTTCCATGTTCCCCTCATTTTTATAATAATATTGAGCGCTAATATAAACGAATTTTTAGGTCAACTTGGGGCGGTACCTGTCGAACGTCCGCTGCCTTAGTACTTCCGACCTGTGGCTAAGGCAATGGCCTTAAGGTTTAAGGGTTGCCAAGAAGCTTTTAATGACTTGATTTTGTAAGTCGTTTTCTTCTTTAGTGGCACCCGCACCAGAGTAGTGTCCCATCGGAAAGCGATCATTAATTGCAATATATTTAGCATTAGGAATGAGCTTGGCAGTTTTCAGGGCATCTGCTTCTGGATTAAGTAAGTCGCCGGTGCCGGCAAGAATAAGGGTTTTCGCTTTAATCGAACGCAGTGCTGCAGCAGTATCACCATTAAAGCCAGCAGTTTGACCAACATCGTGCCGATCGTATGCGCGCGATTGCCAAATCCAATCATTCGCATCCATTCTCTTCCATCCCGCATCTTGAATTTTACGTAGCGCTTCAATTTCAGCTTCAGGCGAGTTCAGCAATTGATTTTGGTAGGCGGGAGTGCGCACAATAACACCACTAAGCCAGCCGGACCATAGCCGCATGCCCGCCTCCAGGGGCTTATCGTATTGGCCATCACGGTAATTTGGGTCAGACATAATGGATTGGCGCAGCATTTCTAAGACGCCCGTGGTCCAAGGAGGCGTTTTTGCAAGCGGCACAATGGGAATAATGGCTTGCATGGCAAAAGGGTAGGAAACTCCCCATTGCAAGGCTTGCATGCCACCCATTGAAGCACCGATGACGGCCACCAATTTAGTAATACCAAAATAATCGCTAACAAGACGATATTGCGAGTTCACCATATCGCGAATATTAAATTCAGGAAAACTCGTATTCGGTTGTAATTTACTATTCGATGGGGAGGTTGTGAGGCCATTACCAATGGCATCGGTAGAAATAATGAAATATTTTTCAGGGTCTAGCGCCTTGCCTGGACCAATTAAATAATCGAGGCGATGATGGTTGCCACCAATGGCTGTGACCACCAAAATAGCGTTACTTTTATCTTTATTTAAAGTGCCTTGCGTGGTGTAGCTTAAAGAGAATACGCGTATAAATGCACCATTTTCGAGGGGCAAATTTCCTTCGGGATATGTCTGATGCTCGGGTTCATTAGCGCGATGGGCAATGGCGTTAAATGAAATACACCAAAGTACGCAGCTCAGGCCATAAACCAATGCACGGATACCTCTAAAACGCATGCCGCACCCTCCAAAGACCAATATAACTATATTTATAACAGGAATTAGCGGCTCACCGATGATTATTAGGCTACTCAGCATTGCCGCGACTAATTAGGTGATAATTAAGGGATGTTTTTAAAGGGCTAGAAATGAAGCTATCTATACTAATATTGGGCATTCTTTTTTCCTTTAGCGCTCACGCTAAAGGGGTTCGGCTAGTCTGCGCTGAGGCGAACTCAGCAACTAACTTATTGATTCAAGTGCACCACCAAAAAGGCCAATGGGTCTATCAAATTGATGAGTTGGTAATGAAGGATGGCAAAACGGATGCTTTGGGTGGTGTGGCCCAGATATCCAAACTGAACGGTATTTACAACATTAATTATAAAAGCAGTACTGGTAACTCAATTACGGTTATTAACCCAAAAGCTGGCACGATGAAAGTTCAAGATCTTGCTGACGGTAACAAAATCACAGAATATCAATGTAAGCCTAGCAATTACAAAAAGTAATAGTAATCTTCGCTAGCCAATTGGCTAATCATTTAAAAGATCTTCTTGATGAGCTCACTTAGCCGTTCTGAATTAAAAATTTTGAGCCTATCAGCGCTTGGTGGCGTGCTCGAATTTTATGACTTTATTATCTTTGTTTATTTTGCTACATCTATTGGCGCATTATTTTTTCCCGCCAATATGCCCGACTGGCTGCGTCAATTACAAACCTTTGGAATTTTTGCGGCAGGATATTTAGTACGCCCCATTGGCGGTATTGTGATGGCCCACTTTGGCGATACCCGTGGGCGCAAAAAAATGTTTACGCTCAGTATATTTTTAATGGCAATTCCCACTCTGGCTATTGGGCTCATGCCCACATATGCTGATATCGGTATTTATGCACCAATTATTTTATTATTTTTTCGGATGATGCAAGGTGCAGCTATTGGCGGTGAAGTTCCGGGGGCATGGGTTTTTGTTGCAGAACATGTTGCCCCGCGTTACGTCAGTTTTGCCTGTGCTGTCTTAACTGCAGGATTAACGGGTGGAATTTTTCTAGGCGCGATCGTCGCCGTTTTAGTGAATACCTTTTTTACGCCGGAGCAAATTTTAGGAGGTGGTTGGCGAGCCCCTTTTATTTTGGGCGGCATTTTTGGAATCATTGCAGTATTTCTGCGGCAGTGGTTACATGAAACCCCGGTTTTCAAAGCCATGCAACAGCTATTGAGACGCCAAGAACTGCCTTTAAAGATAGTTTTACGTGCGCATCGGCCGGCTGTCGTTTTAACTGCATTAATGACCTGGATGTTATCCGCAGCAATTGTGACGATGATATTAATGACCCCCACCTTACTGCAAACTTTATTTAAAGTGCCCGCTAGAGTGGCACTTGAAGCTAATATTTTTGCAACCCTATGCTTAACAGTGGGGTGTTTAGTATTTGGTGCTTTAGCAGGAAAATTCAATGCAGGACGCGTCATGCTGATTGGCTCAATTGGGCTCGCAGCCACTTCAATTATTTTTTACCAACAGTTGGCAATTTCAGCTGAACATCTTTTTCTTCTCTATGGCCTCAATGGATTTTTTGTTGGCGTTATTGCCATTATTCCTGCAGTTGGGGTAATGGCCTTTCCTGCGGCAGTTAGGTTCTCAGGGCTATCCTTTTCCTATAATGTTGCTTATGCAATTTTTGGTGGGCTTACCCCAATTTTTATTAGTTTGTTAATTCCCTTGAATGTAATGGCGCCCGCATACTACGTTGCTGCCTTAGGTGTGTTGGGGTTTTGTATCGGCCTTTATCTATTACGAAAAAAGCCTGCACTTGAAATGATGAATTGAGTATGTCAAAAATAGTCGCTTCCAAAGCCTTATCCCGTTTTCGTGTGCTGGATTTAACCCGCGTTCGCGCTGGGCCAGTTTGTGTGCGCCACTTGGCTGATTTTGGTGCTGATGTGGTCAAGATTGAAAATCCTGGTCCCGAAGAATATGCTGGCCCTCGTGATGCTGCTGATTTTCAAAATCTGCATCGCAATAAACGATCAATCACTTTAAATTTGAAGACACCAGAGGGGAAAGCTATTTTTGAGCAATTGGCAAAAACTGCCGATGTCGTTGTCGAGAATTATCGACCTGATGTGAAATTTCGCTTAGGGATTGATTACGAGTCATTAAAAAAAATTAATCCCAAAATTATCTTAGTGAGTATTTCGGGGTATGGCGAAGATGGCCCCTACAAAAATCGTCCTGGCTTTGATCAAATTACCCAAGGTTTATCTGGCTTAATGTCGGTTACAGGAGCGCCAGGGGATGGCCCTATGCGTGTAGGCGGTGCCGTCACTGATGTGACAGCTGGCCTATTGGCGGCAATGGGGGTAATGACCGCCTTACTTGAGCGGGATGAAAGCGGGGAAGGGCAGTGGGTTCAAGCTAATCTCTTGCAAGCGGGCTTAACCTTATTAGACTTTCAAGCAGCCCGCTACACGATGAGTGGCGAGGTAGCCAAGCAAGTTGGTAATGATCACCCCACTTTTATGCCAACCTCAGCTTATAAAACCGAGGATGGATATATTAATATCGCCGCTACTGGTTTAGGTGTTTGGGAAAAATTTGCCAGCGCGATTGAGCGTGATGATTTGCTAATCGATGAGCAATTTAAAACTGCTAAAGGTCGTTCTACTGGTAGAGTAAGACTCAATGCTGAGTTAAGTAAAACTTTAATGCATAAAACGAGCGCTAAATGGGTAGAATTACTTTTAGCAAAAGGCATCCCGTGCGGTCCTATTTATGCGATGGATCAAGTGTTTAGTGACCCACAGGTGCAGCACTTAGGGGCCATTGGGCGGGTCACGCATCCCACGCTAGGCGAGCTTGCATTATTAAACCAGTCGATTAAATTAACTAGAACGCCATCGCAGATTGTCGCTAGTTCACCCTTGCGTGGTCAGCATACTACTGAGATATTGACTGAGTTAGGCTATGACAGCGCAACGATTGATTCTTTTACAAAAAACGCAATTATTTAGGTAAATAAAATACTTATGGCAGAACTCATTATTCGTAAAACTGGGGCAGTAGGCTTCATTATTTTTTCTAACCAAGAAAAAATGAATGCAATGACCTTCGAGATGTGGGCCAATTTGCCTGCTGCGATGCAGGCCTTTGATGCCGACCCCGCGGTCCGCGTCATTGTGGTGGCGGGGGATGGGGAGAAAGCATTTATTTCTGGGGCAGATATTTCTCAATTTGATAAATTAAGAGGCACTGCTGAGGCTCAGGAACAATATAACAATGCGGTCTTAGCAGCTTATGCTGCACCGATAGCCTGCTCGAAACCCGTGGTTGCTAGTATTCGGGGCTATTGCTTTGGCGGCGGATTGGGGTTTGCTTCATCTTGCGATATTCGCCTGTGTGCAGAAGACGCGCAGTTTAGGATGCCTGCCGCACGTTTAGGTCTGGCTTATAGTCCTAAAGGAATAGCGCGTTTTATTAGCATCATGGGGCCAGCTAACACCGCCGATATCTTCTTTAGTGCACGCCGTTTTAATTCTGCAGATGCATTACAAATGGGGTTTGTGACCAAGGTTCATAGCGTTAATACCTTAGATGCAGCAGTTTTGGCCTACGCTGAAGGGATCGCAGAAAATGCGCCCTTAACGATTGCTGCAAGTAAATTTGCGATTCAGCAAGCGCTTGCCGAGCACAACCAACAAGATCATGCCCGGGCGATGGCAATGGTCGATGCCTGTTTTGCCAGTGAGGATTACAAGGAAGGGCGAAAAGCCTTTGCAGAAAAGCGGAC
>CAIXDG010000148.1 GCA_903918115.1 uncultured beta proteobacterium
GCTTCTTTATTGGTTATAGATCGCAAAGCGCCCATCTCAACTGCCTATGGTCGATATTGGGGCTGTCTCGAACACCTACCCTGTTTACATTTTGAAACTGCCTATTACCAGGCCATTGAATTTTGTATCGCGGAGAAAATTCAATTATTCGAAGGGGGCGCGCAAGGCCAGCACAAAATGGCCCGTGGGTTTCTGCCCACTACCTTACAATCAGCGCATTGGTTAGCTGACGAACGCTTTTTAATTGCCGTAGATCGATTTTTAGAGCGTGAGCGCGAAGGTATTGCCGAATATATTGATGAACTTCAAGAGCATTCACCCCTACGTCAAAATAGAAATGTAAATATCAGCTAAAGTATGTCTATGAGTGATGCTGCAAATTCTTTATTAGTCGGCGATGCAGATTCAGATTCGCCCTGCATTGGGGTCTGCTCGACCCTATTTGATGAAATTTGCATGGGTTGTGGCAGAACTGCACAGGAAGTCAGTAACTGGGTTTTTTTATCACCAGTAGAAAAAAAAATAGTCTGGGAACGCATTCAGTTAGAAGGTACTGCGATGCGCTTCCAGACTAAGACTTAAGAACTTTAATTAGTCTGCGTAGACTCCAGCTGCTTTAATAATTGGCGTCCATAAATCAATTTGTGCTTTCAAGTGATTTTTCAATCCCTCTGGGCTCGCATTGGCTTGACTCGGAATTTCAACACCCATTTCAGCCATTTTACTTTTGTAGCCAGGATCTTGAATTGCAGCTTTCAGGGCGGCGGCTAATTTATCGGCATCAGCCTTAGGAGTTCCCTTTGGTGCATAAACACCGTGCCATACTTTAACTTCAAAATTTTTCAAACCCTCTTCGTTTAAGGTTGGCACCTTGTCATAGGCTTTAATCCGTTGCAAGGTAGTCGTACCATAAGCCTTAACAGCGCCTGCAGTAACTTGGGTGCCGATGTTTGTAGTTTGATCACACATGAGCTGGACCTGATTGCCCATTAGATCAGTTAAGGCAGGAGCAGTTCCCTTGTAAGGCACGGTGGTTAAGTCAATCTGTATGCGACTCATTAACAATAAACCGCATAAATGACTAGCTGAACCAATACCTGCATTAGCGTAAGCAATCTTGCCAGTATTTGCCTTCATATAAGGCACTAGATCTTTGAAGTTTTTAGGGGGCAAATCTTTGTTGGCAATGAGCATCATCGGCACATCTGCAACCTGGCCAATATATTCATAATCATTCATTGGATCGAAGCCAAGATTTTTATATAAAGCGGGAGCGGTCGACATGCCAATATGATGGATTAATAAAGTATGACCATCTTTTGGAGCCAGCACGACTTTTTTTGCCGCAATGGTTCCGCCGGCGCCCGGGGTATTTTCAACAATAATTTGCCCCTTTAATTGCTTGCCCATAACTAAGGCAAGCTCACGTGCCACTTTATCGGTAGGACCACCAGCAGCAAAAGGCACAATTAAGGTGATCGGCCGATCGCCAGGAAACTCAGCTGCCTGTGAGGCTGGAGCGATGAAACAAATGCTCGTTAATACTGAGACAGTAAAAACCAGTTTCTTTGTCAATTGCATTACATCTCCTTGTTGATATTTAAATAAATCATGAACTAGCCCGTAATAGCTTGGCTGCGTAAATATTCCTCGTAAGTACCAGAATAATCAACCACAGATCCATCCATTTTAACCTCCAAAATACGATTGGCTAGGGCTGAAACAAACTCACGATCGTGCGAAACAAAGAGTAACGTGCCTTCATATTTTTCGAGGGCAATTTGTAGGCTTTCAATCGATTCCATATCCATATGGTTGGTGGGCTCATCCATCGCCAGCACATTGTGCTTTTGGAGCATAAGTTGTCCCCAAATCATCCGCCCCTTCTCGCCGCCGGATAAGACCTTGACCGATTTCCCAATATCGTCACCAGAAAATAACAAGCGACCTAAGGTGCCACGCACCACCTGATCATCATCCCCGGTATTGCGATAGCTACTCATCCACTCCATCAAGGTTGTTTCTTCAGGAAATAACTCACTAGTATCTTGCGGCATCACGCCAACATTCGCATTTTCTGCCCATTTCACGTCACCTTTATCGGCCTGTAGACCGTTAAAGCGTTTACTTAAAATTGTTTTTAGTAAGGTTGTTTTACCAGCGCCATTTTGACCAATAATGGCAATTTTCTCGCCAGCACGGACACCTAATTTAAAGTTCTTAAAAATAGTCCGATCAAAATCTTTAGTGAGCCCATTGCACTCGACTGCCATGTTATGCAATTTCTTTTCCGAGTCAAAACGAATGAACGGATTTTGTCGTGAAGAGGGTTTAATTTCAGTTATCTCGATCTTTTCTAACTGCCGCTGTCGCGAAGTTGCTTGGCGAGCCTTAGAGGCGTTCGCTGAGAAGCGACTGACGAAAGCTTGTAGTTCTGCAATCTTTTCTTTGGCCTTAACATTCGACGCCATTTGCTGGGCCCGCGCTTGCACCGAAGCTAACATGTAAGAATCATAATTACCGGGATACACTTTGAGCGTGCCAAAATCCATATCAGCCATATGTGTACAAACTTCATTTAAAAAATGGCGATCATGGGAAATAATGATGATGGTGCTATTGAAATTATTTAACACCTCTTCAAGCCAATGAATCGAGTGAATATCTAAATTATTCGTCGGCTCATCGAGGAGAAGAACATCGGGGTCAGAAAAAAGTGCTTGCGCTAACAAGACGCGTAATTTCCAGCCAGGCGCAATATTGCTCATCGAGCCATCGTGTTGCTCAATGGGAATGCCAATGCCGAGTAATAATTCACCGGCTTTCGCTTCTGCAGTGTAGCCGCCATACTCAGCATACTTCGCTTCAAGCTCGGCAGCGTGCATATAGTCTTCATCACTTGCATCGGGGTTGGCATAAATCGCATCCCGTTCTGCTGCCGCCTGCCACATTTCTTCGTGCCCCATCATTACTACGTCAAGCACTCGCACATCCTCAAAAGCAAATTGATCTTGGCGTAACTTGCCCAAACGAATATTAGGGTCTAGGCTGACATTACCGCTCGTGGGCTCGAGATCGCCACCCAAGATTTTCATGAAGGTAGATTTGCCACAACCGTTAGCGCCAATTAAGCCATAGCGGTTACCGCCACCAAATTTAACTGAGATATTTTCAAACAAGGGCTTAGCCCCAAACTGCATAGTAATATTAGATGCTGACAGCACGATAACCTTCTAAATAGGAATGTTTTATAGCAAACCGCCTATTTTAACGGTGTTGGCGCCTGATTGTGCTATTTCAACTGTTTCACAGACTTAATACGCAGCAGCCAAGCCATCGCGCCGACTATCGCTAGCGGCAATATAGCCATCTTCCAGATCATCACTTAAGCGCCAAATGAACTGTCCTGAACCAAAGTCCATATAGTAGGGATCATCAATCTTTTTCAGGGTGTGACCCATGGCAATGAGGCCAGCTACCGTGGCGGGGTTCATGTTCGACTCAACATCTAAGGTGAAATCGCGGTTCACCTTCCAACGCGGTGCGTCACAGGCGGCCTGAGGCTGCTGCTGATATGTCATCATGCGCACTAAAGTTTGTAAATGACCTTGGGGTTGCATATCGCCCCCCATGACCCCAAAACTCATTTGCGGGAAAACCTTGCCGCCATCATTGCGGGTAAGGAAAGCAGGAATGATGGTGTGAAATGGCCGTTTACCCCCGGCAACCACATTGGCAGATTGCGGATCAAGCGAAAAACCATAACCCCGATTCTGCAGACTAACGCCCCACTCCGGAACGACTACTCCCGAACCAAAGCCCATGTAATTGCTTTGAATAAAAGAAACCATGCGTCCCTGCGCATCAGCGGTTGTTAAATACACTGTGCCACCCGATGCGGGTAAGCCATATTTAAAATGGGTCGACTTTTTAGGATTAATCAGCTTAGCTCGCTCAGCCAAATAACTCGGGTTGAGCATTTGTTCTGGCGTTACTGCCATTGAACGCGGATCAGCAAGATATTGATAGACATCAGCAAAAGCTAACTTCATTGCCTCAATCTGTAAATGCTGACTTTCAATCCCATCCACTGGCAAACTTGCTAAATCAAAATGTTGCAAGATCCCCAGGGCAATTAATGCGCCAATACCCTGACCATTTGGGGGAATTTCATGTAAGTCGTATTGTTTACCATCGGCTGCCCGTAGACTCTGCTGTATCGTACCCACCCAATCGGGGCGATATGCACTTAAGTCGGCTAAAGTCATGGCACCATCAGTCGCCTTCGCGAACGCCACAATCGCTTCGGCAATTTCACCTTCATAAAATGCCCGAATACCATTTTTTGCTAATAATTTTAAGGAGCGCGCAGCGCTTGGAAAAGTAAATCGCTCTCCTGCATGTGGCGCTCTACCATGCGGCATAAAAGCAGTAGCAAAACCGGGCTGGTTTTGTATATCTGGAATTGCGGCAGCCCATTTATGCGCCACGATTAACGGCATCGCGTAACCGCGTTCGGCAATTTCAATGGCGGGCTGTAATAAATCAGCTAATGGCAATGAACCAAACCGGGTATGCAAAGCCTCCCAACCGGCTAGAGCACCAGGAACCGTGACGGTATCCCAGCCACGCATCGGGCGTTTAGCAATACCATTTGCCTCGGTGCCATATTTTTTTGCATAGTAAGCGGGATTCCATGCCTGCGGGGCAACCCCAGAAGCATTTAAGCCATGCAATTCCTGACCATCCCACACGATCGCAAAACAATCACTTCCTAGGCCATTAGAAACCGGCTCAACAATCATCAAAGCGGCGGCGGCGGCAATCGCAGCGTCGATGGCGTTACCACCCTGGTGCAAAATCTTTAAGCCAGCTTGGGCTGCATAGGGATGCGAGGTCGAAACCACATTTCGTCCCATTACCGGCATACGTATAGTGGGATAAGGGTTGTGCCAATTAAATTGCATGTTATTCCCGTTAATGAATTAGTCTAGCGAAATTTGATTTTGTTGAATAATTTTGGTCCATCGCACCCGATCAAGCGCAACCATCGTGGCAAATTTTTCAGGGGTCCCAGGTATCGGTTCAGCACCCAAAAGCGCTAAGCGCTCTTTGGTATCTTTTTCAAGCAAAATGGCATTGAGCGTGGTGTTTAGTTTGGTCACAATCTCAAGCGGTAAATTTTTTGGGCCATAAACTCCGAACCAATTCGACGTTTCAAATTGCCCCAAACCATAATTTTTACCGGCCTCGGCAATGGTTGGCACATTAGGCAGCAAAGGTGAACGCTTTGGAGCAGCGACTCCTAAGGCCATTAACTTACCTTCGGCAACTAAGGGCAAACTGGCAATCGTGGTGTCAAAAAGTAAATGGACTTTTCCAGAAATTAAATCTGGCGTAGCTAAGGCAGAGCCCTTGTAAGGAATGTGCGTCATATTAAAACGTGCTGTGGCTTTCAGCGCCTCGGCATTTAAATGCATCACTGTGCCATTCCCGCTAGTCGCATAATTAATCTCATTCGGGTGAGCCCGTGCATATTCAATAAATTCTTGGAGATTTTTAACGGGTAAGGTCTTCGTAATAGTCAGCAAGCCAGGCGCAACTGCTACCCCACCGATCGGCGTGAAATCAGCTTGGGTGTCGTACGGTAATTTTTTCGTAAAGCTAGGGGCAACCGAATGTGTGCTCCCAGTAGATAAGAGCAAGGTATAGCCATCGGGCGCAGCGCGTGCCACGATATTTGAGCCAATTGAACCACCTGCTCCCGGATGGTTATCGACGATGACCGACTGACCCAAACGTTGGGATAATTTCTGTGACAACATGCGTCCTAGCGAATCGGTAGCCCCCGCAGGTGGAAAAGGAATAATTAAGGTAATTTGGCGATTGGGATAGGTCAGATCTTTAGACTGTGCAACAACGTTGGTAACGCTCAGGATCAAGCTGAAAACGAGCGCAGTCAATGGTATTAATCTGCAGAGAATAAGCTTCAATGGCATTTAAAAATTCCTAAGAAGTTGTGTTCGATTGGGTAATTTGGATTCGATTCAGTTGATTTTTTATTACCGGTATGCGTAAGGCTAGTAATAAGATAATAACGCCCAGATAAATCGAGACGACTGAAAAGTTATTTTTACCCGCCTTATCCCACCAATAATGCAAAATTGCCGTGCCTGCAATCACGTAAACCAGACGGTGTAATAAAGCCCAGCGGCGCCCTAGTTTACGCTGCGACCACTGATTTGACGTGAGTGCCAATGGAATAAGCAATACAAAACTAATAAACCCCATAGTGATAAAGGGGCGTTTAATGACATCTTTGATCATTGCTGCGAGGTTGAAATCTTGGTCTAGCCATAGCCAAATTAAAAAATGCAAACAGGCATAAAAAAACACGAATAGCCCAAGCATACGACGCACGCGTATCCAACCACTCCAACCGGTAATTAAGCGTAGCGGTGTCATACCTAAAGTAAGACAAAATAAAACGAGGGTCCAAGTTCCTGTTGAGCGAGTAATAAACTCAATTGGGTTAGCGCCTAATTGATCGCTGTAAGCAAAATAAATAAGTCGCGCTAGCGGAAGCAGCGCCGACAAAAAAACCAGGGACTTGAACCCCGTTAAAAAACCCGCTTGGTTAATAGAATTTTTTAAGGTCCATGCCTGCATACAAGCTCGCAACCTGATTGCCATAACCATTAAACATTTCAGTTTTTATTTTAGGCGCAAAAAAACCTCGGCCATCACCGATTCGTCGCTCGGTAGCTTGGCTCCAGCGGGGATGATCAACATTCGGGTTCACGTTGGAATAAAAGCCATATTCACTTGGGGCCGACATATTCCAGCTGGTTGGTGGCTGCTGATCAGTTAAACGAATTTTAACGATTGACTTAGCACTTTTAAAGCCATACTTCCAAGGAATGACCATACGTACCGGGGCGCCATTTTGCTTTGGCAGGGCCTCACCATATAAACCAAAAGTAAGTAAGGCCAAGGGGTTCATCGCCTCATCTAAGCGCAAGCCCTCACGATAAGGCCAATTTAATACTGATGAATTAACGCCGGGCATTTGCTTACGGTCCGCTAGTGAAATAAATTCGACATATTTGGCTGCGCTAGTAGGCTCAACTAGGTTCAGCAATTTAGACAAAGAATAGCCATCCCAAGGTATTACCATCGACCAGCCTTCAACACAGCGCATGCGATAAATGCGCTCTTCCATTGGCGCCAATTTCAGCAAAGCATCAATATCAAACGTCTGCGGTTTTTTGACGAGACCCTCTACAGCAACTGTCCACGGTCTGGTTTCCAAGCTTTTAGCGGTCTCGTGCGGTTGGGCTTTATCGGTGCCAAACTCATAAAAATTATTATACGTAGTGACATCTTTATAAGCAGATAGTGTTTCGGTAGTCGAATAGCTTGAAGGCGTGGTTTTTAATTTAACTCCGCCAGCCGGAGGACCAGCGGGTGCTGCTTGAGCAAATGCTTCACGTGCAAACCACGGTGCAAGACCTGCCCCGAACCCCCCTGCTGCCGCAACCTTAATTAATGCGCGGCGCTGCTCGAAAATGGCCTTCGGGGTAATTTCACTGGGTAATATGGTGGGATCATTAAAGGGCTTCATAGCTTCTCCTAGCGGTCAACGCGCATGCGAAAGGGGGTGAAATTCGTATGGATATCATAATGATCTTCTTGTTCTTTGCGTTTTAAGAAGTTGACTACCCAATACGTGAGCGGGGTTGCTAGAACTTCCCAGCCGGTTTTTAGTACATATTGCGCGAAGGCAATTTGTACCAATTCAGCCAGGGGCCATATGCCATAAAAGGCTAGCAAATAAAATAGTGATGAATCGATTAATTCGCCGACTGCAGTTGAGCCAATTGCCCGCAGCCATAAAAAACGTCCTGCCGTGGCAATTTTTAATTTTGCCAATACAAAAGCATTCGCAAAACTACCGCACCAAAACGCACAAATCGATGCCAATGCAATGCGCCATGAATTCCCAAAAACAGTTTCTAGGCCTTGCTGATAATTTGCCATGTAAGAGCCAGGGGCAATGGGCAACGCAATCACGACTTGCGCCATAATTGCAGCAAAAATTAAAGCGGTAAAACCTGCCCACACTGCACGCCGATCATAGGCATAGCCGTATACCTCGGTCATAATGTCGCCAAAAAAATAGGCAATTGGAAAAAAGAGCACCCCGGCACCAAAAATAACCGGGCCAAAATAGGGTAAATCAATCGTCCCCGCCTTCCCTGCGCCAATAAAATTAGAGCAAAGTAGCACAACCACAAAGGCCACTAGGATTAAATCGTAGTAGCGATAATGACGGCGCGGCGGCGGGTTTTTTTCCATAGCGGAGTGCGCTAGATCGTTAAGTAATTAATTGAATAGAATAGTGCTAATTGGCTGGTTTTGCCCAGCCCTATTTCAAAGCCTAAAAAGTGAGTAAATAACATGAGTAAAACCCCTTTTAATTGGGCTGACCCCCTGCTGCTAGACCAGCAACTCACGACCGAAGAGCGGATGGTGCGAGAGGCCGCCTTTGAATATGCGCAAGGGCGCTTAGCACCACGTATTCAGGCCGACTTTCGCGAGGAGAAAGCCGATGTCGGTATTTTTCGAGAAATGGGCGAATTGGGTTTGCTTGGCATCACCATTCCTGAGGAATTCGGCGGCGCTAATTTAAATTATGTTTCCTATGGCCTTATCGCCAGAGAAATCGAACGGGTTGACTCCGGTTACCGCTCGATGATGAGCGTGCAATCCTCTTTGGTCATGGTCCCTATCAATGAATTTGGCAGCTTAGAACAAAAACAGAAATATTTACCTAAATTAGCTACTGGCGAACTCATTGGTTGTTTTGGTCTTACTGAGCCTAATTTTGGTTCTGATGCTGGCGGCATGATTACGCGGGCCCATAGTGTTCCAGGGGGATTTGAGTTATCGGGCGCCAAAATGTGGATTTCGAATTCGCCCATTGCTGATGTCTTTGTTGTCTGGGCTAAAAATGATGCCGGTGAGATTCGTGGCTTTATTTTGGAAAAAGGCATGTCAGGTTTAAGCACACCAAAAATTACAGGCAAGATGGGTTTACGTGCTTCGATTACGGGAGAAATCGTAATGGAAAAAGTATTTGTCCCCAGCGAAAATGAATTGCCGCACGTTACTGGCTTAAAAGGTCCATTCACCTGCTTAAACTCCGCGCGCTACGGTATTGCTTGGGGCGCTCTTGGGGCGGCAGAATTTTGTTGGCATGCAGCCCGGCAATATACGCTTGACCGCGAGCAATTTGGTCGTCCGTTGGCTGCTAACCAGCTCATTCAAAAAAAGCTCGCCGACATGCAAACCGAAATTTGTCTCGGTCTACAAGGTTGTCTACGCCTAGGGCGCATGAAAGATGAACATCTCGCCTCCCCTGAAATTACCTCAATTATGAAACGCAATTCATGTGGCAAAGCGTTGGATATTGCCCGCATGGCCCGTGATATGCATGGCGGAAATGGTATTTCAGATGAGTATGGCGTGATTCGGCATTTACTGAATTTAGAGGTCGTGAACACCTATGAAGGTACGCATGATATTCATGCGCTTATCTTAGGTCGTGCCCAAACAGGCATTCAAGCCTTTAATTAAGTTTACTTTAAGGCCAGTAACTGATCAGCCAAGGCATTAAAAGCGACCGGATTCAGCGCTGTTAAACGCAGCTGATGCTTAGAACCGTAATGCGTAAAGTTTCGCTCAATCGATTGCTGATAGGCGGAATCATAATGCTGGACTAACAAGGCATTTACAAGCCAAGTAAATTCACCGGCCTGAGCAGCGGCGCACCATTCCTCAATTCTGACTCGGCCATAACGCGCAGTCAAACTGATAAGCTTCGCCTCTAAAGTCGGAACATCAATTAAAAAATGCTGGTATTGATCCATTAACCATTGCACACGTAATTCAATCGCGGCTTCGATTTCAATACAACTCCCATCCCGAATACGCGCCATTAAGAGATCGGGGATATGCAAGCCGCCTACTTTTTTACTTTCCGATTCAACATAAACTGGCTTAGTGGGGTCGAATAAACGTAAGGTATTCCACAACGCAGTTTCAAAACTTTTTTGACTTGGTTGCTCGGCTATCGGGTGATGCCCTAAGACTGAGCCACGATGCATTGCTAAGCCCTCTAGATCAAGAACTTGCGCCTGCCGTTTCTGTAATTCAGCCAATAGACGGGTTTTACCGGTTCCCGTCATGCCGCAGATAACGACAAAAGAAAACTGGCCAGCAAATTCATTGAGGTCGCTAATGACATGACGCCTGAAAGCCTGGTATCCGCCGACTAACTGCTCGGCCTTCCAGCCAATACGCTGCAGAATCAGGGTAAATGCCCCACTCCTTTCACCGCCGCGCCAACAGTAAATAAGCGGGCGCCAAGTATAGGGAAAGGCTAAAAAATGGCTTTCTAAGTGCGCTGCAATATTCCGCGCTACCAAAGCTGCGCCAATTTTTTTCGCCGCAAAAGCAGAGTCATTTTTATAAATTGTGCCAATCCGTGCGCGCTCGTCATTATTTAAAACTGGGTAATTAACCGCGCCTGGAATATGATCGAGAGCAAATTCAGCCGGAGAGCGCGTATCAATAATGGCATCGTATTGAGAAAAATCTACCATTTGCTCCGGCAATAATTTAGACACGCGCTGGGGATATTGTTATTGCAAAATTTTTAAAATATGCTCGGGCCAAGGACGGGATTTATTCGTCGCCAAATCGACCCATACCATCGTGGCACCTCCAGCAGCACAAATCGTTTCTGGCGCATTTGCCAAAGCAATGGTGTTATATAAATCAATGCTAGATTTCCCGATATGCCCAATAAAGGTTTGCACCAGTAGTGTGCCAGGAAAGGATAGTTGTGTATAAAAATTACAGAAACCATTCACCATCAGCAAGGCTTCCTTATCAACCATATTGGTAAAGCCTAATGACACAATCCAGTCGATGCGGGATTGCTCCATATAACGAAAGTAAAGGGTGTTATTCACGTGCTGAAAGGCATCCATATCGCCCCAGCGAATGTCCATCGTTGACTCATGAACAAACCGCTTGTTCTCTGGTATTTCAATTCTCATAAAGTCCTTTAAATTCAGTCGATTTAAGTCAGATGTAGGCTTAAATCACGCTCAAAACGGGGTCGATCAGCATTGCGTAAAAAAAGTCCAATCGGCTTTTTTTCATTACCATAACGCAAAGCCAATTGATTAGGATCATTATGCAGATGAATTAATTGCACCCAGCGGGCGTTCCATTGACATCGACTCACTTGGCCACCCCAACTCTTTTCATAAATGAGTTGATCGCCATCAACTGAAATTTTTTCATAATCGAGCGCATGACGCGCATAAACGAGTAAAGCAATTGCCACGATCGTTAATTCAAGCAAAGTAAAACAAATAATGATCCAGACTCCTTGCAATAAAAAATAAGTTCCTACCATTAATGAAAAGCCAGCCAAAGAAAGATAAAAATAGCTAAGCTGTCGTGGCGTAAATGAACAGTTACGCCTCATGAACCAAGTACGCATTTTATGATTTCGGCGGCTGCAAGCCGATTGCACTAGCAGTTTGATCCATCCATTGAGCCAATTGCAGATCAAGCAGAGTTAAGCCACCTGCACTATGCGTTGAGAGTACGACATCAACCCGATTCCAAACATTCAACCACTCGGGATGATGATCGATTTGTTCGGCATACACAGCGCAACCTTGCATAAAGCGAAATGCGGCTTCAAAATTCGCAAATAAAAAAGTCCGGCTCATTGCATCCCGCTGCTGCTGAATTTGCCAGGCAGGAAAATCGCTGGCAAGGGCACTGCGCTCTTCGGTATTCAACAAGCGAGGCATGTTTAACTGCGCTCTTGATTGAGATGCACCGCCATTTGATATAGATTGGTCGAGCGAGCACCTGAGCGGCAAAAGGCCAAAATAGGTTCTGGCAATGTTTTTAACAAGCGCGCCATTTCCTCTACCTGCTCAAGCGTGATAGCGCCACTAACAACGGGCAAAAAAGCATAATTTAAGCCAAGTTTTAAGGCTTCAGCCTGAATCGAATCATGGGGAGGTTGTTCTGGCCCCTCCTCATAATCTGGGCGATTGTTGATTACGCTTTTATAGCCTTGGGCGGCAATTTCCACTAAATCGGCTGGCATTATTTGACCAGCTGTACCAAATAATGCATTGTGACAAGCAATTCCAATACTCATTTCAACCTCTTAAAAAGCATTCAATGTGATTAATGTAGACGGTTTTTAATTTGGCTGCCCAACTGTTGATAAATTAGCATACCGATCAACATCATGCAGGTAAAAACCAAGGCCTTTGCGTGTCCAGACCCTAAGGCAACTATTGCCGGCCCTGGGCAAAATCCAGCAATCCCCCAACCGGTGCCAAATAACAGACTGCCAATCACTAAATGGCGGTCGATAGGGCTACTTTTTGGCAGCTGAACGAGCCCACCAAACCAAGCTTCAGTGCGTTTACGGGCCAGATAGAATGCGGCCAAACTGACTAAAATCCCGCCGAGCATGACAAAAATTAGACTGGGGTCCCAACTGCCAGCAAGGTCGAGAAATTGCAAAATTTTCTGCGGATTGGTCATCCCAGAAATAATGAGACCTAATCCAAAAATAACGCCAATGGCAAATTGACTAAGCAGAGCAAGGCTACGTTTCATCATTGGACTCCAAAGGGCGTCTTAAAAAACATGGCGCAGCAAAAAAACAGTAAGGAAACCAGCGCCCATAAAAGTTAAGGTAGCCACTAGCGATCGGAAGGAAAGTCGTGAAAGCCCACAAATGCCATGGCCACTTGTGCAGCCCGAGCCATAACTAGCCCCAAAACCCACCAAAAGTCCGGCAATCACTAATGCGCCCCAACCTGCATCTATGATCTGAATGGCTTGCAAGTCAAAAAATAAGCCGGCCCACAAAGGGCTAGACAATAAACCCAACGTGAAACTGAGCCGCCATGCCCAATCACCTGCCTGCGGTTTTGTAAGACCGCCAATAATTCCACTAACACCTAAAATTCGACCATGCAAATGAATATAAAGCGCCGCAGCCAGGCCCAAAATAATACCGCCTAATAATGCCGGGATGGGTGTAAATGCAGCCCAATCAATGTGCATAGCTCGCCTGTCTTTTAATTTAGCTGACGTTCAAGACGCCACTGCAAATACCATAACCCTAAACACGCCCCACCAATAAATCCGGGTAAAGCCAAAAATGCGCTTAGTGCTAAGGTAGAAATCCCACTTAAACCTTGACCAATCGTACATCCCAGGGCGGTAACTCCGCCAAAACCCATTAAGGCAGCACCTAACAAATGATTACCAGTATCTTCGACACCATGAAATGTTTCCCAACGAAATGTTTTAGTCAGAATGGCGCTTAAAAAGGCGCCAATAATCATGCCGCCAACCGCCACAATTCCGAGGGTTAAGACTTTCGAGGTATCACTAAATAAAATCAGCCAGTCGAGGGTGTAAGCGTATGGCGCTACAAAGGAAAGGCTTTCCATCCGCCCAGAATTAGTAACTAAAAATACTTCCTCAAGCGTCTTGGGATCTTCGGCAATAAAGCCAAGATAACCAGAAATCCACCAAATAGCAATAATTGCTAAGCCTACTCCACCACCAGCTAATAAATTATCATGTTGCCAAAACGATTTTTTCAGCAACGCAAAGAGAATAAATGCGCCACCGATGAGTAACCCCAAAATGAGTTGCAAATGGGCTTTAGCAATACTGGTTTGGGTCGCAAGAATGCTAGGCAAATCTTGCGTAGTGCTCAATGGCAGAAACAACGTATCAATCGTATTGACGCGCAAAACTGCTAAGAACCCTTTTAAGGTCATATAAGAAACTAAGCCTAAAACAAAAAATACCACGACTGACTTTAAATTTCCGCCACCAATACGTACCAAGGTTTTACTGCCACAACCTGATGCAAGAACCATGCCAAAACCAAAACAAAGGCTGCCAATAATCGTCGAGAGATAAAGAAAACGATTACTGGTGTAAATCGATTTGCTGGTGTCGATATAGCCTTGCGAAGCCAAAATAGCAACCCCAACAATCGCTACGCCAATCGCCAAAGACCATTGCCGCATGCGCGTGTAGTCAGACATGACCAACACATCAGAAACAGCGCCCATGGTGCAGAAACTCGACCATTGCATGAGTGCACCCAGTAAAATCGTCACTGCCAAGGTAAGCCACAAGACATATTGGCTAAGATGAAGTAGATCGTTTGTATTGGGCACTAGCTTAGTTATTCTTAATTAGTTGTTCTTAAAGTGATAGAACTGCTGATTTAAATATTGCACAACATCGGCCTCATCTTCAGGAAATAAATCGAGCCGTAACTCGCTATTACAAGTAGCAACCATAGTCTTGAGGCGGCTATAACTGGTCACTTTATGATCGGCACGGGTATAAATCATGTCGCCATTTCCAAAGCCTGATTTTTTCGCGTGGCAGGCATAACACTTCGTTTCTTCGATAAGCTTGCCATTTTTAAGCGCGGCATTGGCAGCGAAACTAAAATTAGTTATAGAAAAAAAACCTATAAAAAAACAAATTGTTTTAAAAAAGTAAGGCTTAGAAAGAGATTTAGCGCGAAAACTGGACATGGCGCTATTTTAAAGGAAATTACCATAGACTAAATAAAAAATTGTAGTAGTTACGGCTTAATGTAAGCAAAATGATCTTTTGCCTGAAGATCGGCTATACGTACGACGCCCGACGGGGTAAAGTCAGCATCAAGAATAAATTGATCTTTTTTTAAATTACGATTTTTTAAAGTAATTTCACAAACCTCGAAACGCACGCCTCGTGACTTTAACGCCCCGACTAAGGGTGCATAGTCAACATTATTTTTTTTATCCTTAGCACCATCCATCAAGATATCAACCCCGTTAGCATGCGTCACCATGATTATTTTCGTACTAGGTGCAGTATCTAAATGATTGCGTATATTGCGTAAAGCTTTTAATCCCTGTGCCTCGGCATCATCAACGTGATATACCACTTGCGTGGGCGTATTCGTTGTTTGTGCCATGCTGAGCTGTGCGACACACGCAGTGCAAGTAAAAATAAAGCCAAGCAATACTGAAGTAGTAAATTTATTATTCATTGTTTCCCTCTTTACTTGCGCCAATTACTGCACGCATACTATTTTCGAGCCCTAATTTAAAGCAACCATGCCAGGGTTATTATTAACTCCTTTAACCTCAGGCTCGTTTAATTTAACGGCTTTAATGATTTTGGTTTCACGCAAATGGCGTGCAATCACATCCCAAATTGGTTCACCGCCTAGCTCTTTAGATTCTTCACTAACAGGGGCCCATCCAGCTATGCGATACGCTTTATCTGCATCAATTGGTTTGTCATTTAAACGCATATTAGAAATACGCCCACCCATAGTTCCGGCTGGATCAATGGTGTACGTTAAACCACCTACTCTCACCATATCCCCACCTTGCTGATAATAAGGATCGGGGTTAAATAAATTATCAGCAACATCCTCTAAAACATTTTTTATTGTTGCACCCGTCATATTAGAAACAGTGGTGTAGGGATACGTAATCGCCGTTTGATCAAGTAAATTTTCCATCGTAATCGTCTGCCCGGGTAGCAATGAAGTACCCCAACGGAACCCTGGAGAGAACGCAATTTCTGCATTCTTTTGCGCCATGAGGCCGTTCAAAATGAGCTGGTCAAAACTACCATTGAAGTTACCGCGACGATAAAGCAAAGTATCGGTTACAGCTAATTTTTCAGCTAAATTAGCCTCAAATGGTGCGCGAATTTTTTGAATTAATTGGCTCATGTCTTTATCGGCAGGCAATAAATTCGAGAAGATCGGTAATAATTTATAACGAAAGTCGACTGGTTTACCACCCTTGACATCAAAATCTAAAACCCCTAAATACTTTCCATTCGATCCTGCATTTGTAACCAACGTGATACCGGAGCTATTTTTTACCTTCACCGGAATTGGTACACCATCGTGGGTATGCCCACCTAAAATAGCGTGTAGACCGGTAACCCGTGAAGCTAATTTTAAATCGACATCCATGCCGTTATGTGAAAGCAAGACGACAACTTTTGCCCCTTTGCTCACTGCTTCATTAATATTTTTCTGTAAATTTTCTTCTTGTATGCCAAAGGTCCAGTTGGGTACAAAATAACGCGGGTTAGCAATTGGTGTATAGGGAAAAGCCTGCCCAATAATAGCGACAGAAATACCATTCATTTGCCGCATGATATAGGGACTAAAAACATCATCACCAAAATCAACCGTCTTAATATTTTGGGCTATGAAAGAAACTTTATTACGAAAATCCTTTTCAACAATTTCTAATACTCTTTTTTCGCCTAATGTCATCTCCCAGTGCGCGGTCATCACATCAACCCCTAGCGCCAAGGAAGCATCAACCATGTCTTGACCCTTGGTCCACAAGGCTGTTCCCGAACCCTGCCAACTATCGCCCCCATCTAATAACAAGGCATTAGGACGAGAGGCTTTCATTTGCTGAATTAAGGTAGAAAGGTGGGCAAAACCACCCATCTTGCCGTAGTTTTGTGCTGCAGCACTAAAATTTAAGTAAGTAAAAGCATGTGCTTCGGGCGTACCCGGTGCAATTCCATTCGCCTTTAAAAAATAGTCCCCCACTAAATGCGGCATCTGACCTGACTGTGGCCCGATACCTAAATTCACATTGGGTTCGCGAAAATAAATTGGCAGTAGTTGCGCATGACAATCAGTAAAGTGCAATAAATGGACATTACCAAAACCAGGTAAATCATAGAATTTTTTTGCCGCCGTCTGTGCGCTAGCAAAATTAGCGCTTAAGCCCATTCCGCCTGCAGCGGCTATGGCTAGCGCTTGCAAAAACTCACGTCGATGAATTGACATAAACCCTTATTGATTAACTGGCGACTGAGGATCTAACAATAAAGCCATTAAATCTTGTATTTGTTTTTCGTTCAGTAATTTAAAGTGTGCAAAGCGTGGCATATTACTGCACGCGTTGTAAGCCTTTGAATTATTAATTCGATTCCAGGTGTACACCATCATTTCGTTTGAATAGCCACGCGACTTACCGTAGTTCCATAAACTCGGGCCAATATTGCCGTAAGAAATTTCTTTTTTATCGATTTCATGACAGTTATAACAACCGCCGCCAACTGGCGAGGTAGCGGTATCTGTCCAAGTAGCCCCGCGGCCACTTTGCGCAATCGCCTCGCCTTTTTTCCAATCGCCCACATATTTACCATCAGATGGCTGTTGAATTTCCGCTAAATTCCGCTTTTGAATGGCCTCACGTTTAGCGCTTGCTGCTTTACTATTGCCATTAGCAAAAACAGGGTCAGAGCAAAAAGCTTGGGTTTCATCTTGCTGTATTCGATCTAAACCAGCTATACCTTCAGCCTTAAAGCCACTTTGCATCATTTTCTGAAATGCGGGATCAGGTTTTTGTTGCGCCATAGCTGCGCCCACAAAACCAAGGTTTACGCAGATGCCCACGTTCAAAAGCATTATTACGGCGCGGCGCACTAGGATATTTATCTCGATTAAATTATTCATGATTGGGTTCTATTCTTATCTTTTTAGGCCCGGGGTTTGCACAATACCCCCGTTAGCAGTTGCTGCCATATACATGGATAAAGCAATCGTCACCTCCGAACCGTAAATTGGAAAGGGGAAGCGCTGCTGCCGATAACAATCATTTAAACGCTGTTGCATAGTCCAAAATTGTCCACTCGAAACGCGGTATGCTGGCCAAGAACCCCAGCCCAGTGCTGCGCCGGCTTGGGTAGTAATATTTGGCAAATCCTGCAGGCGAATGCGTTTGCCATTTTCACCGTGACAGGATGCACAGGAAAAATCCATCGGACCCCCTTCAAAGAAAAAAGCCCGCTTACCCAAGGCAATCATTTCTTTCTCTTTGGGATGGGTGGTACTAACATTAATTTTTTTACCTTTTGAGAGTGTGACAACATAAGCTACTAATGCTTCCATCTCTTTTTTGGGACCTACCTGAAATGGCGCATCAATGGTGGCCTGAGGATCAATACCTTGCAATTTCTCTCTACAAGTCATTAAGCGTGACTCGAGGTCTTGCACACGATTGCTATCTTTAAAATAGCGGGGTAACTGCGCCGCAGCACCAACCACAACACCAGGACCGAGGCCTAAATCACACTGCTCTAAAGTCGCATTTTTAGGGCCCATCGGTTTTTTCCATAACTCCTCTCCTGCTGCTTCATAGAGCTCAGAAGGGTTGCCATCAGCAATCATTTCGCGATATTTAGCAATCCCATCGCTAGCAGTTTGGGCTTGGGTAGTTTGTACTAGCGCTAGCAGTGCAAAGGCGCCAAATACGACTGCATAAATAGATTTATAACTCGGCTCGAAATGCGGTGTCATGATTTATAACCCTTATTATTTAAAACAATTTCAAACTTAAGCGACGGTAGCCTCATCGGTACGTTTATCGCCTTTGCTATCAATCCAACTAACCACTAGCTTGTCACCTTTAGCGCCTTTATATTTAAAATTCAAAAATGGGTCTTTTGAAACTGCAGGACCAAATTGTGCATTAAATACATCGTTACCTTGGGCCTTTACATTCAGGGTGCTAATAAACCAAGCTGGAATGACTTTTCCGGCGGCGTCTTTTCGCTGACCAGATTCCATATCGTGCTTCATTAAAATTTTTACATCAACTACGCCGCCGCTTTCAGTTGCTCTTACGCGCATTGGATCAGCCATCATTGCTCCTTAATCGTTCAAGGGAAAATCCCTATTAGTAATAATCTAGATTGGTATATTTATAAGCTACCTACTAACCGCCACAACCACCCAAAGTCACCTTCACTTCTTTAGAAGACATCAACCACTTGCCATCTGCTTTTACTAAGGCATAGACATTAGAGGTTTGACCCATTTTGATACGGGTAGTAACAAATGGCTCTGTGCCAGCAGGAACAAAAAATAGTGCTGCCAAGGTACTGGGATTTTTTTCTACCAAAATAGCCATTTGATCTGCCTTTAAGGTAGTAGAAATGCCAACGGGTACAACCGCGCCATTTTCAGCAATATCGGGAGCGTTCAAAGTGACGGCGCCCGATTTTTCTGGAGCGCTTCCCAGTATCTTAAAAACATCATCAAGGCTTTTGCCTTCAAAGGCGGCTTTATTCCAAGCCTGGGCTTGCGCTTCACTAATCAGACCTGCTGCAGCCATCATTCCAAATACGGCCGAGTACTTTAATACATCTCGTCGCTGCTTATTCATAAAAACTCCTTAAGTCAACTTAAACATCTTTTATCGATAAATCACCACGAACGCTAACGGGGACTAGTATTTACTCCCCCGTGAGCATCCAATGAACCAAAACCTGTAAATCCTTACTAGAGATGTCAGGATGAGGCGGCATTGGGATAGATCCCCATACCCCCGACCCACCTAGCTTTACTTTTGTCACTAGTTTAGCCTCAGCGCCAGACTGACCGCGATATTTTGTGGCCACGTCGGTAATCGAGGGGCCTACTAACTTGCTATGATCGGCGTGACAAGCGGAACAATTGCTGTCTTTAAAAAGTAATTTTGGGCCGCTTACCTTTGCCATAGAGGGATTCGCAGCAATAGGCAGGGCAACTATTTGCCGTGGTAATTGCGCTAAAGGGGGTTGGGTAGTATTAACCCCGCGATAGGGTCCATACTCCCGATTTTGTTCGGCTAAATTGCCATGGGCATTCCGCGCGTAGTCAGGCAAACTTGAACCAATTTGTACAAATGCCACACAATTATTCATACACGCTTTTGCCTGTGTGTCTGGCTTGCCTGCAACGTCCCACAAACCATGATTCAAGGTCATGCCATTGCGGTTAGGCATCTTCTGTTGTACTTCAAAAATATTGACATTATTTAAAACAAAATTATCCGGTACGATTTCTGCCAAAGAAAGAATATAGGCCAGCAAAGCAAAAGTATCATCGCTAGAAAGCGAACGTGGCGCATTCCACGGCATAGCCCGATAAATATAATCCCAGAGTGAAGATAAAGTTGAGACCTTCATTAAGGTCGTTCTTTGGGGCTGTTTGTTATCGTTTAATGCGACTACTCGACCCGACTTCATGTCAGCCAGGGTCGTGCCTCCTACAATTGGGGTAAATATTTCATTCGATTCACCAAAGGTGCCATGACAGCTCGCACATTTTGTATCCCACAGCGCTTGACCTTGAGCAACGGAACCCGATCCTTTGGGTAAGCCAACAAAGTCTGGGCGCACATCAATATCCCATGCATTGACTTCTGCTGGGGTCGCGATTCTGCCAATACCCTGATAATTAGGCAAACTCGAAGCCGCCAGCAGCGGAGAGTTTTGGGCATGACTAGGTATAGCAATGAAGGCCAGCAGCGCTGCAACCAATAGGTATTGCGTCCTGCGAAAGAGGCTATAACAAATTAAATTAGCCAACTTGGACATTACTCACCTCGCCATTGCTATCAATCTTCCAAGCCTGTATTGCATTATTGTGATAAATCGAGCGAGTGCCCCTGACATCACGTAACATTTTAATTGTCGGCTGTACATATCCTGTTTCATCAATCGCCCGGGATAGCAAAATTGCCGGTGCACCCTCCCAGATCCAATCAAAATTGAAACGCGTTAGCGCTTTGGTCAAAATGGGTATTTCTAAGCGCGCGGTACGCCAATTATTACCCCCATCAACTGAAATATCTACACGCTTAATCTTGCCACGGCCAGACCATGCCAAGCCCGTAATGTTATAAAAACCTTTTTCAAGTAATTGCTGACCGCCCGAAGGGGTCGTAATCACCGATTTACATTCTTGAATCGAAGTGTATTGGCGCGCTAAACCATCAGGCATCAGATCGTTGTAATGGACCGCTTCATCTTTAGTGGCGTAACGCATATCACCAACCTCGAGGCGGCGCAGCCACTTAACCCAACTGACCCCCTGCACTCCTGGTACCACTAAGCGCAATGGAAAGCCATTTTCTGGGCGCAGCATTTCACCATTCATACCCCAAGCCACAATAGAATCCTTGAGGGCGCTATCCAAATTAATCGTCCGCGTCATTCCCGAGCCATCACCCCCCTCAGCCAGGAGATATTTACCTTTTTTTAAATCAGCGCCACACTCGTCCAATAAAAGACTCAGTGGTACCCCAGTAAATTCACAACAGGACAACATACCATGGGTATATTGCACCGTAGGCACGGCGACGTTACCCCATTCCAAACCGGTGTTTGCACCACACTCAATAAAATGAATGCGCGACACCGATGGTAGGCGCATTAAATCGCTCATCGTAAATACGCGGCTATTTTTTACTAGACCATTCACCATTAAGCGGTGCAAATTAGGGTCGACGTTGTACCAACCCTGATGTTGCCGTTCGAAATGTAAACCGTTGGGGGTGATAATTCCAAATAGCCCTTGCAGCGGGGTAAAAGCCACTGAAGCTGCTGATACGCGGGTGAGGCCAGGCGATTCACGCCGAATTAAGTTTGCCTCATATATAGAGGGGGTACCATAGGGCATGGTGGCGACATTTTTTCCCAGGGTGGTTTGCCAGACCTGTTTTTCCAGGATGGCTGGATCACCATCGGTTGCCCCAAAAGCAGGGGCTGATAAGCCTGCGATGCCTGTGCCAATAGCGCCACTTGCTGCAGCTACTAAGCCTTGCCGCAAGAAACCCCTACGCCGCTGATCGAGGCCGTGTTGATTAATCTCTGCAATCTCTCCCTGCCCTAGAAAACTTTCCGGAGCCTGACGAATTTGCCCACGTATATGATTTTCTTTCGTTGACATAAATTCAGCTTCCTACTAAATCGGCTCTGAATAATTACTTTGCCGCTTTATTGCCAAGGCCAAGCAATGAATAAGCCGGGCAGTAACGAAAAATACCGGTTGCTAAGGGCACAATACCGATCCAACCCCACATGCCAATGGTTCCCGTCAGCGCTAAGATAATTAAAATGGCGCCAACTGAAATGCGCAAATACCGGTCTGTATTACCAACGTTGCATTGCATATAAACCCCCTAGTTATTTTTTACAGTAATGTTGATACAACAAAGCCATCACCGAAATAGCAATGGGGCTCGCTAAAGAATAGTAAATTTGCTTGCCTTCACGGCGCGTCTTAACCAGTTTTTGCGTCCGCAAAATTGTTAACTGCTGAGATAAGGTGGGCTGAACAATGCCCAGATTTTCCTCTAACGCACTGACACATTTTTCACCTTGACTAAGGTCACACAAGAGCATTAGACGATTGCGATTAGAAAGTACCTTCATCAATTTGCATGCGCCATCAGCTGATTGGCGCAATTTTTTTAAATCAATTTTATTGGTCTTTTGTACCATTTGTATGGGTCGATTTTGCAGGTCGTTAAAGAAGTCTAAAGGGTCATGGAATTAATACTTTAA